>NZ_CP011388.1:2435000-2562500 GCF_001644605.1 Paenibacillus swuensis | reverse complement strand
AAGGATGCAAGATCAACTTCCTTGCTCTTCTCAATGGATGCCAGCAAGTTTGTCGCCTTCTTGGTTCCAAACCGCGCAAGACCCATCAAATCTTCCAAAGTCAGGTCATAGAGGTCTGCCGGGTCTTTAACCCCCCGCTCATCATATAACTGCTCCGCCGTCATATTACTGAATGTCTCAATATCCATAGCATCCCGGGATGCAAAATGTACAATACGGCCCACTAATTGCGGACGGCAACCGTACTTGTTCACGCAGAAAAGATGCGCGCCCTTCTCTTCCAACACAGAACCGCATGCCGGACAGTGTGTAGGCGCAATAATTTCACCACCGTCTTGTTCATCGGTCACTTTACCGATCATCTCAGGGATTACGTCATTGGCCCTGCGGATGTACACCAATGTGCCCAGCGCGTGCTTCAGCCCTTTACGGTCAATATCCCCCACATTATTTAACGTACAATTTTTTACGGTCACGCCACCGATATCAACGGGTTCTACGTTGGCTAACGGAGTGATTTTGCCGGTACGGCCTACTTCCCAGTTCACATGTTCCAGTATCGTAGTCGTTTCCTCAGCCTCAAATTTATAAGCAACCGCCCAACGCGGAAATTTATCCGTATACCCCAGCACTTCACGGGTACGTAAATCCACGAGCTTAATCACCGCGCCGTCAATCAAAAAGTCCAGATCATGGCGCGAAGCTTCCACCTTCTGCAATTCTGTAAATACATCGTCCATCGTATCGCAATAGTGCGCAAATGAATTGACCTTGAACCTATTCTCTCTCAGAAAATCATGCATTTCCCGATGATTCGTAAAAGATAAATTTTCCTTGTAACCAATGTTATAGAAGAAAGCATCCAATTTACGCGATGCCGTCACCTTCGGATTGAGATTGCGCAAAGCGCCGGCTGCCGCATTCCGGGCATTCTTGAGCGGCTCCGCAGCCGTCTTATTGTAAGATTCCAGCACAGACAGATACATCAAGCCTTCACCTTGAACCTCAACCTTGCCCGTGCGAAAAGGAATCTGCAGCGGAACCGATTTAATGGTTCTGACCTGTGCCATAATCTCCTCGCCTACCGTGCCGTTGCCCCGGGTTGCAGCCGAGACTAACTCCCCGTTCTCATATGTAAGATTGAGCGTTAAACCGTCATACTTCAGCTCAATAACATAGGATGGCTCGGGCAAAGGAGTCTCCGGATTCTTGCTGTTGTAATCGTTAATCAATCGTACTGCTCTTTGCTGCCATGCTAGGAGATGTTCAAAATTCTGGGCTTTATCCAAACTCCACAGCCGCGATAAATGCTTATGAGGCGCAAAACCTTTAAGCACATCGCCGCCAATCCGTTGCGTAGGCGAATGAGGCATGACAATGCCTGTTTCCTTCTCCAGCAGAGCCAAACGATCATAGAGCTTATCGTATTCAGCATCGCTGATGGAAGGCTTGTCGAGCGTATAATATTGATAATTATGACTTAGAATCAGGTCTATCAGCTGCTGAATCTCCTCGGTGCGGTCGTCCATGGCCGTCGACATAGGGGATCTTCCTCTCTTGTTAACTTTCCATCTATATACAAGCGCAACAATATGTCGTTACACTTTGGTGATTGGAGCAAAACCCGCCAACAGCCGCTTAACACCGACCGGCGCAGGGAACGCGATCTGGAGTTCGGTATCGTCGCCCGAACCCTTCATGGCCACAATCGTGCCCGTGCCCCACTTGCCGTGGGACACTTTGTCGCCTACGCCAAACTCGCCCGGCTTCGGCCGGTTTACAGCCGGCGCCGAAGTCATCTGCGTCTTCACCGGACCGCCGCTTGCGGCGCCGAAGGCCGCTCCCCCGAACGGGTTAGCTCCGCCGAAGCTGCCGCCGCTGGCGCCACCGCCCGCTCCGCGCCCGCCGCGCGCGAAGCCCGTTCCTCCGACACTTCGGCCAAAGCCGCGTGTCGGTGAAACCAGCTCCTTGAAGTCGTCGGGGATCTCTTCAAGGAAACGGGACGGCGCGTTCGCCGCGGTTCGTCCGAACAGCGTCCGCATGCGTGCGGAAGTCAGGAACAGTTCTCTCTCCGCACGGGTAATGCCGACATAAGCCAGTCGTCGCTCTTCCTCAAGCTCTTCCGCGTCATTCTGTACGCGGGAATGCGGGAATACGTTCTCTTCCATGCCGCAGATAAAGACGACCGGGAACTCGAGGCCTTTGGCGCTGTGCATCGTCATGAGCACAACGGAATCCTTCACTTCCTCATCCTTGTCCATGGAATCAATATCCGCGATCAATGCCAAATCGGTAAGGAAGGAAAGCAGTGACTTATCGTCGTTACGTTTCTCAAACTCCAGCGTAACGGACAGGAACTCCTCAATGTTCTCCAGCCTGGACTTGGATTCAATCGTCCCTTCACGATGCAGTTCAAGCTTGTATTCGGACATCTCCAGCATTTGCTCTGTTAATTCGGTAACCGAGAGGTACTCCACCATCTGCGTAAGATGATCAATTAGATTACGAAACTCGGCCATCATGCTCTTGGTGCGCGGCGCGATGTCCAACACATCCAGATTCCGCAGCATAGCGAAAGCCGAGATGCCCCGCATCTGTGCCCCTTCCATCAGCTTGTCCATCGTCGTTCCGCCGATTCCCCGCTTAGGGACGTTAATGACGCGTTGCAACGATATATCATCATCCGGATTGGAAACCAGTCTCAAATAAGCGAGAATATCCTTAATTTCTTTACGATCATAGAACTTAATGCCGCCGACAATCTGATACGGAATATCTGATTTTATGAGAATTTCCTCTATGACACGGGATTGGGCATTCGTCCGGTACAAAATGGCGTGGTCATGATAAGTTTTCCCGGATTTACGGTTCTTAATAATCTCCCCGCAAATGAAGTATCCTTCCTCATGCTCGGAATCGGCTTGGTAAACCTGAATTTTCTTGCCGCCTTCTTTATCTGTCCACAGATTCTTGGGCTTACGGCCCAGGTTCAGCTTAATGACTTCATTCGCGGCGTTCAAAATATTCGAGGTGGAACGGTAATTCTGCTCCAAGAGGATTGTCACGGCGTCAGGATAATCCTTCTCAAAGTTAAGGATATTGGATATATCCGCCCCGCGCCAGCCATAAATGGATTGATCGCTGTCGCCGACAACGCAAATACGTTGATGTTTGTCCGCGATCATTTTGCATAGCATATACTGGGCCCGGTTCGTATCCTGATACTCATCAACATGGATGTACTTGAATTTATTCTGGTAATACTCGAGCACGTCCGGAGCCTCTTCGAACAGTCGGATACTGACCATGATTAAGTCATCAAAATCCAGCGAGTTGTTCGCCTTCAGACGCTTCTGGTACATCGCGTACACTTTGGCCACAATGCCCTGGAAATAGTCGCCGATCTTCGCTTCATACTGCTGCGGCGTAATCAATTCGTTCTTCGCTGTGGACATGGCCGCTTGTACGGCTTTAGGTTCGAATTTCTTCGTGTCCACATTCAATTCTTTCATACAATTCCGGATGACGGAGAGCTGGTCGGTAGAGTCCAGTATCGTAAAGTTCGAGGAGTACCCTAGCCTCTGGATATCTTTACGCAAAATACGCACACACATAGAGTGAAATGTGGATACCCATATGTCGCGCCCCGACGGCCCCACCAGCTTAGACACCCGCTCTTGCATTTCTCTCGCCGCTTTATTCGTAAAGGTAATCGCCAGAATGCTCCACGGCGCCGCCTTGTTCGAGGCAATCAGATAAGCTATGCGATGGGTTAACACCCGCGTCTTGCCGCTGCCCGCTCCAGCCATAATCAGAAGAGGCGCTTCGACCGTTTCCACCGCTTCCTTCTGGGGAGGATTCAATCGATCTATCGCTTTAAATATATTCAAACTTTCGTTCATCCCGCCATCGTTCCTTTCTAATGCTGTCCTTCCTTCACTCTAACCGTCTCAAGCGCGCGCTCTAAATTCTCATAGATCACATTCCCGACAACGATCGTGTGAGCCGCCTCAGCCGCTTGCTCCGCTTTCTCCAAGCAATCAATCCCGCCGCCGTAGAAAAGTCGAGTTTCGGTCAGCTGGTTACGCGCCTTGCGCACCAGATTCATATCGCCGAACATGCCGCTGTACTCTACATAGAAGATCGGCATTCGAAACAGATGTTCAGCCATCTGAGCATAAGCTGCCACATCCTTGGCATCCAAATCCGTCTGCGCGCCTGTCAGTTTGCCTACCGCGGAGTCCGGGTTAAGCACAACATATCCCTGAGAAGCGATTTCCTCCCAAGGCGTCATATGATTAAATTCTTTCACCGCTTGCTGGTGGCGTCCTGTAATCCATTCCCCTTGCGATGTATTAAGTACCACAGGGATAAAGTACAGATCAAATGCGGGCACAACGGCCTCCGCCACGGATATTTCCAAAGCAACCGGTACCGTATATTTACGAATCCGGGAAAGTAAATCAACGGTGTTGTCATAGGTTACGCCGCTGGAACCGCCTACGATTACGGCATCGGTACCGGACATGCACAGCCTGTCCAAATCCTCATCGCTGATCTCCCGGTCGGGATCTAATTTAAATACATGCTTCCATTCTTTCATAGCTGTTTTCAATGCGCATATGCCCCCAACTTTAACAGTACATTTCAAGCATAATTTACCCTTCGGAGACTGTCAATTTGCTTCCTTCATTTTACCAAACAAACATATGTTCGTAAATATATCAAAAAAAGAAAAGCCGCCTAAAATAAAACATTTAGGGCAGCCTTCCATTCTTTATTTGACCAGTTGACCTCGTGTTACACCCAGTTGATTGGTCGCTTTCAACGATTTCCACACCTGACTGCCGCTGATTTCTCCGCGCAATGCCCGGTTGTATAAACTCAACACCTCATGAACTTTCTCGGCGGTTTCTTCCAGGAATTCGACACGGTATGAGGTTACGCCTAAATCCATGAAATTCTGCAGATATTCCGCCCCGGACTGTTCTACAGCATTATATACGGTGTTCCGGCAACCTTCATCCACGCGCACGGGATGGGACATGCCGATCCGGTCTTGCAGGGAAGCGCGCTTCTCCTCGCAAGGACGGCCGCAGTTGGTGAAATCGGTGCCTTCGCTCATGAAGGTACAATAAACGCAATGTTCTGTATGGAACATCGGCAAATGCTGATGGATGACCAGCTCCATCTTGGAACCGTCCGACCGGCCAAGCATGTCCACCATTTGCTGAATGTTCAGGTCATACGACGGGGTTACCCGGTCACAGCCCGCTTCCAGGAACAGTTCTACCGCTTTGTGATTCGCGATGTTCAGCGAGAAATCTCCAATCAGTTCCGGATGCGTCTCATTAGGGTTCTCCCGGCGATTCTTCAAATAATAATAAAGCGCGCCTGTGTTGCGAACGAGCACTGCATCAGGCTTCAGGTTCAGGATGTTCTTATGATAGCCGTTCTCGTTCGGCATATGAATTCTCGGCGTGGCCAAGGCGATCTTCTTGCCTTTGGCGCGTACCGCTTCAACAGCCGCCGGGAATTGCTTGATAAATTCAAAGTCGGCGTAGATGAAGTCGACGTTCGTCTCAAGCACCGCATGCACCTGCTCCAGGCTGCGGCACAAAGCCGTCAGCACCGGCTGCTGCGGACGCGGCGCAGCCGGCGCGGCATCGCCGTAAACGTCAATATCCCGTTTGACGTAGACCGGCGGCTTGCCGCGCTCTTCCGTCAGCCGCTCCACCGCGCGGCGACGGAGGTTGTTGAGCTCGCGCATCGGCACAATCACGTCCACTTGCAGGTGGACGTCAAGCTTGCCGAGCTCAAAGAGCGTGCCGCCGAGGCGGCCCAGTTGTTCCGCCAGGAACGCCTCGTCCATCGGGCGTTTCTGCGCGGCTTCGAGAGGCAGCTCCGTCTCTTCGAGGACGGAGTTGCCTGTGCGCGCGTCGGTCCACTGCGTGCGCAGGGGTGCGCCGACGGCGCCCGTCACACGGATATCGACCGGGAACGTATGGTACGGCTTCTCCGTCTCGAACGTCTGGCGCAGGCGCTTGTCCAGGTGCGGATCGTTCGTCTTCCAGATCCGGTCCCCGACATGCACCCGCTTCAAGTCCACATCATTACGGCCCGCCACGATTTCGATAACCGCGCCCTCGGCGGCTTCGCCTTCCATCTTCACGCCCCGCTTGCGAAGATCATAGACGCGGCCCCCCTCCTCTTTCTTCGTCGGGTCGCCCGCGTCGAACACGATGCCGTCGCCGCGCTTCACCGGCGCCTCCAGTTCACAGATGACGGCGTCGCGGAGAATTTCCTTGACCCGTCCCAAATACACGCCGCGGCTCTTAGGGAAGGTTCCTTCCACCAACTCTTTATTGTTGGTGCCCGTCAGGAACCCATGGGTAAAGCCGCGGGAAAAGCTCTGCTGCAGCTCCCGCAGCTCTTCCTTCTCCGGACGTGGATTCTGTCCCTCGAAGTAGCGGTCGATCGCTTTGCGATATTTGCTGACGACGTTCGCGACATACTCGGGGCTCTTCAGACGCCCCTCGATCTTGAACGAAGTCACGCCAGCTTCAATGAGCTCCGGCACAAGTTCCAGTGCCGCGAGATCCTTGGGCGACAGCAGGTATGCGATGTCGCCCATCGGCTGGTGCACGCCGTCGACCATGAGGTCGTACGGCAAACGGCACGCCTGCGCGCATTCGCCCCGGTTCGCGGACCGGCCGCCCCACATCTCCGATGTGAGGCATTGTCCGGAATAGGAAACGCACAGCGCGCCGTGCACGAATACTTCCATCGGCAGCTTCGCCTGGTCGCCGATGGTCTTGATCTGCTTCAGGTTGTTCTCCCGGCCCAGCACGACCCGTTCGATGTCGAACGGCTTCGTGAATTCCACCGCTTCCGGCGACGTAATCGTCATCTGCGTGGAGCCGTGAATCGGGAAGTCCGGGGAAATTTCGCGGATCATCCGGACCAAACCCAGGTCCTGCACGATTACAGCGTCCACACCCGCATCAATACAAGCGTCGATCAGTTGCTTGGCGTCAGGCAATTCATTTTCAAAAACAAGAATATTAAACGTAAGAAATCCTTTAACCCCGTAACTGTGAAGAAAAGACATGATCTCCGGCAGCTCGGCCATGGTAAAGTTTTTGCCGCGTGCCCGGGCATTGAACTTCTCTACCCCAAAAAAGATCGCGTTAGCTCCGTTCGCCACCGCCGCCTTCATGCAATCCCAATCCCCTGCCGGCGCCAGTAACTCTACATCATCTATTGTAAG
This sequence comes from Paenibacillus swuensis, assembly GCF_001644605.1. Lineage (NCBI taxonomy): Bacteria > Bacillati > Bacillota > Bacilli > Caryophanales > Paenibacillaceae > Paenibacillus > Paenibacillus swuensis. The sequence continues at coordinate 2,555,230 of NZ_CP011388.1, read as the reverse complement.
TTGGTGCTGATTCATTCGGTTTCCTCCAAGTGTGTTGCTTTCTTCTACTACTAGTGTACCTTAATTCAGGGTCTGAATTCCATGCGGATACCCAATTTCCTATTTTACCAAAAAACGACGCCTTATGCCAAAATAACATATAATCTTCGCAAACCTCTGTCTTTTAACCCTGGGCGGAGTAATGGTATACTTGAGCTTGTATACGTTTTCTAATTCGGAGGTGCTATTAATGAAGTTAGGTGTATTTACAGTATTGTTTTCTCAGAAACCGTTTGAAGAAGCATTAGATTACATCGCATCCAAAGGCTTGGACGCCATAGAGCTTGGAACGGGCGCATACCCGGGTAACGCGCATTGCGATCCTGCCGCATTGCTGGCGGACGAAGGAAAGCTGAAAGCGTTCAAACAAGCCGTGGATTCCCGCGGACTGACCATCAGCGCATTAAGCTGTCATGCCAACCCTCTTCATCCACAGAAGGCCATTGCCAAAGAAGCGGATGATATTATCCGTTTGACGGTAGAGCTTGCGCAAAGACTAGAAGTTCCTGTAGTTAACACATTCTCCGGTTGCCCGGGCGATCATGAAGACGCGAAATATCCGAACTGGCCGGTAGCTCCATGGCCGAATGATTTCCAAGAAATTTTGGACTGGCAATGGACGAACAAGGTTATTCCTTACTGGACCGAAACCGGTAAATTCGCATCCGACCGCGGCGTGAAATTCGGCTTGGAGTTGCATGGCGGATTCTCCGTTCACACTCCTGCTACATTGTTGCGTTTGCGTGAAGCAGCCGGCGAAGTGATCGGCGCGAACCTGGATCCTAGTCACATGTGGTGGCAAGGGATTGATCCGGTGCAAGCTGTTCATATTTTGGGCCGCGAAGGAGCTATTCATCATTTCCATGCCAAGGATACAACGATTGACCCGATTAACGTCAACAAACACGGCGTAACGGACATGCAGTCTTATTCCTTGATGCTGGATCGCGCATGGCAGTTCCGTACCGTCGGCTATGGTCATGATCTTAAAGTGTGGGCGGACATTCTGAGCGCGCTTCGCTTGGTAGGCTACGATTACGTTGTGAGTATTGAGCACGAAGACGGCTTGATGTCGATCGACGAAGGCTTCACCAAAGCGGTTAACAACCTGCAGCAAATTCTCATCAAAGAGCCTGTTGGCGAGATGTGGTGGGTTTAAGCTCATAGAGAAAGCCCGATACAGTTTGGCTGTGTCGGGCTTTTTTTGGCGTTACGAGTATAGTTCATTCTTTCAAAAAAATTACAATGCTACAGCAAGCCCAGCCAGTTCTTGATCATCAGGTAATCCAAAAACAGGAACACCAACAGACTGACTCCGCCGAAACCGATTGCAAATTTATTCTTCTCGGGCGCTTTCAACAAACGCAGAAATCCAATCAGGACGATAACGGTGAATGCGATAATGAATAGATCAAACGGATCAAAATTACTTGTAGTCTTTGCCGCCTCTTCTGCCAGAAACATGGGGGCCCTCCTTTTTAGTTCACACAATATTCCTATATTAATCTATGTTATCTATCTTGGGTCGCGGATGCAAGTGCTAACGCATACTTTTAACAAGTTTGTCACAACCGGCAGGTCGTTGGGGTCCGTATAAGGATATCTCCTATCTTTTATAACAAAGTCTTATAGCTTGCCTTCATGAAATCGTATACGAATGGTCTTAAAATGTGGTACTATCATTATATTCATACTAAAATTATCGGAATTAACAAGAACAACTCAGGATGAGGGGGAAATATTATGGCATACGAACCGATTTGGATGGAAGATCCGTCTAAGTTGAATAAATTTGAATTTGCTAAAATCCAGAAGGACGGCTTGGACGTAATACGCACCATTATTGAGGAATACGCGGACAAAGGTTACGCTGCAATTGACCCGGACGATATGCTTCGGTTTAAATGGGCGGGTGTCTATGAACAAAAGCCTAAAGACGGCTATTTTATGATGCGGATTCGGATCAACTCCGGTGTGCTTACTTCGGCTCAGACCCGTGCAATCGCAAGCTTAGGCAGAGATTATGGCCGCGGACTGATTGATGTGACTACTCGCCAAGCGATTCAGTACCATTGGTTGAAGGTTGAAGATATGCCTGATATTTTCAAAAGGCTGGAGGAAGTCGGGTTGTACTCCTATGAGGCGTGCGGCGACTGCCCTCGTACCATCGTTGGAAATCCGCTGCAAGGCATCGATAAAGATGAATTAATGGATACTTCGGCGCTCGTGGAAGAAGTGAATGATTTCTTCTTGATGAACCGGGATTTCTCCAACCTGCCGCGTAAGTACAAAATGTCGATCTCCAGCAACATTCATAACAACGGGAACGCTGAGATTAACTGCCTGGCCTTTACGCCTGCGGTTAAGGTGATCGACGGTGCAGAAGTTATCGGTTTCCACGCGCATGTGGGCGGCGGACTTTCCGCTAAACCTTTCCTTGCCCGTCAAATGAATATGTTCATTCGTCCGGAAGAGGTGTTGAAGGTAGCCGAAGGCATTACCGTGATCTACCGTGACCATGGTTATCGTGAGAAGCGTCACCATTCCCGCTTGAAATTCCTGATTGCGGATTGGGGCGTTGAAAAGTTCCAGGAGAAACTTCTTGAGCTGATCGGTCCTATGCCGGAGCGCGGCGAAGACAAGACTGTGGGCTGGACTTCTTCTTATTACGACGGCGTTCATCCACAGAAGCAAGAAGGATTGTCTTATGTCGGCTTGAACGTGCCGGTTGGCCGTTTGAACAGCGATGAGCTGGATGAGTTGGCTCGCTTGGCGGATGAATACGGAGACGGAACCGTGCGCACAACCCAGTCCCAGAACATTATTCTGGCGGGCGTACCGAACGAGAAAGTGGACGCGTTGTTGGCAGAGCAGGTGTTGGAGCGTCTGACTCCGTTCCCGAACCGTTTCATGAGCCGCACCGTATCTTGCACAGGAAACGAGTTCTGTAACTTGGCATTGGTTGAGACCAAAGAATTCGCGCGTGAAGTAGCTAAATACTTGGACAACGAGCTGGGTCGGATTGATGAAGAAGTGCGTATTCACTTCATCGGATGCCCGAACTCTTGCGGACAGAAACATATCGCGGACATCGGTTTGCAAGGCGCGCTTGTAAAGACACCTGAGGGTATGGTGGATGCGTTTGATATCGCGGTTGGCGGTACGTTGGGTCCGGATGCGACGTTCAATACCGCTCTGAAAGGCCGTGTGCGTCACGATCGTGTGGCACCGGTGTTGAAAGAGTTGGTCCTTTTCTACAAGAACAACAAGTTGGAAGGCGAAACGTTCCACAAATACGTTCAACGTGTTGGTCTGCCGACGTTCCAGGAGAAATTAACGGAGTTGCTGACTGAAATTGTAGCTTAAATTAAATGGATAAGGCAGTGAGGGAATTTCCCTTCCTGCCTTTTTTGCGTTTTTAATACGCCAAATGCTCTATCCCGAATTCTGTTGCTGGATCGATGTTGTTCGCTTAACTGCCAAGTATTAAATGGGTTTCAGCACCGATGCTGGGTTATCCCGAAGAATCAGGTGAACATTATATTAGTTCCAATGCTGGGTTATCCCTAAGAATCAGGTAAAAATAATATTCGTTCTTTTCAAAAATCAGTTGTAATAAGAACATATGTTTGGTATTATATGACATATACAGAACGTTTGTTCCTGTATTGCGTAAGGGGAGTGAGGATTGTGTCTTTGTAGTTTATCTCTCTTACTCTAAACATTAACCAGACTATCGCTTTGTTTAAAATTTGATTTTAATTCTTCTGATCATAAGCTCTGATTTTCTAAATATCACTTCATTGCCTGCTTTTATCACTCCACTGAGCCTTTGGGATAACCCAGCATTCGGGTTAAAAACAAGTACAACTATCGCCCCCCTAAAGAAATGTAAACCCTAGTTATCACCTAAAATTATGTATTTTCTATCATATAAAAAAAGGGAAACCCTATTATCATAGATAACAGATGTTTCCCTCTTTAATTTATATTTCAGTTAATCAGTCTATTTATCCAAAACCTCAACCGGTTCAGCTTCTGGAACATCTTTAGCTTCTGCCGGTTCGGCAGCCGCGTTTGCAAGGTCAGATTCCACCGCTATGCGAATCGTCTCTGCCATAGTTTCATCTAGCTGCTCAGCCGTTGAATCTGTGCCATCTACATTGCTGGCAGAGCCTTGATCGTAGTCCGATTCAGTTGCTACGGCTCCCTTAGCCTTCTTCAACTTCTTCTTTCCCGTCGCCGTTCCCGATGAACCTTCCGTAGAACCGTCAGCGTCATCCATCTCATCGGTACGTTTGCGGTCCCGTTCGAGTACCGGCTTCAAGTAGCGCCCCGTATATGAAAGATCCACTTTTACGATATCCTCAGGTGTACCCGATGCGATGATAACACCTCCGCCGCTGCCCCCTTCAGGACCCAGATCCAGAATGTAATCGGCTGTCTTAATGACATCCAGATTGTGCTCGATCACCAACACGGATTCGCCGTTATCGACTAAGCGATGAAGCACTTCCAGCAAACGGTCGATGTCGTGGATGTGAAGACCTGTTGTAGGCTCATCCAGAATGTAAATCGTCTTGCCCGTGCTTCTGCGATAAAGTTCAGCGGCCAACTTCACACGCTGAGCTTCCCCGCCCGACAATGTCGTCGCAGGCTGTCCAAGCTTCATGTAGCCCAAACCAACATCCAGCAACGTATTTAACTTGCGGTGAATCTTCGGAATGTTCTTGAAGAACTCCACGGAGTCTTCAATCGTTAAATCCAGAATCTCGGAAATGTTCTTATTCTTATATTTCACTTCAAGCGTCTCGCGATTATACCGGCTGCCCTTGCAAATTTCACACGGTACATAGACGTCCGGCAAGAAATGCATCTCAATCTTAATAATCCCGTCGCCGCGGCAAGCTTCACAACGACCGCCTTTCACATTAAAGCTGAAGCGGCCTTTCTTGTATCCGCGCATCTTGGCTTCATTCGTGACGGAAAACACGTCCCTAATGTCGTCAAACACGCCGGTATATGTCGCCGGATTGGAACGAGGAGTACGTCCGATCGGAGACTGGTCAATCTCAATAACCTTGTCTACGAGATCCAGACCTTTGATCTCCTTGTGTTCCCCCGGACGCGCTTTGGCGCGGTTTAAATCGCGAGCTAACGCTTTGTAGAGAATTTCGTTAATAAGCGTACTCTTACCGGAGCCGGAGACCCCGGTAACAGCCGTAAATACACCTAATGGAATTTTGGCATTCACGTTCTTCAGGTTGTTCTCCTTAGCGCCGCGAATCTCAAGCCATTTGCCGTTCGTCTTGCGCCGCTTCTTCGGGATCGGGATGAACTTCTTACCGCTTAGATATTGACCGGTAAGTGAGTTATTGTCATTCATAATTTCCTGCGGAGTTCCCTGAGCGACAACTTGTCCTCCATGGATACCCGCGCCGGGACCGATATCAATAATATAATCGGAAGCCAGCATCGTGTCCTCATCATGCTCGACGACAATCAAGGTGTTACCTAAGTCCCGCATATGTTCAAGGGTCTGAATAAGACGGTCATTATCCCTCTGATGCAACCCGATACTCGGCTCATCCAGAATATACAGAACACCCATCAAGCTTGAACCAATCTGCGTGGCTAGTCGGATCCGTTGAGCTTCACCGCCGGATAACGTTCCGGCTGCGCGGCTCAGCGTCAAATAATCCAGTCCTACGTTGACCAGGAAGCCTAGGCGAGCGCTAATTTCTTTAAGGATCAGGTTCGCAATCGTGCGTTCCTTCTCATTGAGATCCAGTCCGTTAAAAATCTTCTGCGCTTCGCCAATGGACTGTTCCGTTAAATCCGCAATGTTCAACTTATCAATGGTTACTGCGAGAATCTCAGGTTTAAGACGCTTGCCTTTACAGGAACCGCAAGGCTTCGCGCTCATATAAGCTTCAATGTATTCACGTATACCTTCAGAGGCTGTATCCCGATAACGCCGCTCCAGATTACGAATGATACCTTCAAACGGAACCAGAGCTTCCTTGGTATGTCCAAATTCATTCTGGTAGCGGAACTTGACTCGCTCTCCTCCTGTACCGTTCAACAATTTCTTCATCTGCTCGGCTGTCAGATCGGAAACAGGCACATCCGTACGAATTCCGTAATGTTTACACACGGAAGCCAGAAATTGAGGATAGTAATTGGAGGTAGAACCTGCCCATGCCTCAAATGCTCCGTTATCAATGGACTTGCTCATATCCGGCACAAGCATGTCCGGGTCCACAATCATCTTCATGCCGAGACCGTCACAATCCGGGCAAGCCCCGAACGGACTGTTGAAAGAAAACATTCTCGGAGCCAATTCGTCAATGCTGAAGCCGCATTCCGGGCAAGCCAAATTCGTGCTGAACATCAGCTCTTCCTGATCAATGACATCGATGAGAACACGGCCTTCGCCCCACTTCAGAGCCGTCTCCACAGAGTCGGCCAAGCGTGTTTCAATATCATCCTTGATCACAATCCGGTCCACAACAACTTCGATGTTATGCTTCTTGTTCTTCTCCAATTCAATCTTATCCGTAACGTCGCGAACTTCGCCGTTCACGCGTACCCGAACAAAACCTTCCTTCTGAATATCCGCAAGCACTTTCGTATGTTCGCCTTTACGTCCGGAAATAAGCGGCGCCAAGATCTGAATCTTGGTCCGTTCCGGATATTCCATGAGACGATCAACGATCTGTTGCACGGTCTGGGATGTAATTTCAATCCCGTGAACCGGACAATGCGGACGCCCGATCCGGGCAAACAGCAACCGCAAATAATCATATATCTCTGTAACCGTACCTACCGTGGAACGGGGGTTACGGCTTGTTGTCTTCTGATCAATCGATATCGCCGGGGAAAGACCCTCAATGGAGTCCACATCCGGCTTATCCATGTTCCCCAGAAACTGACGGGCGTACGCGGAGAGAGACTCCACATAACGACGCTGTCCTTCCGCGTAAATGGTATCAAATGCGAGCGATGATTTCCCCGAACCGCTGAGTCCCGTCAAAACGACAAATTTATCGCGCGGTATTGTAACATCTATATTCTTCAGATTGTGCGCGCGAGCACCTTTGATCACGATTTTGTCCAGTGACACTTGTCTCTCCACATCCCCTTATCCGATTAGCCTTGAGCTTTCAATTCCATTAATGCGTCCCGAAGCTCGGCAGCTCGTTCAAACTGCAAATTCTTCGCGGCGTCTTTCATTTCCACTTCTAATCTCTCAATCAGCAAGGCTCTGTCCTTCTTAGACATTTTACCCGCTTGATCTGTCAGATAATCCGCCTTCTCTTCCGCAACTTTCGTTGCTTCGATGACATCGCGTACTTTCTTGCGAATCGTCTGCGGTGTTATGCCGTGTTTCTCGTTATAGGCTTCCTGAATGGTACGCCGGCGCTCGGTCTCAGACATCGCCTTGGCCATAGAGTCTGTGATTCGGTCCGCGTACATAATAACCCTACCCTCGGAGTTACGGGCGGCGCGTCCAATCGTTTGAATGAGGGAGCGCTCCGAACGAAGGAAACCTTCTTTGTCCGCGTCCAGAATGGATACCAGCGTAACCTCCGGTAAATCCAGACCTTCCCGCAACAAGTTAATTCCGATCAGCACATGGAACGTACCGATCCGTAAATCTCGAAGAATCTGCATCCGCTCCAACGTCTTGATGTCGGAGTGCAAATATTTAACTTTGATGCCGACTTCCTTCATATAATCCGTTAAATCCTCGGACATCTTCTTCGTTAACGTCGTAACCAAGACACGTTCGTCCTTAGCCACTCTTACACGAATCTCTTCCAACAGATCATCAATCTGCCCTTTAGTCGGACGAATCTCAATGACAGGATCAACCAACCCGGTTGGACGAATGATTTGTTGCACCATCTCGGGACAATGCTCCAGCTCATAAGGTCCCGGTGTCGCCGAAATGTACATAGCCTGGTTTATCCGCTCCTCAAATTCCTCGAAACGCAATGGACGGTTATCCTTGGCGGAAGGTAGTCGGAAACCATGCTCGACCAACATTTCTTTACGAGCCTGGTCACCGTTATACATCGCCCGAACCTGCGGCAAAGTCACGTGCGACTCATCGACAACAATCAACATGTCGTCTTTCGGGAAGAAGTCCAGCAGCGTATAAGGCGGCTCGCCGCGCTCACGGAACGTCATCGGTCCGGAATAGTTCTCAATCCCTGAACAGAAACCCATCTCCTGCATCATTTCCAGGTCGTACCTGGTCCGTTGCTCCAGCCGCTGGGCTTCAAGCAGCTTGTTGTTCTCGCGCAGGAACGTCAATCGCTCTTCCAATTCGCGTTCAATATTCACGATGGCCCGCTTCATCGTTTCTTCACGGGTAACAAAGTGAGACGCCGGGAAGATCGCAACATGATCGCGCTCGCCCAGCACTTCACCCGTCAACACGTCGATTTCCGTAATCCGTTCAACTTCATCGCCAAACAGCTCGACCCGAATCGCTTGCTCGCCCTTGGAGGCAGGGAAAATCTCAATTACATCCCCGCGCACGCGGAACGTACCGCGAATGAAATTCATGTCATTACGCTGATACTGAATGTCAATCAAGCGATGCAGAATGTCATTACGGGATCGTTCCTGACCGACGCGCAGAGACATGACCATCTCATAGTACTCTTTCGGCGAACCTAGACCGTAAATACAGGACACACTGGCCACGATGATGACATCCCGTCGTTCAAACAACGCGCTCGTCGCGGCATGGCGAAGCTTGTCGATCTCGTCGTTGATGCTGGAGTCCTTCTCAATGAACGTGTCGGAGGAAGGAATATAGGCTTCCGGCTGGTAATAATCGTAATAACTTACGAAGTATTCGACCGCGTTATTGGGAAAGAACTCCTTGAACTCCGCGCACAACTGTGCCGCTAGAGTCTTGTTGTGGGCAATGACAAGAGTAGGACGGTTCAACTTGGCTATAACCTGCGCCGCCGTAAACGTCTTCCCCGTACCTGTCGCTCCCAGCAATGTTTGATGCTTCTGTCCGGTTTGAATGGAGCGTAATAGCTGTTCAATCGCGGCCGGCTGATCGCCTTGAGGCGTAAACTCAGAAACCAATTCAAATTTCTTGTCGCTAACGATAACATCGCTCATTCTTTCACCTGATTTCATCTATATTTTGAATCAACAATGATGTGGTCAATTATGGATAGGAATGCTTGTTCCCATTTCTCCATTATACCTTTTTCAAGTAATTGTTGCAAATGTTTGTAAAATGTTTTCCATGAAAAAGAGGCCCCGCCTTGCGGCGGAACCTCTGTGCTATACATCTGACGAACGTTGCGAGGAAACACCGGTCAACTTCGCGCTCAACACGGTCCATAAATTGGTTTGTTTCGTCTCCACGACATACATCGCTTGCTGATCCGGCGCCAAAATTACACCGAGCAAATGATGCTCACCCGCAAACAACGCGCGTTGCAGAAATTTACTCTGACCCTCCAGATTCATCACTTCCAGCTTGCAAAAAGCGGACTGCAGCGCCAAAGCCGCATGCAAATCTTCTTTCCGGTTCACGCGCACGCCATTTACTTTGTGGATTCGTTCACCCGTCTGAATTCCCAGTTCATGCGCGGGAGAGCCCGGCAATACGTCCAACACCATCAAGCCCATGCGGTCATGCACAAACATCGGGGAGCCTTCGCTTTCCAAACGCAAACTATACCAGATCATCGCTTCGTGTAACAATACAGCGGCGATCGAGGCCGGCAGAATTAAGACATTCCACATCCCTGCCGCAATGGCAAAAGCAAGAATAATAAGACTATAAGCCATCAGGAGCGCGCTGCTTAAACGCACTTTGACACCAGGCAACCGGGTAATCGTCATCTCTGTAAATCCGATGATCAACGGAAATGCCATAAACGTCCAGCCTCCCGTGCCGGATAACCCGTCGAACAAGGTCGGCCAACTCATAGAAGAGCCGCCCGAAGCCACGGGTACGGTCAAAAATAAAGGCACCGGCCAGAAGCCGTACAGCTGGAAACCGCCTACAACCTTGCCCCGCTTGCTTTCCATAAACAGCGGCGTGGCCGATCTTTGGCCCTGCGTGCGCACCAATACCGCCTCGACAGCATGTACCACAGCCACCAGGGCTAACAGTCCAGGCATGTCCAAGTCGCGAATCATGGCAACCAACCAGCCCAAGCTTTCCGTTTCAGCAGATTCCGGCAGGAATCCTGTTGCGAAATAAACGATTCCCAGCATCCCGATGGAATAGGCGAAACATAGATATCTGGACCGGACAAACATCAACAGGACGGAGACCGCCCATAAGAGCACTATGGTTTCCGGTTTCAATTGAACTCCCGTAAAGGCCAGTAGAACTGAAGCCGCTAATCCACCGGCAAATCCCCATCCGATCGTGCGTAATGTTTCGTCCATCAGAGAGTGCAGCTTAGTGTGAAACAACTTGCGCTCCAAGCGAATTTGTCTGCGATACTGCAGCACTATCAACAGAATGCCTATATAGTAAAATGGCTGGATCAGCAGCTGCAGCAAAGCCCCGGCGAAACGCTGTAACAATTCAATAGCGGTATCCATACGACCATTTCTCCTTTGATTCCAACAAAATGAAAAGAAGGTTGAACGAATTCAACCTTCTTCGTAATATTCGACGTTATGCTTTCATAATCCTTCTCTGCAATTGGACATTATCGGGTCAGTTCACGGAGGTATTTGGCCGCTTCAAGCAGCTGTTTATCGTTCTCCGGCTTGCGAATCTCTTTGACAATCTCCGCTTCCAGCTCCGCTGCCGTTTTCTTATCCAGCTTACCGCTCACCGGCAAGCCTTTGGAAGTTTGGAACGATTTCACCGCATCCACCGTACCCGCGCTGTAATATCCGTCCTGTCTGCCGGGATCCAATCCCAGCCCTTTGAGCATCACCTGAACGCTCTTGATCTCTTCGCTGTTCTGGTCCGGCATTAACGTGGATGATTTCGATAACGGCGCTACATTGAAGTATGCAGGCTGTTCAACGGCAATATCAGGCTTGATGCCTTTCTCATGAATCCAGTTGCCGTTAGGCGTTAACCACTTGGCAATCGTCATCTTCAGAATGCTGCCGTCGCCCATTTCTTCGCCGTAGCTGATCTGTACGGTGCCCTTACCAAAACTCGTTTCGCCCATCAGCTTACCGCCTCCGCCTTCACGGATGGCCGCTGCGAGAATCTCCGAGGCGCTGGCGCTTCCCTTGTTGATCAACACCACAACAGGATATGGCTTGCCTTCTCCTTCAGAAGGGGTCGCCTTGCGCCGCTTCGCCCGGTCTTCCACCTGAACGACCGCTTCCCCCTTCGGCACGAACGGCTGAGCAATCTGTACAACGACCGGCAGTATCCCGCCCGGATCGTTCCGAACATCAATCACCAAGCCCTTCATGCCTTTGGCCTCAAGCGACTTCAAATCCGCAAGGAACCGTTCTCCTGTATTCTTCGAAAACTGTCGGATTTCAATCTTGCCGATCTGTCCGTCCAGCATTGTGGAAAAGACCGTTTCCACATCAATTGTATCCCGTACCAATGTAATTTCCGTCGGTTCCGTGGAGCCCTGGCGCAGAATCATAATCTTAGCCTTGGTGCCCTTCGGGCCGCGAATAAACGTCAATGCATCCGAAAGCTTGAGCCCGTCCAGCTTGTGCCCGTTCACGGACAACAGAATATCCTTGGCGTGAATGCCGGCCTTCTCCGCGGGCGATCCTTTAATCGGTGAAACGACCATGACACGGCCGTCCAGCAGAGTTACTTCGGCGCCGATCCCGGAAAAGCTGCCTTGCACGTTATCCGTAAACTGCTCTGCTTCCTGCTCGTCCATGTACGAGCTATAAGGATCATCAAGCGCGCCTACCATTCCGTGAATGGCGCCGTCGACTAATTTTTTGCGGTCAATCGGTGTAACATACTTCTCTTCAATTAATGAAAAAGCAGCCGCTACTTTGTTCATCTCTTTGGCAGTCAAGCTGCTCGCCTGCTGGCCTTCCTCATCCGCAAATCCTTGACGGACCATAAACGAGGAATCCACCACAGTGAGTGTAATCAAGCTGCTTGCGAAGATGGAAAGCAGAATAAACGCCACAACCGTACGTCCTTTAAATTGCATCTTCCGAAAGACACCACCTTTTATTTCCAACCTTTGTCATACGTTTAGTATATGCACGCTTGTACTGATTATTATACAAGATTGGGGTGGTCTGAAGCTAATTCAAATAATTCATGGGATTTACGGGCTCTTCATTAATGCGCACTTCAAAATGCAGATGGTTCCCGGTGGAACGGCCCGTCGATCCGACTTCGGCAATTTTCTGGCCGCGCTTCACGTTCTGTCCCTCTTCCACTTTAATGCCGCCGTTACGAATATGTCCGTACAGTGTCCACATCCCGCCGCCATGATCAATGATTACACAGTTGCCGTAACCGCTGGACCATTGAGCGACAATGACCTGACCGTCTTCCGCAGCGTAAATATCGGTTCCCGCCGGCGCGCCGAAATCCGTCCCTTTGTGGAAGGATTCGCGCTCCCCCGTTACCGGATGCGTACGATATCCGAAGCCGGAAGTAATTCGCGGCCCGTCGATCGGAATCCCCAGCGTTCCGCCCCCGAGAGAACTGGAAGCAACACTGTATGAGCTGCTCTTCTTCTTCTTTTTCTTCTTCGCCTGCGCCGCTTTCAGCTTCCGCGCCCGCTCTTCCCGTTCCTTGCGGGCTTGCTCTTCCTTAATCGCGTCGACCTGGCGGTTTAAGCCCGACTTTTTGCGTGCCAAAGTCATTAATTCCGCTTCCGCTTCCTCGCCGATTTCCTCGAGATGGTCCTCTTGCGCGCTCAGGTTCGCGATCAGAACCTCTTTCTCCCGCTCCTTGGAAACAAGGCTGATCTTCTGACTTTCCATCTTGGCGTACAGCTGTTTAACTTCAACTAATTGGCCTTCAATGGACTTCTTTTGCTTCGTAATCGAGGCCTGATCTTTCTTGTTGTCCGCCAGTATTTCCTTGTCCTTCTGAACAATCGACTTTAAGGCGTCATACCGGTCCAGAAAATCCGAAAAACTCGTTGCGCTGAACAACACATCCAGATAAGAAACCGACCCGTTCGTGTACATCAGCCGGATGCGGTCCTTCAGTAAGCTGTCGCGCTCTTTAACCCGGTCCACCGCGCTTTGCAGGTCTTTCCCCGCCTTCTGTAACTTGGTCGAACGGTCGATAATTTGATTATCATAATTGCTCATTACGCTGCCGACTTTATCAATTTCACCCATTAAATGAACCAGATTATCTTTAGTCAGCTTCTTCTTGTACTGTACATCGGCCATCGTTTTCTCAGCCTGCCGCGCGTGCCAAGCCGCATATTCCTGCTGCTTCTTGACCTCTCTCAGCTGTTGATTCACTTTCTCCAATTCCGATACCGCCAACCCTTGGGCCGGCAACGCGATAGGCGCCAGCAGTCCTGCTGTCAGGACCAGAGGCAGAAACATCTTCTTCAAAAAAGTTTCCTCCTTGCATGGTTTTAAGCGTTGCTTGCTTTATACTTTCAAGAATTTTCTAATCGACAGTGTACTTCCCCATATTCCGATAACCGTGCCTAAACCCAGCAACAGCAAGCCGACTTTGCGCATTAATTCCTCCACCGGAATCAGCTGAATCATGAGAATGCCCAGTTCAATCCTCGAATAAGAAATGAGTTCATAATAGCCATAGAATAAGATCGAAATCGGGATAATCGAACCAATGACGCCGAGCAGCGCGCCTTCAATAAAGAAGGGCCACCGGATAAAGCTGTTGGTAGCTCCCACGAGTTTCATGATGCCGATTTCCCTGCGTCTGGCCAAAATAGTGAGTTTAATCGTGTTGGCAATGAGAAACATCGCGGTCAGCGCAAGCCCCCCGACGATAATTAATCCTACATTACGGATCGCGTTGGTTACTTTAAACAGCACTTCGACGGCCCCTTTACCGTAATTCACTTTGGTAATCGGTTTGGTCGGGTCATTCACACCCAGCGTTTCAATCTGGGCGGCGGCCTCGGCTACACGAGTCGGTTCGACAACCTTCACCGTGAACGAATCAGGCAACGGGTTGTTCTCCCCTTCGAAGCCTTTCAGAACTTCTTTATTGTCATCGCCGAGCTTGTCGATCAGTTGCTTGATTCCTTCTTCTTTGGAAACAAAAGCAACCGTACTGACATCCGGGATCCCTTCAATCTGCGTTTTCAGTTCGTTAATCTTGTCCTGCTTCAGGCCCAGCGCGAGATAGACGCGAACCTCCACATCGCTCTCAATCTGATCCGCCATCGAATTCACATTCAAGGTCAGGATCAGGAACACACCCAGAATAAACAGCGAAATGGAGATGGAACTGATCGAGGCGAACGACATCCAACCGTTGCGCACAATGTTGCGGGTGCCTTCCCGCAGGTGACGAAATCCGGTGCTAATCTTCATAGCCGTATTCACCCCGAATCTCATCCCGCGCGATGGTACCGCTCTCGATGGCGATGACACGCTTGCGCATGGTGTTCACGATCTCTTTGTTGTGCGTAGCCATCAGTATGGTTGTGCCGCGGAAGTTAATCTCCTCCAACAACCGCATAATGCCCCATGATGTTTCGGGGTCCAGGTTTCCGGTAGGCTCGTCCGCCACAATGACCGATGGATTATTCACAATCGCGCGGGCGATGGAAACGCGTTGCTGCTCGCCGCCTGACAGCTGGGCCGGAAGATTTCCCGCCTTATTCTTGAGGTTAACCAGTTCAAGCACTTCGAACGTTCGCTTGCGAATCAAGCGTTTCGGCGCTTCGATGACTTCCATGGCGAAGGCGATGTTTTCGTAAACCGTGAGCTTCGGCAGCAGTCGAAAATCTTGAAAAATCACACCGATATTGCGGCGTATGTAAGGGATTTTGCGTTGTTTGAGCTTGCCAAGGTTGAACCCGTTGACTGAAATCTGACCTTTGGTCGGCTTTTCTTCCCGATATATAAGTTTCATGAACGTTGACTTTCCGGCTCCGGAAGGCCCTACGATATACACAAATTCATTCTTATCAATCTTGACGTTAATGCCCCGCAGAGCAGGGGTACCATCCGGATAATTCTTCCAGACATCCTGCATTTCTATCAACTCTATCACATCCTGAATCGTAATTGCGCTTGAAGATATTCGACAGTAAGCGGTTAAATCCTTTAATTTTCTACCTTTTTTCACCACATTATTAAATTATAGCACGCTTCCGACCGCAACCGACATTAAAATCGGATGAAAATTTCAAAAAGAGGCGCATACACTGATAGAGAGAGTTGAAATCAACCGAACGGTGAAATGACGGGGTGAGAGAGTTGGAGAAGGTTACAAAGACGTTTACTAGCCATTGGATGGTCAAAATGATAGCCGTATTCACGGGTATTTTCGTGCTGCTCGTCATGGCGGTTTACGGATATGGCGTCAACGGCAGGCTTCCGGACGGTGTGAATGTTTCGGGCTGGCTGCCCGGGAAGATGCGATATCCTGCTTTCCAGAAGGCGTTGGCTTCTAGGTTGGATGCATTGGACAAGCAGACGGTATATGTAAGCGGCGGTCAAAAGATTGCGGATGCGGCGCAGGAGTTGGGGCTGGCGGAGCCTGTCCGGCCGGGCGTGACGTTCACGCTTCGCCAATTGGGCGTGCGGTGGAACGCGCAGGAGATTGAGGCGGAGCTGGCGCCGCTGTTCCAGGGCACCGCTTGGTCGCGGGCCCGCGCGCGCTGGCGCTTCGAGCGCGAGCTTACGCTGACGGCGCGCGTGGATACCGCCGCGCTGCAGCGCACCGTGGATGCAGCGTGGGCCCCGCTGCAGCGCACGCAGCCCGCGGACGCCGAGCGGCGCATAACCGCCGGCGACCGCGTGGTGTACAAGCCGCATCGCGCGGGGTACCGCGTGGATACGGCGAAGCTGGCGCAGGCGCTGACGGCGCGCCTGCCGGGGCCGCTGTGGGCGGCGGTGCAGCCGGCGCCGCCCCTGCGGCAAGAGCTGGCGTTACGGCGGGTGGAACCGCCGTTAACGCTGGCTAAGCTCCAGGCCCGCGGGGTGCGAGGCTTGGTATCGGCGTTCTCGACGCCGATCCGCTCGAAGGGCGCGGGCCGGGAGCACAACATGTCGGCGGCTGCGCAGCAGATGTACGACATGGAGCTGGCGCCGGGCGCCGTGTTCGACTACGCGCGGGTTATTAAAGCGGCGGAGAAGAACTTCGGGTTCAGGGCGGCGCCCGTGATTTTGAACGGCAAGATGGTGCCGGGCGTCGGTGGCGGGATCTGCCAGGTTTCGAGCACGCTGTATGCGGCGGCGCTGCGCCTGGGGCTCGAGATTGTGGAGCGGCGAAACCATTCGTTGCCGGTCAGTTACGCGACACTCGGGCAGGACGCGACCTATGCCGGGGGATATATCAACTTTAAGTTCAAAAACACGACCGGTCATCATCTCGTAATTCGCACCTATCTGGAGGACGGCCGGGTGGTGGCCAAGCTGTTCGGCTCCATGCCGGAGGGGGTCAGCTACGATATCGTGTCCAAAACCGTGAAGACGCTGGCGCCGAAAGTGAAATATGTGCGAAACACCTCCTTGCCGATTGGCTCAGAGCAGGTGCTGCAAAAGGGGAAAGAGGGATATGTCGTTGAGACGTATCGCTATAAGAAAATGAACGGGCGGATTGTCTCATCTGAACGGATTTCCAAGGATACCTATAAAGCTCAGCCCGCATTGGTCGCCGCGAACACGGGTAACACGCCGTTGCCTAATCCGGCGGAGCCGCGCAAGGAGCCTGACGTCATCGAAGACGGCGTAGCTGTGGCTTGGTAGGTGTGGTAGGTGACAGCGGCATTTGTAGCGTTTTCGATACAATAACCACCGACATCACCAAATGTGTCCCCGACAACCATCATTTGCAGCGATATCGCGCCAATTCGTGTGTCCACCGACCAATCTTGGATCATTAGTAGCGTTCCCGCTACTAATTCCACCAACAACACCGAGTGTGTCCGCGATAACCACCATTTGTAGCGATATCGCGCCAATTTCGTTGTCCACCGACCAATCTAGGATCATTAGTAGCGTTCCCGCTACTAATTCCACCAACAACACCGAGTGTGTCCGCGGTAACCACCATTTGTAGCGAAATCGCGCCAATTCGTGTGTCCACCGACCAATCTAGGATTATTAGTAGCGTTCCCGCTACTAATTCCACCAACATCACCAAATGTGTCAACGGCAACCACCATTTGTAGCGATACCGCGCCAATTTCGTTGTCCACCGACCAATCTAGGGTCATTTGTAGCGTTTTCGCTACAATTTCCATCAACAACACCGAGTGTGTCCGCGACAACCACCATTTGTAGCAATATCGCGCCTATTTCGCCGGTAACATAAAACAAGCCGAACTCAGTCCATGAGTTCGGCTTACTTTATTCCCGTTACACCTTCAAAGCCGTCTTCGCCTCATACTCCTGCACCCATGCGATCGCAGATGCGTTAGCCTCTTCCGCACGGCCGATGGCCGCCTGCACCTGCGGCGCCGCGGTGCCTCCGAAGACGTTGCGCGCATTGACCACGTGCTCCGGCTGCAACACCTCATAAATTTTCGCGTCAAACAACTCCGAGAACTGCAAGAACTCCTCCAGCTTCAGGTCCAGCAGATACTTTCCTTCGCCGATGCAATACAGCACCGTTTTGCCGATAACCTCATGCGCCTGGCGGAACGGCAAGCCTTTGCCCACCAGATAATCCGCGATATCCGTCGCATTGGAGAAATCATTATTCACCGCCTGGCGCATCCGGTCGCGGTTCACCTTCATCGACGCTACCATCGGCGCGAACAGCTGCAACGCCCCCTGCAACGTGCGAACGGTGTCGAACATGCCTTCTTTATCCTCTTGCATGTCCTTGTTGTAAGCAAGCGGCAACGCTTTAAGCACGGTCAGCAAGCCTACTAAATTGCCGTATACGCGCCCTGTTTTGCCACGAACCAGTTCGGCCACGTCCGGATTTTTCTTCTGCGGCATTATCGAGCTCCCTGTACAGAACGCGTCATCCAGCTCCACAAAAGCGAATTCCGTCGAAGACCACAGCACGAGCTCCTCACAAAAACGGGACAGATGCGTCATAATCAACGAAGCGCCCGCCAGAAATTCCACAATAAAGTCACGGTCGCTCACCGCATCCAGGGAATTGTCGTACACCCGGTCGAAGCCCAACTCCGACGCAACGAAGTGACGGTCAATCGGGAACGTGGTTCCGGCTAAGGCACCCGCGCCTAAGGGCAGCATATTAATCCGCTTGTAGCTGTCCTGCAATCGCTCGATATCCCTCTGAAACATCGACACATACGCCAGCAAATGATGCGCGAACAGAATCGGCTGCGCCCTCTGCAAATGCGTGTATCCCGGCACAATCGTATCCAGATTGTTCTTCGCCTGTTCAATCAACGCCTCCTGCAACGAAGTCAGCAAGCCCACAAACTCCACCACATGGCGGCGCAAATACAGATGCATGTCCGTGGCCACCTGATCGTTCCGGCTGCGTCCCGTATGTAATTTCCCGCCCACAGGTCCGATCTCGTCAATCAGCTGCTTCTCAATGTTCATATGAATGTCCTCATCCGCCACCGAGAACTCCGCTTCGCCGCGGCGAATGCGTTGCAGCACCTTCAGCAACCCGTCACGAATCTTCTCCACGTCTGCTTCAGGCAGGATCCCGCATTTCCCCAGCATCTTCACATGCGCCAGACTACCCTGAATGTCCTCTTCGGCCAAAGCCTTGTCAAACAGAATCGATGCGGTATACTCTTCCACCAGCTTGTTCGTCTGCTTTGTAAAACGGCCGCCCCATAACTTGCTCATTCCAATTCCGCTCCTTCCGAAAATCCACCTGATCTGTCCTGCAAATGTAAAGGCGGCCCGCTTCAGGCCGCCTGAATCGATTAGTTTTGGGCTTGCAGCACTTTGTCCTTGTCCTTGCCTTTGTCATTCTGCTCGACACCGGAGGACACCTTAAGCCTTAAAGCGTTCAAACGGATAAATCCTGCCGCGTCGGATTGATTGTAAGCTTGTGTCGCGTCCGCTTCCATCGTCGCAATCTCCGGATTGTACAAGCTAACGGGGCTCTTGACGCCGGCTGCGATGACGTTGCCTTTGTACAGCTTGATGCGCACCGTTCCGGTCACATTCTTCTGGCTTTCCGTCACCAGCGCCTGCAGCGCCAGACGCTCCGGCGCGAACCAGAACCCGTTGTACACGAGCGTGCTGTAACGCGTAATCAGTGAATCGCGTAAGCTCATCACTTCGCGGTCCATCGTCAGCGACTCCATGCGGCGGTGCGCGGCGAACAAGATGGTGCCGCCCGGGGTTTCGTATACGCCGCGGCTCTTCATGCCGACGAAGCGGTTCTCCACCATATCCACGCGGCCCACCCCGTGCTTGCCGCCGAGTTCATTCAGCTTCTCCATCACGCCTAGTGGATCCATCTCAACGCCATTCACAGCGACGCAATCGCCAGCGCTGAATTCCAGCTCGATATATTCCGCCTCATCCGGCGCCCGCTCCGGCGAAACGCTAAGCACGTACATCTCTTCGTTGTCCGTGTGGCTGGCGTCAAACCAAGGATCCTCCAGCATGCCGCTCTCGAAAGAGATATGCAGCAGGTTGCGGTCCATCGAATAAGGCTTTGATGCGGAAGCCTGCACCGGAATGCCGTGCTTCTCCGCATAAGCGATCATCTCCGCGCGTCCCGGGAATTCCTCGCGGAACGCCTCCAGCCGCCATGGCGCGATAACTTCCAACTCCGGCGCCAATGCCGCCGCCGTCAACTCGAAGCGCACCTGATCGTTGCCCTTCCCTGTTGCGCCATGGGCAATCGCAATGGCGCCCTCCGCGCGGGCAATGTCGACCATACGCTTGGCAATCAGCGGACGCGCGATAGACGTGCCGAGCAAATATTGCCCTTCATATAAAGCGCCCGACTGGAACATCGGGTAGATGAAATCACGAGCGAATTCCTCGCGCAGATCATCAATGTATACTTTCGAAGCCCCGGTGCTGAGCGCTTTCTCCTCGAGACCGTCGAGCTCTTCCTTTTGCCCGATATCCGCCGTGAACGCTATAATTTCCGCATCGTAGGTCTCTTTCAACCATTTCAAAATAACCGATGTATCCAAACCGCCTGAGTAGGCGAGAACGATTTTGTTTTTGGGCATGAATGTGCAGCTCCTTTTCGTGTTAATCCATTACATTGTTGCGGCCATGATGGCTTTCTGCGCGTGCAGACGATTCTCCGCCTGGTCGAAGATAATGGAATTCGGTCCGTCAATGACCCCTTCGCTCACTTCTTCCCCGCGGTGCGCCGGCAAACAATGCATGAACAGATAATCTTTCTTCGCGTATTTCACCAAATCCTCTTTCACCTGGAAGTTACGGAACGCCTTTACCCGCACCTTCTGCTCTTCCTCCTGCCCCATGCTCGCCCACACATCCGTGTACACGATATCCGCATCGGCTATCGCCTCCTGAGCATCGCGGGTGAACGACAGCCGGCTGCCTGTCAACGACGCGTTCTCACGGGCCAACTGCACCACTTCAGGATCCGCGTCATACCCCTCCGGTGTCGCCAAAGCGAAATGCATGCCCAGCTTGCTCGCCCCTACCATCAACGAATGCACCATATTATTGCCGTCACCTACAAAAGCGATCTTAAGCCCCTCCAAACGGCCTTTGTGCTCCAAAACCGTCTGATAATCAGCCAACGCCTGACATGGATGGGATAAATCCGTTAGTCCGTTAATGACAGGGACCGTAGCGCCGCGCGCGAGTTCCACCACATTCCGATGGGCAAAGGTGCGGATCATAATGCCGTCCAGGTAACGCGACAACGTCTGAGCGGTATCCCATACCGTTTCGCCGCGGTTGAGCTGAATGTCGTTTTTGCTGAGGAAGAGCGCCTGACCCCCGAGCTGATACATGCCCACTTCAAAAGAAACCCGCGTACGCGTCGATGATTTCTCAAAAATCATGCCGAGTGTTTTCCCTCTCAACGGTTGATACACTTCTCCGGCTTTATGTTTGCGTTTAATTTCAATCGCAGAATCGATCAGATACCGAAGCTCTTCCGGCGTGTAATCCACCAGCGCAAGAAAATCTCTCCCTTTCAAATTCAACCCGACTTCATCCGCCGTTGCCTCTTGAATCGACATCATATGAACCGCCCCCTTCTTATGGTTGAACAGCCGCAGCTGCATTTGTACTGGTCAAAATAGAGCTAAGAATCGTGATCCCCTGATCTGCTTCTTCACGTGTAAGCAGCAGGTTTGGCAGCAGCCTGATCACGTTCGGACCCGCGGTCACGAACAGCAGTCCTTGGCGCTGCCCCTCTTCCACCAGCTTTGCCACGGGCTCGGCACACTCAATCGCGATAATCATGCCCTGTCCGCGGACCTCTATCACGAAGCTGTTGCCGGCAAGCTCTGTGCGGAGACGCTCAATCATGTAGGCGCCGGTTGCCGCGGCCTGCTCCGCGACATGCTCTTCCAGCATCGTCTCCACCGTTGCGATTGCAGCCGCTGTCGCCAAGGGCCCGCCTCCGAACGTGGAGCCGTGGCTGCCCGCGGAGAACGCTTCGCGCAGCTTCGCTTTGGCCAGCATCGCGCCAATCGGAAATCCGCTGCCGAGGCCTTTGGCTAGGGTGAAGATGTCCGGCTCCACGCCGTAGTGCTCGTAGGCGAACAACTTCCCTGTGCGGCCCATACCGGTCTGGATTTCGTCAAAAATCAACAGAATCCCCCGCTCATCACACAGCTCGCGCACGGCTTTGACAAATTCGACGTCCACCGGGTAGACTCCGCCTTCCGCTTGAATGAGCTCGAGCATAATCGCGCCTGTATGTTCGGTTATCGCATCCTTCAACGCATCCAGATCGCCGAGCGGCACACTGACAAACCCTTGCGGCAAAGGATGAAAGCCTTCTTTTACTTTCTCTTGACCCGTCGCCGTTAACGTAGCCAGTGTCCGGCCGTGGAAGGAACGTTCGAAGGTAATTACTTCGTATTTCACGTTGCACAGCACCTTGCTGTTATAACGGCGGGCCAGCTTGATAGCGGCTTCATTCGCCTCGGCGCCGCTGTTGCAGAGGAATACCGCATCCGCGCAGGAATTAGACGTCAGCAAGCCGGCAAGTTTCTCTTGGTTCGGGATGTGGAATAGGTTTGACACATGCCACAACTGGTCCAGCTGTTCTTGGAGTTTCGCCTTAACCGATTTCGGCGCATGGCCCAGGTTAGTGACCGCCAAACCGCACATAAAGTCGAGGTACTTCTTCCCTTGATCGTCCCACAGCCAGCTCCCTTCGCCTTTCACCAAAGCGATCGGATAGCGGGCATACGTCGGGAACAAAGAAGATCCTTCTGCCGGCCGCACCTCCTGAACCGCCTGTACGGCCGCTGCGTTCGCGTTTTGTGCCTCGTTCACCATAACCTTTCCACTCCCTCTCCTCAGAATAAATCTATACCCTTAAAGGCTCAACGAGCATTCTAGCCCTTAACAATCCTCGTACCGATGGCGTCGCCGCGCATCACCTTGCTCAGCACTTCAGGCTCCGAACCGTTCACGATGACCACTTCTTCCACGTCCCCGTGGATGCACTTCATCGCTGCCTTCACTTTGGGAATCATTCCCCCGTAAATTTCACCGGAAGCCATCATTTCTTCTATATCCGCAAACGTTACCTGAGGCAAAATCACTCTCACTTTCGCAGCCCCGGACCCGCTATCGTGCTCACGCATGATGCCAGGCACATCGGTGACCACGATCATGCGCTTCACGCCGATATGCGATGCCACAGCACCCGCCGCCGTATCGGCATTGATGTTGTAGCGCTGATTGTCCTCGCCAAGGCCAATCGGCGCGATGACCGGCATGTAGCCCATCGCTACGATGCCTTCCACGATTTCCGCGGCCACCGCGACCACGTCGCCGACCAGGCCGACCTCCGCCGCACTTGCAACCGGAACTGCCGTGACTAAACCGCCGTCCACGCCGGATAAGCCGATGGCCTTTCCGCCCGCTCCTTGAATGCGCCGCACAATCTCTTTGTTGATCTGCCCGGCTAACACCATCTCGACGACATCCAGCACCGCTTCATTCGTCTTCCGTAAGCCGTTTACAAATTCCGACTCGATTCCGAGTTTGTTCAATGTATCGTTAATGGCTGGTCCGCCCCCGTGCACGATGACCGGAATGACGCCGTCGGCCTGCAATTGCCGCAAATCCTCAAAGAAGGAATCCGGCAATGCCACCAAGGTGCTGCCGCCGCATTTCATCACAAACTTTGTTGGTTTTATGTTTCCCGCTTCGCCCATGCGCCCTGCCTCCTCCTAAGTCCGATATGCCGCATTGATGCGAACATAATCGTAAGTCAGGTCACAGCCCCAAGCGATCGCGCTGCCTTGTTCCATATGCAAATCGATGTGAAACACGATTTCATCCTGTTGTAAATACACCAGTGCATCCTCTTCGCTGAAACGTACCGGGCTGGATTGCGCCAGTACCGGAATGTCGCCAATGCGGATGTCCACCGTCTCCGCATTCACCGGTTGCCCCGCCCTGCCGACCGCCGCAATTAAGCGGCCCCAGTTGGCGTCCGTTCCGAATACGGCCGACTTCACCAGAGAGGATCCGACCACCGTTTTCGCGATGGCTTGCGCCGCTTCGTCCGAAACCGCGCCGTTCACGCGCACCTCGATCAGCTTGGTCGCGCCTTCCCCGTCCCGGGCGATCGCTTTGGCCAGATGCTCCGACACATGCCGGAAGCCCGCCTCGAACGCAGCCCAATCGGCATCGCCGGGCCGTAACGCCACGCCGCCGGACAAGCCGCTCGCCATCGCCACAACCATATCGTTCGTACTCGTATCGCCGTCCACCGTAATCATGTTGAACGTCGTATTCGTCACGCCGCTCAGCAAACCTTGCAGATCCGCCGGTTCGATCAGCGCATCCGTCGTAATAAAGCCCAGCATCGTGGCCATGTTCGGATGAATCATGCCAGACCCCTTCGCCGCCCCGGCGATATAGACGTCCTTCCCGCCCACGCTCACCCGCACACAGACCTCCTTCTTCACGAGGTCTGTCGTCAGGATCGCTTGGCAGAAGTCCTCCCCGCCGCCGGCGTGAACCTGCGCGGGCAGCGCCGCGATGCCTTCCCGCACGCGCTCCATCGGCAGCGGCTCCCCGATCACACCCGTCGACGTCACGCCGACGTAGTGCTCGGGCAAGCCGAGGCTTGCTGCCATCGCGCTGCGCATTTCCAGTGCGTCGGCATCGCCTTGCTTGCCGGTGCACGCGTTGGCGTTGCCGCTGTTGACCAGCATGGCCTGCAGGCGCCCTTCACGGGCGATGCTGTCCCGGGTCACCGCCAGCGGCGCCGCCTGAAAGGCGTTGAGGGTGTACACTGCAGCCGCCGCGGCCGGCACGTCGCACAAGATCACGCCCAGGTCATGGCGTCCGTTCTTCTTCAGTCCGCAGTGCAGGCCTCCGGCCCGAAACCCCTTAGGCGTCGTCACCGTTCCGCCTTCCACCACCGCATAGAACGCACCTGTTCCTGTTCCTGTTCCTGTTTCTGTCAACATCGCCATGCATCCCCCTCTGTTCATCATTCCGTATCTCCATCATCCCATGTTGGTGTAACTTCGTTTATATTCCTATGCCATTTATGGAAACGCCGGCGTTAACCCCAAGCCCAGCGCCTCATCCCAGCCCATCATGAGATTCATATTCTGAATCGCTTGCCCCGCCGCGCCTTTGACCAGATTGTCAATAACCGAAACGATCGTGACCCGTCCCGTGCGCGCGTCCGCGGAGAAGCCGATATTGCAATAGTTGGATCCCCAGACTTCCTTGGTCGCAGGCCATTTCCCTTTCGCGATAATGCGCACAAACCGGCGTCCCTCGTAAAACTGTTTATATAAATCTATGAAATCCTCATCCGTCCGTTCCCCGTTCATAGAGGCGTACATCGTGCACAGAATGCCTCGCGTCATCGGAACCAAATGGGTCGTGAATGTTGTTGTAACCTCGTGTCCTGCAACTCGGCTCAGCACGCTCTCAATCTCAGGTGTATGCTGATGTTTGTTCACTTTGTAAGCCAGAAAGTTTTCATTGATTTCCGAATAATGGACCGTTAATCCCAACCCGCGGCCAGCCCCGGATACGCCCGACTTGGCGTCGATAATGATCGTTGCAGGATCGATCCAGCCCGCCTGAACCGCGGGAATCAACCCCAGCAGCGTCGCCGTCGGATAGCATCCCGGGTTGGAGACGAAGGAAACATCGCGCACATCCTCGCCGAACACTTCAGCCAACCCGTACACGGCTTGCTCGAGGTAACGGCTGTCGGCAGGTTCATGTTTATACCAGTGCTCGTATACCGAGCCGTCCCGCAATCGGAAATCCCCCGACAGATCAACCACTTTCAAGCCCGCTTCCAGCAACTGCGGAACAAGCTTGGAGGAGACGCCATGAGGTGTCGCCGTGAATACCAGATCCGCTTTGGAGCGAATCAATTCTATATCTACCCCGTCCAACGTGTCGGTTACGATCTCGTTCAGATGCGGAAACCCCTCGCTGAGCAAGCCTCCCGCGCTGGATGATGAAATGACCGAAGTAATCTGTACCTGCGGATGTCCTATCAGAAATCGGATTAACTCAACCCCGCCATACCCCGTTGAACCCACAATCGCTACCCTCAACTGCTCTCCCATGTAGCCTTCCCCCTGCCTTGTTCCCGTACTTGCATATATGAGTGCATAAAGTATGTATATTCTCGAAAATATATGCATTATTATACATACTTATGATTAATTATACAACACAAATTTAAAATCATCGATTCGATTTCTATCTTCCAATCTTTTACTAGAATTATCTTTATTATGGCAATTATAGAATGTATAATGATAGAGTGCTTTTATTGTTAGTTTCAACTTCCGCAATGCATATCACTACAAATGTCAGGAGTCGATGAATTTTGAAATGGAAAGCCGGTATTAGCTCTTTATTAATCTCAAGCTTGCTTGGTGCAGGAACCACGATCTTCGCCGCCGAAACAGCACCGCCTGCAGAACTGCCGCAAGCCTGGGCCCAGCATGAAGTGAGCATGTCCACCGTTTACGGGTTAAAGTCTCCTCAACTGTTCAACAAATACACCTCTCCGGCCACGGTATCGGACTTCAACGTCATTCTAAATTACCTTTCGTGGAAATTCGCAGGCGGGAAAGCAGCACCGGTATCCTTGACCAAACTTAGCCGGAATGACGCTCTTCAAGCCCTCTATCAATTTATCCAAAAGATTCATGAAAAGAACGGACAACTCCTTACTGCTAAAGCGGTGCCTTACCTTCATGAACATAAGATTTATGTGGGCAGCAACAGCACATCTTACAATTTGAACACACCTATAACGAAGCAGGAACTGCTTACCTTATACACACGAGTATACGAGCATTTGACTTACAGCAACGGTCAGGGTACTAAGGGAATGTACTGGAAAGTGTCGGATGAGGATAACACCGTATATCTACTTGGTTCCATTCATGTGGGAGATGGCAGTATCTATCCGCTGAGTGAAGTGATTAGAGACGGATATGCGGACGCTGAAGTAATAGCGGTAGAAGCCAATATGCTTCAGATTCAGAATGATGCCGAATACATACAGAAGAAAAGCATGTTCGAGGGTGATACCACGATCGATCAAGTGCTGCCCAAAGAAACGTACGATGCTTATGTGAAAGCTATAGCTCCGCTCGGTCTCACACCTGAAGTTTATAACAAGTTCGAGCCTTGGTATGCGGCGTTAATCATGCAGTCGATTCATGCGGGGAAAGCGGATTACTCCGCCAATTACGGCATCGACTTGTACTTCTTGAGCATGGCGACAGGGAAGAAGCCGATTGTGGAGTTGGAGGGCGCACGGTTCCAGATCGATATGTTCGATAATTTCTCCCAAGAGCTGCAGGTGAAGAATCTTCAGGGCTTACTGGAAAATCATGAACAACCAGAACAAACCGCCGATGTCATGAAACAGTTAATGACGGCCTGGAAAGCAGGCGATGACGCTACACTGGAGAAATTGGTATTAATCGAGCCTAAAGATGCCGTGGCGGCCGAAATAAACGATAAAATATGGTTGACACGCAACGCTAACATGACTGCCAAAATCACGAAGATGCTTACAGATGATCAGGAGAAGGATTATTTTGTGGTTGTCGGTGCGGGGCACATGCTCAATGAATCCGGCATCGTGAACCAGTTGAAAAAACAGGGGTATACGGTGGAAAAACCCTAAATAAAATAAAAGGTTCCGGCTCTGCTAATCTATTATGGTAAGCAGAGCTGTTATCTTGTGTGGCTCCATAAACTTACAACAACCACTGCAACCAATAACAGCAACGACGGCAAACTGAGCAATACAACCGTTGCATGATGAGCCTTCTGGACGTCTCTCCAGTTCCAAGTAAACATCCGCATATAGGATTCTTGCAGACTTTGCTTGTAATATTGACTCATCCAGACAACCAGTCCTACTGTAAGGAACAACCACACCCCCCATCCCATCCACCAAGGAACCGACCAGATTGCCCCCGCACCGATTACCAAATATTGAAGCACAATATTCACTTGGCTGGAATCACGCACAAACGCCTTTAATCGCGTTTCCACAAGAATAGAGGATGTGCTTCTTTTGGTAAATAGAGGATTCGACATTTTAAGTATATACGGATTCTTTCTTCTCCATATCCGCTTCTTGTTCACTACTCCCCCCAGTATATACGACAACATCCGACCTCTCTGTCTGCACTCAAACTCCGCTTCCTTGACCAAATGACTGCGTTGAAAACGAGTTATCCTTCTGCACAGCACCGACATAATTAGCACGAGCAACAGAAGCAAGCAATAACCTGCTGTATGTTGTCTGATTAATAAAAGTAAGGTCGCCGAGTAAACCGCTGCACTAATGACTATGAACGACAAATGCGTAATCAACCTTTTCCAAAATTGCATGTTCAACAAGAAATTATATTTATGCACACAAGAAATAATAAACCGGAACAATATGGTACAGACCAGCGTCAGAAGCCAAATTGAAATGGACCAGCCCTCAATTCGAACCCAATAAGGCAGCAGTATCACCCAGACCACCGCACACGAGACTAAATGGATGATAACTGAATACAACAAACTGTATCGTTTAAGCGATTGCATACGATCTGGTTGAGTCAGCATAAACAACTGATCGGCTTCGTGAATGAAGGACCGGATGGTGCCTGTCCAGCAGAACAAGTACAAAGCGATTACAGTGAGTCCAAAAGGAAAATTCAGCGTAAGAATGTCCTCGGTTACCCACCATCGATAATATTGGTTCCCAGACAGCAGACATAACGGAATCACAATTTACAGCGCCACCGTCCAGTCCACAGCCAGTCGAATGACCTGATATTGATACATCCACTCCAGCTTGATGCGTTTAAGTGTCAGTTGCAGCAAGGGCATTCCTCCTGTTACCGTCAAACGATACCATCTGCAAAAAACATTCAAACAGCGACTCATTAGCCGTCACACCGCTTAATCGACGCAACTTACGCAAGTCACCTTGTGCGGTCAACTTACCTTGGTGAATAACGAGGAAGGAATCGCAAATTTTCTCAGCCGTGTCCAGCACATGAGTGGACATTAGTATTCCCGCGCCGCGGCTTCTCTCCCCAATGAGAAACTCCAGGAAATCTCTCGTCGCAAAAGGATCCAAGCCGATAAACGGTTCGTCAATGATATAGTAGTCCGGCTGAATTAACATGCTGATGATGAGCATTAGTTTTTGCTGCATTCCTTTGGAGAAGCTTTGAGGCAGATGATGGCGAGCATCATTCAACCGAAACCGAATCAGCAATGCCTCCGCTTGTTGGTGAAACCGCGATTCCTCCAAGCCATAAGCCGCTGCCGCCAACTCCAAATGCTCCCACAACGTTAATCCATCATATAAAATGGGTTGTTCCGGAATGTAACTGTACTTAGCTCCTGCGGAATCCTTGCTGCCAAACCTAATATCAGCATCACTATACTCCAGTAAGCCTAAGATCGCCCGGATGGTCGTACTCTTTCCTGCGCCGTTCACTCCAATTAATCCAACAAGCTCACCTGGTTTCACAGAGAATTCAATGTCATGAATGATGTGTTGGTTATACGCATAACCTGCGTTTCGAATCTGCACTTGTAGCAATGTTGAACCTCCTAAGAGACTTTTCCATGTCTAGTACAAACTGTTTGAGGTGAACAATCCCGCGTTGTTTAATTACTATTATTATAACATAACAAAAAAAAGAGAGACCGAAGTCCCTCTCTAATTTCCCTCTAACTTAAACCCCTTGCCCAACACTTCCGTCGTATCGCTGATAATAATAAACGCCGAGGGATCCACTCCCTGCACCAGCGTCTTCAGCTTCGTAACCTCCGTCTGCCCCACTACGACCATCAGCACCGGCCTGTCTTCGTTCGTGAACCCGCCTTGCGCCGTCAATCGCGTTAATCCCCGGTCCAGATCATGTAAGATCGCTTCGCTAAGCTTGGCGGTTTCATTGGAGATGATAAAAGCCACTTTGGAATAACCGAAACCCATTTGCACGACGTCGATCGTTTTAATGGTCACATAGAGCCCTATGAGCGCATAGAGCGCTTTTTCCGGTGAAATCGTAATGCCTGCTGTCAGAATCACAATCCCGTCCATAATCGCTACGCATAACCCGAGGGTCAAGCCCGTATATTTATGCAAGATTTGTGCCGCCAGGTCCAAACCGCCTGTGGATGCGCGTCCTTTGAACACCAGCCCCAAACCCGCACCAACCCCGATGCCGCCGTAAATCGCAGCAAGCAGAGTATTATCCGTCAGGGTTGTCCAACCACTGGTCAATAAAACGAAAAGAGGAAGCACGGCCGAGCCCACCAAAGTCTTCGCTCCGAATTTGCCCCCAAGCAACCATAATCCCGCAAAAAACAGCGGAATATTCAACGCCCACTGCGTCAGAGCCGGGGTCACGCCGAAAAGTTCTTTGACGATAATGGAAATGCCCGATACGCCTCCGGAAGCCACTTGGTTCGGTACGAGAAAAATATTAAAGCTTAACGCGATAATCAGCGATCCTATAATTAAGTATACATATTCAATAACTCGGCCCATCCGGCCTTGGGTTGGTATCTTCGGTTGTCTTTTGCCCAAACTGGTTGCACCCCGCACTAAGTTCCGTCTCCCTACACTATTCCCTGTAAAAGGAAAGTTAAGTCGTTCTGACTTTGTTCTTTCCTTTCAGGGACCTTGCCGCGTTTAATCTTCTTGCTTAATCTGCATTCTCAGATAACCGTCGATGAATCCATCGAGGTCTCCGTCCATGACTGCGCCCACGTTACCGGTTTCCACAGATGTGCGGTGATCCTTCACCATGCTGTACGGGTGGAATACATAGGAACGAATTTGGCTGCCCCAGCCGATCTCGCTTTGTTCGCCGCGAATTTCCGCGAGGTGCTTCTCTTGTTCCTCAATCTTCTTCTCATACAACTTGGAGCGTAAATGTTTCATCGCCCGCTCGCGGTTTTTGATTTGGGAACGTTCGGTTTGGCAGGTTACAACGACACCCGACGGAATATGCGTAATCCTTACAGCCGAGTCAGTTGTGTTGATATGCTGTCCGCCCGCGCCGCTTGCCCGGTACGTGTCGACTTTGAGGTCCTCGGTACGAATTTCGATTTCCACGTCGTCCTCAATTTCAGGAACCACATCACAGGAGGTAAAGGAGGTATGTCTGCGGCCTGATGCGTCAAAAGGTGAAATCCGAACAAGACGGTGCACGCCTTTCTCCGCTTTCAGATAACCGTAGGCGTTATACCCTTTAATCAGCAGGGTTACGCTCTTGAGGCCCGCTTCGTCGCCAGGCAGGTAGTCGAGCATCTCGACCTTAAAGCCGCGCTTCTCCGCCCAACGGGTGTACATGCGAAGCAGCATACTCGCCCAGTCCTGCGACTCGGTGCCGCCCGCGCCCGGATGCAGCTCCAGAATCGCGTTCAGCTTATCGTAAGGCTGGCTTAGCAGGAGCTGGAGCTCGAAGTCTTCGAGTTTCTTCACCAGCGCCGTGATGCTCTGCCCCAGATCCGCCGCGATGCTGTCGTCGCCTTCTTCTTGCGCCAGTTCCAGCATAACTTCACTGTCTTCAAACTCCGCTTGTAATGCGTTGTAATCATCGACTACGGATTTAATCGCGTTCATCTCCGCAATCGTCTTCTGAGCTTCCTCATTATCGTCCCAAAAGTCCGGAGCGGCCATCTTCTCTTCATAGTTGCCGATATGCTCCAGTTTAAGATCTAAGTCAAAGAGACCCCCTAAGGGCTTGTAATCGTTTGGATACTTCGCGCAAATCTTGTTTCATTTCGATCATGTACGCTCACCTCTAAAGTTATTGTTTTCATCTGGTATACGGAAAAGGAAGCATCCGCAGGTCGCGGATCCTTCCCTTGTACAGCTATATTTAACGTTACGCTTGACCGTGACAGTTCTTGTACTTCTTGCCGCTGCCGCAAGGACAGAGATCGTTGCGTCCGATTCGGCTTTCTTCCTTGTTCACAACAGGACGCTTCACTTGCGCTTCGCTGCTGTTCGTGGAAATGGCCTGCTCATCCACAACCGGCTTACGCTCCAGATTCTGCTCCACTTGCGCTTTCATAATATAAGTGGCTACTTCTTCCTGAATGCTGTTGATCATCTCCTGGAACATCTCGAAGCCTTCGAACTGGTATTCCCGAAGCGGATCTGTACCGCCGTAAGCCCGAAGATGTATTCCTTGACGAAGCTGGTCCATCGCGTCAATGTGATCCATCCACTTGCTGTCTACGGAACGAAGCAAGATGACTTTCTCGAATTCACGCATCGTTTCGGAGCCCATGTTCGCTTCTTTGGCATCGTAATCGCTGAGCACTCTGGCCTTCAGGAACTCGAGTATATCATCCTGTTCCTTGCCTTCAAGCTCAGCCGCTTGCGTTTCGCCTTCTTGCAGGAAGGTCGCGTTGGCGTAATCCGCAATGGCTTGAAGATCCCACTCTTCCGGAATCACATCTTCGGAAGCATGAGCTTTCACGATGCGGTCAATAACCGGATAGATCATCTCCAGCACAATCTCACGCACATTCTCGGAGTTCAGCACTTCACGGCGTTGCTTGTAAATAATCTCACGTTGCTGATTCATCACGTCATCATATTGAAGTACCACTTTCCGCAGGTCGAAGTTGTTGCCTTCCACCCGCTTCTGCGCGGATTCAATCGCTCTTGTGATGAGACGGCTTTCAATCGGCTGATCCTCTTCAAAGCCAAGACGATCCATCATCGCCATGATGTTCTCCGCGCCGAATCTGCGCATCAGTTCATCTTCCAGAGACAGATAGAACTGGGAGGAGCCCGGGTCGCCTTGACGTCCCGCACGACCGCGCAGCTGGTTATCGATCCGGCGGCTTTCGTGACGTTCTGTACCTATAATATGCAAACCGCCTGTATCCGGTACGCCTTGACCAAGCAAAATATCCGTACCACGGCCCGCCATATTCGTAGCAATCGTAACCGAACCCGGTTCGCCGGCGCGGGATACGATTTCGGCTTCTTCCGCATGGTATTTGGCATTCAATACTTTATGTGTAATGCCTTTCTTCTTGAGCATATCCGACAGCTTCTCGGAATTCTCGATGGAGATCGTACCGACCAGAACCGGTTGGTTCTTCTGATGGCGTTGGACAATTTCGTCCACAACGGCGCGGAATTTGCTGCCTTCCGACTTGTATACTACGTCCGGGATATCCTGACGGATGTTCGGGCGGTTCGTAGGCACTTGGACTACATCCAGGCCGTAAATTTTCTTAAACTCTTCTTCCTCGGTCTTCGCTGTACCCGTCATACCCGCCAGCTTGCGGTACATCCGGAAGTAATTCTGGAATGTAATCGTAGCAAGTGTCATGCTTTCATTCTGTACTTCCAGCTCTTCCTTCGCTTCGATCGCCTGGTGAAGGCCATCGCTGTAACGGCGGCCTGTCATGATGCGGCCCGTGAACTCATCGACGATCAGCACTTCGCCGTCCTGTACGACATAGTCCACATCGTTACGCATGATGTAGTTCGCTTTAAGCGCTTGTTGAATGTGGTGATTCAGTGTGACATGCTCGTGATCGAACAGGTTGTCGATGCCGAAAGCGCGTTCCGCTTTGGCTACGCCGGCTTCCGTTAAAGCAACGGAGCGGACCTTGATATCAACCGTGTAATCCTCTTCAAACGTAAGACGCTGAACAAAGCGATCCGCAGCAAAATAAAGCTCCGTCGACTTAGCAGCCTGTCCTGAGATGATCAGCGGTGTTCTCGCTTCATCCACCAGGATGGAGTCTACTTCGTCAATGATCGCATAGTAAAGAGGCCGTTGTACCATCTGTTCTTTGTACATGACCATATTGTCGCGCAAATAATCGAACCCGAACTCATTGTTCGTTCCGTAAGTGATATCGCAAGCATATGCTTCTTGCTTCTCGTCATGGGTCAGCTCATGCAGATTGACGCCAACCGTTAGTCCGAGGAAGTTATAAATCTGGGACATTTCCGCGCTATCACGCTGTGCCAGGTAATCATTGACCGTAACCACATGCACGCCCTTGCCTGTCAGAGCGTTCAAATACACAGATAGGGTACCGACCAACGTCTTACCTTCACCAGTTTTCATCTCCGCAATACGGCCTTCGTGAAGCACCATACCACCGATCATTTGTACATCGTAATGACGTTTGCCCAGGGTACGCTTAGAAGCTTCCCGAACAGTCGCGAACGCCTCAGGCATCAGATCGTCCAGGGATTCGCCTTTCTCGTGGCGCTCTCTATATTCAATCGTCTTGTGAGCTAATTGCTCGTCCGATAAACTTTGGAAGTCAGACTCCAATTGGTTGATGCGGTCTACCGTCTTCAACATTTTCTTGATTTCACGTTCGTTTGAGTCCCCGAAAATCTTCTTTACCAATCCCAGCATGGGTTTTCCCCTTTCTACTTGCCTAACGCATGGTTTGCCTTAAATTGTAACAGTTTGTGGAACATGCCGCAACCACAGAACGAGGGGCTGAGCTTGGTATAAATAGGTTTATTTGGCGGAAAAAATTAAAAAGCCCGGCCGGATGGCCGAGCTGTCATTGTCGTATTCATATTTTAGGTGGCTGGCTCGATCAGGCCGTATTTGCCGTCATTGCGCTTGTACACCACATTAATGACATTGGAACCCGCGTTGGAGAATACAAAGAAGCTGTGTCCCACCATATTCATACGGAGAATGGCTTCTTCCAGATCCATAGGTTTCAATGCAAATTGTTTCGTGCGAACCAATTCCAGTTCATCCTCTTCCTCATACAATCCTGCGCCGTCTGTCGTAACTTTGAACAGATCGCGCATGCCGCGTTCTTGCCTTAATTTGCGATTCACTTTTGTCTTATGTTTGCGAATTTGTCGTTCCAGTTTATCCACGACCGTATCGATAGAGCCGTACATATCCCCGCTCTTCTCTTGCGCTCTCAGGAGCAGCCCTTGCAGCGGGATGGTTACCTCAACACCGTGCATGCCTCTGACGGCTGTAAGCGTAACGTGAACGTCAGATGCAGGGGGAGACTCGAAATACTTTTCCAGGCGGGACAATTTCTTTTCTGTGTAGTCCTTGAGGGCTTGCGTGACTTCTAGGTGATCACCGCGTATCAAAAGATTCATAAGTAAAACTCCTCCTTTAGTTTTGCGTTAGCAAAACCTCTACGTATGCATGAGCTTTCGGCCTTACCTCATACGTATTCGCCATCCACTTAAAAAATCCTTTACAATTCGCGTTAAATATTCAGAATATTTAGTCAAATGTGTTGGCTGTGGATTGAGAGCTTGGCCATATCGTAGAGTATAGTATATGTACACAAAAAGACACCCCATTAAACAGGGTGTCCTTGCAAGCTTTATGATGTGGATCAGTCTAACCATCTATCGGAGCCCGATCGGGCTGATGATTACAACTTGATTACGTTAGCTGCTTGTGGTCCGCGTGCGCCTTCAACGATGTCGAACTCTACTTCTTGACCTTCGTCAAGAGTCTTGAATCCGTCTGTCTGGATTGCGGAGAAATGTACGAATACGTCGCCGCCATCTTCTGTTTCGATAAAGCCGTAGCCCTTCTCAGCGTTAAACCATTTCACTTTTCCTTGCATGTTCGATTACATCCCTTCATCTTCAAATGCTGTGGGTCTGCCCACAAGCCAAATATATCACTGCCAATCAAGAATTGTCAATCATAATTGTAAGCGTTGACATTTCATGTAAGCCATTGTCTGAAAATTGAAATATACACAAAATAAGACGAGTTTATTCACACGCTGAAAGCTTGTTTTCATTAGTTATTAACAGAGTTATACACATTATCCACAGGGAGAATGTGCACATATTTTCGACAAAAGGTAACATGAACGATGGGGTATTTTGTAGACAAAACAGGTCGAATAGCCTAAAAAGGGGGATGGGTTTGTGTAAATGGTCATTCTTTTGGATTCGTCTGTAGTTAAGGAGATTGGACTATGTGCAAAATTAAAAGTGGCTGTTGTTTACTCGGAAGCCACTTTTGTTATAACTATTATAATGCAGGATCTATATCCGCTTAGAATATTGAATTCCATACGGTCGTTTAGCCCCACTGAAACTCTTTTTATTACAATTTTTCTATAATGACATCACACGAGCCTTCTTCTAATGAATTAGATTCATCATAATGAACATGATGGCCCTTGGGCACTTCTGCTTGAGCAAGTGTTGCGCAAGAGAGACTAAGCCAGCCGTATCGCCTCTAATCACAACAACATTATCTTGAATGGACGTCTTTATTGTTGATCCGTCTTCCCAAACTAGTTGAATACCTCGCTCAGAAGAATACTCAATAATCTCAACTTCTTTCTTCAATCAACTCAGTCCTCCAGAAATACTACTCACATAAATTACGATGTTAGGCACTTCAAATGCTTTATTATGTTGAATAAAATACAAGACCCGAAAGACAACACTTTTTTGAGTGTCATTCTTTCGGGTTATAGTTCAGTTTAATAGGTATTGAGTTGAATTATCGTCGATACTAGCTCACTTACAATATCTCTTGTACCATACTTTCTTTTTTACCTTGTTGAGTTAGCGTGTATTGATGCATTTTGTAAAGTTGTAAGCCTTCGATTTTCACGAAATTTTCTCCTGCTTTTGGAGATAGAGTGTAAATAGGTGTTGATGCATTAATCTCGTAAACTTTGATAACATCGGTTGGCAACAGATTATTAAAAGTAAAGGTAGCGGTCCTATTGACCGTATCATGAATAATATCAACTTGGTTAAGGTTTATTCTAGGACTTTCGGGAATACTTATTTTAATCTGTTTGCTTTCACCAGCCCATACCATTAATCGATAATAACCTTCCCGAAGCCCTGTTGTATCAAAAAATATTGGCTGATCAACCTCATTTGGCAAAACTATACGTTTAAGAGCATCTCCTCTAACTACTGCATTCTCATAATTAGTCAAGGTTCCCCATACATTGTCTGGTACAAAATAGACTGCAACCGCTGCGTCAACTTTAAAGTCTACTCTTCCATTAGGATCTATTCTATCTGCAGAGAGTAAATCCACATTAGTTCCTGAGTTAAAGTTTACTGAGATTTCATTTGGATATATGTCCCCACCTGTATCTTCAACGGAATTAGAAGCCAATTTTATATAAGTTTTACCTCTGAATTCTTCATGAAAATCAATAGACACACCATCTTGAGAAATGGATACCCGATCTTCGGCCGCAAGCGCGGTAAAGTTTATTCCATCCTTGGAGATGGAAACTGCTGCTTTTAAAGTTTCTGAGGTACTGTAAACACTGTAAATAATTTTATTAAATCTGAGACCAATATGATCATTGAAGCCTATCCCAATATGCAAAAAGGTTAATGTAGTTTGAGTTAAAGATTCTATTTTCAACCTAACAGGTTGAGACACATTGCCTGCTGCATCTACCGCGACAACTGCATATCTACCTTCTGTCAGACCCTGAGTAGAAAGAGTAATATCTGTATCCTTAATGTTTTCAGCTTTAACACCTTTAGTGTTAGACACAATCATATCCAAATAAATTTTAGTGAACGTTGAACCTTCAGGCACAATGTAGATATGGCCATCTTCATTACTCTGCAATGTTAGTGTATCGCCAATATATACATTCCCTGTTACACCCGTAACAATTGGTGCTGTCTGATCTTCCGGTTTAGGTTGAGGCTCCGGTTGTGTTACTGGAGGCGTTATAGAACCTGAATCCGGTGTAGTTGTGGTAGGTGGCGTAACAGATCCCGTATCCGGGGTGCTTGTAGCAGGAGCTGTCGGTGTAGGTGTCGCCGTTGTTGTTGTGCCTACACCCTTCGCTTGGCCGCCAACCGTAATTTGAACATCCGCTGGTACGTCCTTGCCTTTTTCCATCTTCGTTGCAGCCTTATCCATCGTAATGCCCGCGGCGTTCACGACTGCATTTTGAACCAAAGCTTGACCGGTTACTTTAATCGCAGCATTCATGATCAACTTAAGGATTTCGACTTCTTTAGATGTGTTTACTGTGGTGCCTTTTGCAGTAGGGTCGACGATCATGTTATCTACGCTACCTTTTGGCAAATCAACGACAATGCTACTAGCCTTCACGTTTACAGTCTCATATGAACCTAGCAATTGTACGTGACTATCCTTAGGCAACTCCTCCGACAACGTCACGGCATTGATGGCCGACTCGTTCGAAGCTTCTACTTTGGCAGGAGATTGGATAATGATGTCGCTAATGTGCGTTCTGCCTTCAACTACCAGACGAACGGTACCATTCGCTTTATCTACAACAATCGTAACCATGACCGCATTTTCAAAATGGATACTATTCTCCCCGCCGCCCTTGACGGTCGTAGTACCTTTTACGTTCACGTTGCGGATGTATGCTTCGCCTTGACCAACGCCTTCACCGATTTCCAGGTTGCCCGCAATCGTTACGTTCTGTAGCGTTACACCCGGCACGTTAATGATAACGTTCTTCGGAAGGTAGGAATGACCTATTGTCGGTCCATTAGTGCCTGCTTTGTTGATTGTGATACTAGGCAACTTCAAAGCGCGGTCGATGAGGACAATTGCTTCGGCTTTTGTTAGAACTTTTTTGGGCGAAAATTTACCCGCATTGCCTGTCATGAAGCCTTGTTCCGTCACGGATTGAACTGCGCCTGCGCTCCATTTTGCCACGGATGCACCATCGGTGTAAGCAAGCTTGTCCGAAGTTGTTGTACTAAGCGCAAAAAGTTTCGCCAGCATAACAGCTGTTTCCTGACGTGTTACTGATTTCTGTGCGCCAAATGTACCGTCGCCCAGTCCAGAGATGTAACCGGCTTGCACCGCTGTGTACACATTGCTGTATACCGAGCTGCTCACGGGGACATCTGTGAAATAGACGTTCTTCGCTACATTTCCAGATGTCGCAGGAATAGCAAACACTTTATTAATCCAATTCACCAATTCGCCGCGAGTGGCTGGTGCGTTCGGTTGGAATGTCGCTGAAGAGATAAGGTCTTGTTCGTTCCATTGTTGAATCCAGGCGTCTGCCCAATGTTTTTTGGTAGTCTTAGTAGCTGCCCCTGCGAGCGGTGCGAATGTCGATACAATAAGTATCATAACAAGCGCGAGTGAGATGAAACGTTTAAATGTAGATGATGGTTTCAAGGTAATTCTCCTTTGTAAGTGAGTTGCTGTCGTTTATGTAAACTGGTTGTACCCAGGATGAACCTCTATGACTTTGGAACTATGTAAACCATAACAAACGCGGATGGCCTAAATAGTATATCGGTGTAAAGATGTTGTAAATGAATGGGGAAATTGATCGATTCGAGTTCTGGATTTGAGGTTTTAAAGAACCTTGAAAGGCTTAAGCCAGTCAAGGTTCTGGTTTGATCTTTTAGCAATTCACTTTCAATTT
Organism: Paenibacillus swuensis; assembly: GCF_001644605.1. Classification (NCBI taxonomy): domain Bacteria; kingdom Bacillati; phylum Bacillota; class Bacilli; order Caryophanales; family Paenibacillaceae; genus Paenibacillus; species Paenibacillus swuensis. The sequence goes on along the minus strand of NZ_CP011388.1, from coordinate 2,516,038 downwards.
CTTAACTATAAGTTGTAATACATTGATGGAGAACCAAGTTAATCTATTTTATTGATTAAATGATATGGTTTCACTCGGAACTTGGTAGCCCCCGCCGTTTTATTTTGAATTGATGATTTTCTTTGCAATATATCTGCATTCATCCATAGACTTGTTGAACTCCTTACCGAAAGACTTTACAAAAATGTTGAACATTTCTTTAGCTAGTTCATTTGCTGTACTGGTGAGATCCATTGCCTCAAACACCTTTTGTGACTCAGAATAATATTCATCTTTCAGTAATGGATAAATGTCCACCGGATTCCATTCGTTAATTATTTGAATGATAATATCTCTCATTTGTTACTCCCTTACCTCCCGAATAAAGATTCCGACAATGCTTTATAAGCATCATCATATTTGCTCTTCGGAATTACCGTCACTAACGTTCCATCGTTGGCAATAACCGCAGCGCCTTCATCCGTGAAAAACAAATGCTTGCTTCCATTATTCTGTGAAAGTGCCTTACCATTCTTGACCCGAGATTCCACCATCTCTTTTGTTACACCACGTTCATTCATTCTCTCCAAGCCATGATTAGAAACCTTTGACCATTCAATCTTAGTGTCAGAATTTTTAACGAGTGTTCCGGCTTTTCCAAAGCTGTCGCCAATCTTAGCGACATTTTCCGCACCCTTAGATAATGCACCAGAAACTTTTTTCGCTATAGTTCCTGTTACACTAGCAACTCCCTTACAATAGGAATAACTGCTTTGCCACGACCTCCGCCACCTGTATTAATTGACATACTTATTTCAGCCATCAGTTGCATTTCTGCTGCTTTACCTTCATGAAGATCTTCAACAATCTTTCTCTTAGCTTCAGCAGCGTGTTTACCTCCACCAACTGTTTTTATTATTACCTAAACACTCTCGAGCCTTCCAATAATTATTTGAATTAGAACTACTTACAGAATAGAGGACTTTTAAATAGTGTTGTTCCAACTCTTTGGACGTGGTAGTAATGGAATTTAATTTCTTTCCATCCCATGTGGAAGTACCACCACCACCTACCTCAACACATATATTTCCACTAGGATCCACAAAATTAACAGGATTGTTCTTCACATAAGAATAAAGATTTAACCCATCCCCACGGAATGTATCCTCTTGCGTGAATCGGCCCAAGTTCGGGTCATAGTTTCTTGCACGCAGGTAGTAAGTGTCGGTAATCTCATCATACTGCTCTCCTGAGTATAAGAAGCGGTTCTGGATGAGTTCTTTCTTCTCCGTAGTTTGACCAAAAGCGTCGTAAGTGTAACTGTTAACCAATTCACCCTTGCAGTTCAAAAGTCCTGTTACATCGCCATGACCATTGCTTAACATGTCATAGAGACGACCTTGAGGATCAACTTGGGACAAAAGACCATAACCGCGAACATAGTTAGCCACACGATTACCGGATGCTGTCGTTTCCGACATGACTTGGTCACCGTCGAACGTGAAGTTCGTAAGCACTCCATTCTCAGCGATACTCGAGCGCAGTCCAAGTGCATCATAACTATAACGCATCCAGTTGCCGTCAGACATGGCGGACTCTATCAATTGATTGAATCCGTTGTATTTGAATTCGTCTTTCCCGTTCGGACCAAGTTTACTCATCATATTCCCATTCGGGTCATAGTTGAACGTTGTCTGACCTTGTGGGTTACTCATCTATAACAGTCTGTTGTTCCGATCATACGAATACGAGGTTGTCACACCTGCAACACTGTGCTCAATCCGGTTTCCGGCATCGTCATATCTATACTGTTCTGCGCCTTTACCTGGATAGTTTACATGGGTTAGTCTTTGCAGTTTGTCATAAGTGTACGACGTTGTTTGTCCGTTTTCCGTTGCAGTTAGTTTATTACCGTTTCCATCATAGCTGTAAGAGTGACTGTCTACGGTGTTACCTTGTTTGTTTCGGCTCAAAATAGATAGAATGTTGGAATCCTTATCGTAGCCGTACTGAACATTGGTTCCACTGTTATAATTAATGCCGCTAACGTTGTTGTCTGCATCATAATTATAGGATGCGACAAGCTTGTCGTTAGTAAGAACATCTTTCAATCTGCCTAGTGGATCATAGGTGTAATTAACGCGTTGGTTGTTCATGTCGGTTACTTCCGAAACTTGACCTTCTGCGTTATAACCATAATTTAAGACCAATTGACCGTTACGGGTCTTATTCAATACGTTTCCATTAGGTGTGTAGTTGAATACGTCAATTACATTCTTGTTGATCGCGCTGTACAAGTTACCGTCCGCAGAGTGTGCGTATTGCTCAAACTCACCCGTTTGGGTTACTCGTTTCTCGGTCCTGGGCCATCGTCTGAATGTTCGTTATAGTTGTTAACGTCAATCATCTTGGTTACATTGCCTTAAGCTATGACTACTACTGCCTTCACCATTCGGGACTTAAATCCTAGAGATAGCGCCCATGCTGGGCGCACAACCAAAATGCCCAACGACATAGGTCGCTGGGCATAAGATATTGCATGAACTTATAGATAGGTGTAGGTTACAACGTTACTTCTTTGACCGTCTGCATTCTCGACATAGATATCCACAGTTCCAGGAGTAGCTGAAGCAGGTACTGTTATTCTCAATCGGTTAACCGAGAAGAATGTGTTTGGCACAAGCACGCCATTCATATACACTTTAGAACTAGTTGTATAATTGGATCCATCGATTATTAGGAAACTCCCGCCCGATAACGGTCCACTTGTGCTGTTCAGTCTTGTAATGACCGGACTAGGCAGTACCGGGTTCTCATAAGTAAATGTACCGGAGACTTGCGAACCGGTCGGATTCGTCAATGTGAACGTTACGGGACCTGCTACGACACTGCTTGGAGAGGTTACCCGGATACGCGTATCGCTAAAGTATGTTACGGGAACATTGACGCCATTGAAGTTAACTCGGATGTTTCTATCGAAATTCGTTCCGTCGATGATTACAAATGTTCCACCCTCAAGAGGCCCTTTGTTCGGCGTTGTAGCCGTAATTGTTGGCAAGAGCTCTGTGTAGGTGAACCCATTGGTCAGTATGAACTCCTGTCCGTCCGGATTGACGACTCTAACATTGACTTGACCGGGTGCAGCCGTTTGTGGCAAAACGGATGTTATACGCGTGCTAATGACATTGTTGACTTGTGCTTGCGTACTTCCATAGTAAACCTTTGCACCACTAACGAAATTTGTACCATATACAAGTACTATAGTTCCGCCATTCAAAGGTGCGCTGTTCGGTGTCAAGGAAGTAACGGTAGGAGCAGGTGCCATGGCCGGCGCAACGTAAGTATATCCACCTGTTACCACTGCTTCTTGCAGATCTTTATTCACGACTTTAATATCAACAGCTCCGACAGTGCCTGCCGGTGCATAGGCTCTAAGTCTTGTTGGGGAGAAATAAGTTACACTAACGCCTTCAACACTACCAAAGAATACTTTGGATTGTGTCGTAAAATTAGCTCCGTCTACGATAACCGTAGTCCCGCCTGTTGATTCTCCGGTATTAGGCGTAATTCTGGTGATTTGAGGTGCAGGTGCTGCCGGAAGCGGTTCATACGTATACCCGCCCACAAGTACCGCTCTTCTACCGTCGGTGTTCTCTACGGTAATATCGACTAATCCGGCAGTTGTAGCCGCAGGTGCTGTTACTCTGATTTTAGTCTCAGAGAAGAACGTCCCCACCGATACAGCCGTGGTGCCGAAATATACTTTAGTTGAAGGAACGAATTTCTTACCGTCAATGACTACGTAATCTCCGCCGCTTACCAATCCTTTGTTAGGTGAAACAGCTGTAATTTCAAGCTTCTCAATTATTTCTTCTTCATAGGTATATCCATTGGCTACAACTACTTTGCTACCGTCAGGGTTCTCAACAGTAACATTGACCGGACCTGCTGCAGCAGCTTGAGGAGCAGTAACTTTAATTACACTCGGATGTACCAGGACAATAGCTGCAGATTTATCACCTAGCGTGACTTTGGCCCCAGGCATAAAATACTTACCGTTAATTGCAACAAGGTTTTCGCCTTTGAAAGGCCCGGTTGCCGGGTCAATGGAAGTCACCACCGGCGTTGCTTTGTATTTGTAATTACTTAGTGCAATTTGGTTATCAGGATTAGTTAATTTTATTTCTACTGAACCTTGTGCACCTTGAGGCACGACAACTTTCACCTCGGTTGAGCTGACGAATTGCTCGCTCGTTGCACGCGTTCCACCGAAGGTTACGGTCGCACCTTGACGGAAATTAGTACCATTCAATGTAATTGTATTGCCGCCTTCCGGTGCGCCTTCATTAGCTTCTACAGAGGTAATTACCGGTGCCGGGAACTTAACACTCAGTTGAACCGCAGGTAGAAATTTCATCCGCTTTGCGCCGGCATAGTCATTATATTCTAATTTAGAAGTTAAATCTGAAGTGTAATAAGTGCCTGCTTTATTCTTATCTTTAGGTCTAATCTTGTATTTGAACGTTAGAAGGCTGTTTTTCAATTCAAGGAAGTTCCACTGCAATTGATTTCCGACTACAGTAGGCTGAGGTATATTATCTTTGTAAGAGTCAGGAACAATCTCGAATTCAGGTGCGACGAGATCCGAAACGACAATGTTGTAGGCACTTGCCATACCGATCTCACGAACAATCGCTTTGTAGATATCGGACAATCCTACAGATCCAAGTACGAAATGATGATGTGAAGATGTTGTCGCCATTTCTTTCAATAGGATGTTCGGACCGCTGGTAGTCGGATCCGCATTAGTGTCTAGCAATGCAATCGTATAAAATACAATACCCGCTTCTTTTGCCAACAACGCTTTATCTTTGGCATACTGGTATGGATTGACCGTAGGAACAGTCGCATCTCCATCTGTCATAAGAACGATAACAGGCTGAGCTTCGGGTCTATGGTTTGCAAGCATTTCCATGGCTTTATCAATGGAATCACCCGTTGCTGTAGATCCGTTCGCTGCGAGTCCGTTGATGTAGCTTTTCAATTGTACAGCATCTGTTGTCAGTGGTAGAGCCTTAGTGTCTGAGCTGAAATCAACTATACCGACTTGGTGCTTTGTTAAATCTACAAGATCAACAAATTCTTTCGCTGATTTAATTGCGTCGCTCATCTTCTGACCTCTCATACTACCGGAGCGGTCGATGATAAGAATAACATCACTAGGCATAATGACATTAACAGGTGGAGTACCTTGTATCTGTAATGTAACTTCAGCTTCACCCTCAGTTGTAATTTGAGTGGGATTCACTGACTTGTTCACATTGACATAATCCGCTGCCGCTTCGGTCTGTTGAGAGAAGCTCAGTGTGGACAGTACGAAAAGAAAGCATAAAAACACGTTAAACCACTTGCCTGTTGTTCTCATCGAAACTCCTCCTATTAAATAATAAAATGGAGCCATTAGACATTGCTAATGCTCCATTTTTAGATAATGAAAGATTTGCAACCTGGCGATCTGATAGCAGTTGTTACTATATACCTACTACGGAAGACCCAATGGCTTTGCGTCCTTGCATTTCTGCAAGTTTGCCAGTATTTAGTTTAGGAAATTATACCCAGTACAATATTATAACCCCATTACAAGTCTGTCAATATTTATTTTTTTGTGTCGAATAACAGACTATCGTAAAGAATTGTACTCTCATAAGCAGACTTTTGTTTTCTGGCTGTGCTTGTTTTGTGCATTCCCAGTTCAGCAGATATTTTGAACTCGTTCATACGACCCAGAATGATCTCATCGTACGCCAGCAACTTGCTCAGTTGGTCTCTCATTTCTTGTAACTGAGCTTGATTGACCGTTCCGTTCTTTAACAGGTCGATGTGTTCTTCACGTTGTTGAACGAAGGCCACAATGTCTTCCTCGGTTGAGTGCTCAATCTGATGAACCAATGCCATCGTCATGGTTTCGAGTTGTTCCATCCAACTATACATAATGGTTAGAGGGTTTCATGCTTCCTGCCAGCCTTGAAGCTTCTGCCCATGTCTCCCTTAACTCTTCAATGTAGCCTAACGCTTCAGTAATCAAGATGAGGTCTTTCTTAACATTCCCTTGAACAAGCAGATGAATAATGTATTCATACATAACCAATAAGTCCTTGGACACCGGCTGTTTCATATCCAATGATGAAATAAACTCATAGATTATGGCCTGAGCTTTACACAAGTTGGTATTTGCTAGTTCATAGTTATTAGATTCAATGCCTTCAATCCCCAGTTTACAGAAACGTATTGCTCCATCATATAGCATGAGTAAAAGCTGATTTGGAGTCGATGTTAAAGTAGTATTCTGCGTATATGTGTTTCTCATTTGTTGGCTTAACACGAGACTCTCCTCCTCAAATCACGAATCATCCAAGTGCATTTGCTAAGTAAGCGGATTGCGATTGGTATTTGTTCATTGCTTGCTCCATGGCATTGAATTTCTTATAGTAATTATTCTCCAGGTCACTCAACTTAGAATCCTTCTGAATCATCTGGTCCGTAAGTTGCTTGAGATCTTTACCGATCATGCTCTCTGAACTGAATGGCTGCGTCAATGAGCTCGTGAAAGCAGACGTACCCGCTTTAGAAGAGATCGCGTTCAACGAAATTTGAATATCATCCCGCATTCTTTCAAACAGACCTTTGGAACTTACGGAACCGCTTTGTTGCGTGAAGAAACTCATCACCTTTGTTGGGTTGTCCTCCAGCATTTCCCTCAATTTGTTCTCATCTTTTAAGTACAGTTTGCCGTTCTCAAAATATTTGCCTGTTTCAATGCCAAGCATACCTAATGTGACGGTCTCTGCGCCAATGGTGACAGGTTTGTTCGTACTCGCCCTAACATCATTAATCGTCTTAGTTAGCAGCGCCTCATTCCGGAGAAGTCCGCTCTTCGCTTTGGATTCCCATCTTGTGACTTCATCTTCCTTCATGTCGTCTCTCTGCTCTTTCGTAAGAGGCAATACATTCCTATTCCGTTCTTCTTTCACCTTGTCGCTCATTGTCGATAGCAAGTCATTATAATCGTTAATGAATGACTTAATGGTATTAACGATGGCATCCACGTCTTTGGACACTTTGATTTCCGTCGGGTCTGCAACAGTCTTGGCTTTAAGCGTGACCTCTACTCCATTAATAGAGAAGATATTACTGGAACGTGTTGTCGCAATGCCGTTAATTTCAAGTTGGGCATCATCTCCGAGAGTTACATTTGTCATGTTGAACGAAGAAGTTAATAATGCGCCGCTCAGCGTTACTTCACCAGTCCCGTTGATTTTTCCTGTTTCTTTGGATGTGATGGACAGTTTACCTGTGGCGGTGTCATAAAATGCAGAGGCTTTCGCTGCAGCATTCGTATTTATCTTCGACAGTAGTGAATTGATTGTATCTGTCGCCTTGTCAATTGTAATTGGCGCACCATTAACGGTGATGGAACCTGAGAAATCAGCCATCTTCCCGTTGTCAATTAAGTTCTGCAGCGTTGCCGTTGTGGACGCGGTAGGATCTATACCTGCACCATTGGATACTACAGAACCGCTCTTCGCCAATTCATTGACTCGAATGGTTAACGAGCCTTCAACGGCTGATTTCGTACTTGCCGCTGTAAGTGCAGCCGTTTCACCCGTTACTGTCGCTTTCTTCGTGTCGATGGAGCTGTTCAAGCTGTAGTTAAACAGTTTATTGTTACGAAAATCGACAAGCTTTGAATTCATCTGTCTATATTCTTCGCGTTGCCATTCCAGTACTTGTTTCTTCTGACCTAACCGATCAATTGGCACTCGATGTGCTTTCATTAAATCCTTAACAATGGAATCAATATCCATGCCTGAAGACATTCCGGTGATTCTCATAACATCTCCTCCTTGTTGTGCTTATATATTCTTGAATTTATCTCTTCTCATCTATAACTAATCCTGCAGATTCAAGCAGATACACTAATCGGTCTAACGCTTTCTCAGGAGGTAGCTCTCGAATGACTTCGCCGGTGTCTCTGTTAAGAATTTTCACCATAATTTGATTGGTCTTGTCATGAACAGAATATTCAGCTGTTAAGTAAGGCCCTTCAATGGCCTTAATGGCTCTGTCTATCGCTTGAATAAAGTTCTTCTCTCCAATTGAGATACTCTTTCCCTGAATTTCGGCAACTTCCACTTCACGGGTAGAATTAAATAAATCTAATTCCACGCTTCCTTGCTTTCTCGAGGGTTGCTCTGTATGACGAATCGTTACGGGATTAACAGAAACACCGTTTAGTGGTGTCAGCGCGCCTGAATTAATGTTAGTGACCAATGAAATCTCCCTCTCCCTAATAGAATCTTATATAAATAATATCGGTATTATTTTTTGTAAAATGTACATGTAAATCTTTTAAATTAGTTAGTTTTTTATTAAAATCATAAGTTGGGACATCTGTGTATAGCCCACACTATGAACAATTTTCATTAGGGATGTCAATGACGATTGGCTGTGTTCAAAATTCCTAGAGAACGATTGGAAGAGTTTAATAACCAATTCTTCATCAAGCCTCTTATGATATCCGGACATGCCAATCAAGTTCATCTTAATTAGAGAATAATGAATGATCATCATTAGATAACTATCATACAAGTCCTTCTCATTAAACGGAAACAGCTTGCTAAACACGAAGTTTACTAGGTAGTTCTCATAGATATACTCTCTCTCATTAAAAAAGGGTACATAGTAATCATTATACGCTGATTCATATTTAACTGTTATTTGATCGAGATCAAACGCAGCATCCATGCCGATGCCTGCTTTAAATTCTGTAAAGCATTGTTCATAGCGTGCGCTCTTGTTCTGAATTAAAATCTCAGTCAACAGTCTTAAAAACTCAACCTGAATGGAAGAGACCGTTGGAATTTCCGATAAGGTTTCACGCAAGTCACCAGAATCAATGACATGGGTGTAGTTTGCGATTAATTCATCAATCGTATCAGAACGATTGTCACGAACCAACTCTGAACATTCAAAGAAGAACATGCCCAGCATAATCAACCGATCATTGATACTGTAAGATCTATTCTGAAGTACCTGAATGGCGAAAGTTCGCAATGGCCAGAACAGCGGTGTTAGATTGCCGGAGTCATGGTTGGCAGTTGTATTAATTCCGTTTGCAATCATGTTCTTGTTAAATTGTTCAAATGAATGGATGCCTGCATTAAATTCAAGGTAATTCGGATTTAATAACACACCTCTAGCAATCTCAGGACAGGAAACAACCCCCGAAACTTCCAATGTTCCATCTACAGAGTTCCAGATCTTAGGATATTTACTGCAGACCGTCGATAAGTAACTTTCGCCTAACTGCTTATGAAGTGAGCATAACTTCTCTTCAGTTAACAACGGGCAGAACCCTTGCTCATCCAACTGAATATAGGCATACCGATTATCGTTCGCATCTTTCTTCTGACGCTTAACAGCCTCATCCAACATGGGCCCCAATTCAGCATCTTTAATATTCTTATATTTCTTGTAGGTCGGACGGTCGATATAAATTTTCCAGCCTTGACAGCAAGTATCCTCACATGCCCCTCCGGTACAAGAGAACTGTTCCATATAACTCGCTTCAAGTTTATTCGCTAATTTGTTCATATCAAACCGCTCCTTCGTGGTGTATGGTTATAAAAAAAGAAAGACTCGGGGGTTCCCGAGTCCTTCTCGAAGCAACCTCGTATTAACGAAGCAATTGAAGAACGCCTTGAGGTTGTTGGTTAGCTTGTGCAAGCATGGATTGTGCAGCTTGAGTAAGGATGTTGTTCTTAGTGAAGTTCATCATTTCTTTAGCCATATCTACATCACGGATACGGGATTCAGCTGCTTGAAGGTTCTCAGCCGTAGTATCCAAGTTGTTGATTGTGTGCTCAAGACGGTTTTGGTTAGCTCCAAGGTATGAACGAGCAGCACTTACTGCGTTGATTCGAGTTTCAACGTTTGCCAATGCAGTAACAGCGCCTGCTTGTGTGCCTAAGTTGTAAGCAGTTACCGCAGTATCTACAGCTGCCAAGTTGTTAGTTACAGCAGAAAGAGTAAGTGTTAATGTTTGAGTGGACTCTTGACCGATATGAAGTTGAACGTCTTTGGAACCGTCAAGCAACTTAATTCCGTTGAATTTCGTGTTGTCTTTAACGTTAGTGATTTGTTTAGCAATCTCAGTTACTTCCTCTTGAATACGAGCCAAGTCTTCAGTTGCGCTGTAAGTACCGTTAGCCGCTTGCGTTGCAAGTTCACGTACACGAACTAGCATGTCGGAAACAGTAGCCATTGCACCCTCAGCCGTCTGAATCAAGGAAATACCGTCTTGGGAGTTACGGGAAGCTTGCTCCATACCGCGGATTTGGCCTCTCATTTTCTCGGAGATGGAAAGACCTGCTGCATCATCAGCGGAACGGTTGATGCGGAAACCGGAAGACAATTTCTCCATCGATTTCGAAGAGTTAAGGTTGTTGAAAGAAAGCTGGCGGTGCGTGTTCAATGCGGAAATATTGTGGTTAATTCTCATTGTAATTCTTCCTCCCTGAAGGTAAGTTATTTCCACATCCATGTGGAAAATTATTACTGGTTATTGGGTCGGCCGCCCCTAACCAGCTTATATTATATTTATCGCAATGCAATGAGAAGGAATGTAGAGTTATATTCACTCGAATTTACTTGTTTTTACGACATAACCGTATATTATCTCTTATTTCATACCTTAACCCTGTGTTTCCCTCTCTTTTTCAACAGATAAAATTTGCTGTAAGATTTCTACATCTAGTGTATTTCCAATAGCTTCTTTATTCTCGGTTAGAATCGCATCGTACAGCTCTTTTCGGAATATCTCTATATGTTTAGGGGCATTTATTCCAAGCTTAATAGCATCGCCTTCCACACTAAGAATAGTAACTTCAATCTGATCTCCGATGATAATAGACTCGCCCTTTTTCCTGCTCAGTACCAGCATTCTCTACGCCCCCGATTCACTATTAAATATAGAATGCTTCGTTCTGTACTTGGTATCGGTTAGAATAACCTGCTTCGCACATTTATTTGTGATGTTCAGCGCAATAGGCGCAAGTAAATTCAGGGTTGCTTGATTTAAGGAGTTTTTAATGGTCACGATGGAATATACCGCAACATGTTCCGGCTTTTCAATCCTCAATTCTTCCAATACTTCATCTGGGATATTGATATCATAGCTAGGATAGAACACAAAAGGATCTGTGACTATAAACGATAAATTACTATCCTCTACGCTTTGTAAGTAGTTAAACGGAATAGAGGTATCAGGTGTAACAATTATATATTTACTGTACTCTTCGAATCCAGGTATTCCTGTACCAAATGTAATAATGTCTTCTTCCTTAATTTCAATCTCGCCCATGGTTCTGGTTTGTAATTTCATGCTAAGCAGCATCCTCTCTATTAAAAAATACAAAGCAAAAAAGACTATAGAGAAACCGTCTATAGTCATTATATCTTATTACATTCTCATATCTAAATTCGGGGGGATAATTTCAATTGAGGGAAACTGTAACATATAGATGTTCAACTTTCCCGAAACATAGGAGAATTCCGCCTTGTTAGCAATCGTCTGTGTATCCGTGACCCCAGGGTTATAATTAATAACTGGTTTATGAGCAGTGTAATGAATATCTATGTTATCATAAGAGGCTTCACCAAATATATTCATATAATAGTCTTCGAAATAACTTTCGAAACCTAAATCTGCAATAACATTGGTTCTAAGATGAATAGCCGCCATACGATTACCTTTACTAACGATGTTAGCAATGCCGTCTAATGCTAACTGTTTATTGTTACTATAAATTCGATGATTGAAACTTTCGATTACACCACCGTTTAATGCTTCCCAGGCCCTAGATTGATCAATATGGAGTTCGCCACGAGGAGATTCAATGGTTATTTCTGCAGGTTGAATATCAAAGTCTTGAGTTGCTCTTTCTTGCTTCATCTCCACAAAAGCTCTCTCGGACTCCATACCAAGACGACCATACTGTTGCCTAATTTGAATAGCTGGAAGTTGCATATTTCACAACCCCTAGCGTAAGAAGTCGACTAGTGTAGGCATAATAATCTTGGCTCCGGTTGCTAAAGAAGCTTGGTAGACACTTTCGTTCATCTTTTGTTTCATAATGGTCTCCGCCATATCCGCATCTTCAACTTTCGACTGTAGATCCACTAAATTTAAACCTAAATCATCTAACCTATTGCTTATAAATTCCGTTCTATTCACCTTTGCGCCAATTTCAGCCCGCACATTGAGCATTTTCCCAAGCCGAGCATCCAAAGGGTTAATTAATCCGCTTAGCGCAGTATGATTTTTAGTATCTAAGAAGGTCGTCATATCATCAACAATCTTAAAAATATTGTCTGCCGCATTCGCTTCTCCAAACACTGCGTTGCCTGTTATATTTACTGGAATTCGAACACCTAGACCTAAATCGTAAGATATGGAATAAGGGTCCGTTGAATCGTTTGCGGGATTAGTTGCTGAATAGGGTTCAATATCGGTTAACTGACCATTAAACACGTAATTATCTCTTAACTTACTGTTTCCTATACTAACTAGTTGCTTTTTCAGTTCGACAACTTCGCTCTTAATTGCATCCATAGCGGACTGCGGATTCGTTCCATTGGAAGCTTGAGTTACTAACTCCCTAAGTCTATGATAGACATCTGTAGTTTGGCCGGTCATAGAATCTGTAAAGTTAAGCCAAGACTGCGTTTGATCCAGATTGTTCTTGTATTCTTCATTGGCATTAATATTACTCCGATACCTAAGAGAATAAAGTGTACCTACGGGATCATCAGAAGGTTTATTTAACTTTCGCCCTGTTGATAGTTGCTCCTGATATAATTCTGTCTTGCGCATGTTGTTATTTAAATTCCTATTAAGCTGAGTGCTTATCATGTTTTGCGTTATTCGAACCGACATTATTCGACCCTCCCGAGTACTACTTATCTACCTACAATACCCATTCCGTTGATTACTTTGTCTAACATTTCATCAAACGTGGTCATCACTCGTGCAGCTGCGCTATAGGCATGCTGAAACTTTACGAGATTTGACATTTCTTCATCAAGGGATACCCCGCTAACGGATTGCTTTCGCGAATCCACTTGATCTAGTATTGCCATTTGATTATCAACTTGTCTATTAGCCTCTTTAGTTTCTACGCCAAGCTTACCGACAACGGCTCGAAAGAAATCGTCTATTGTCCCTGTAATACCTGGTCCGCCGCTATTACCTGAGAAACTAAATTTAGTATCTTTTAATTGAGTCATAAGTAGTGCGAGCGTGTTATTACCATTTACTACGATTTCTCCGCCAGGTCCATTCATCGTTCTCATAGATGCTGCAATTTTATCGGGATTGGCCATAAGATATGGATTAAACCCAATATTCGCAGAAGCTCCAACTCCACCTTTATTAAAAGTAAAAAAGTCACTTCCTACCTCCAAAGGACTTGTTGAAGCGTAACCTAACTTGTGAAGTCCGTTAATTCCTAAGACTTTCATAGTCGTATCTGTAGTTACCACACCTCCGCCTCCAGGCAGTACGGAACCCGCAGGGATAACTACTTCAATTTCACCATTGGCAATGGTATCCGCTAGCGTATTTAATTCCTGTATATAAGCATTAACAATACGATCTCTGGACTCAATCATCCCGTATACTTCACCGCTTGTTAGCTCTCCTGAAGCGTGTGCCTGTTCTAACGACTCCCCTGTAACTTGCAAGGAAGTGTCCGCTTCAACTAATATAACTCCGCCCATCTGAATATTGTATCCGTCCGGATCTACCTCAACAGAACGAATATTTACTATTTTGGACAACTCATCCGTTAAATTATCCCTTTGGTCTCTCAGATCATTCGCGTTATCTCCCAAACTCTCAACTTTACGTATCTGTAAGTTAAGATTGGCAATGGACGAAGTAATTGAGTTAATCTCATCTGCTTTGATATGAATACTATCCGTTAAGTCATTCTGAAGAGCCGTAAGCTGAATGTTAGTCGCATTAAATGCATCTGCCAAAGCGATGGCATTCTCCTTTACGATAACCCTACCCGATTTACTCTCCGGGTTCTTGCTCAAGTCTGACCATGATTTCCAGAAGTTATCCATCAATGTCCGAATTCCGCTATCCGTCGGTTCATTCATGATCGTTTCTAACTTTTGCAGAGTATCACTTTGGATGCTCCAAGATCCATAGGACTTGTTCTCATTACGGAACTGGTCATCCAGAAAACCTTCACGTATTCTGCGAATGTAACTTACCTCAACTCCTGTGCCAAGCTGTCCGGGCGTGTTGGAGCGTTGCATACCAGGAACTTCAATTGGTCGACTATGAACTAAATTAGCAACTTGGCGCGAATATCCAGCTGTGTTGGCATTGGCAATATTATGTCCTGTTGTACTAAGGGATGTTTGGTGAGCAAACAAACTTCGCTTGCTTGTCTCCAACAAATGAAATGTAGATCTCATGTTGACCTCCTAAGCTTTTCTATCAAAAAAAGCATATCTATTGCTTTCATTTAAAGTTTGATTCGGTCTGCTGTATACTGGACTGTCATAAACGGGACCTGTCAATAAATCTAGAGACAAATCAATAAAATCTAATGATTGTTCAATTAACTGTTGATTAAGCTCATTGATTTCCTTCATCTTAACTATGGTCTCAAGCAATTGATTGTGAGTAATCGCCAAACGTTCCTTATCCTCTAAGTTAAACACAACTCGAGTCAGCTCCGTCATCGTTATGGAGCTAGGAAGACGGAGATTCTTCTCTTTAAGATACCCGGCTACAGCCATCAACCGCTCCTGTTCTACTTCCGTCGAACGCTTCATAAGCTTGGATTCCCTGTTCATGACCCGGCTTAAGCCGTCCACGTCATTATGCACAATGAACTCCCTCTTCTGACCGCCAAGATCAATCATCTCCAGATAGAGGTCGTTCAACGACTCCATCGCTTCCGTTACTGCCTGCATGGACATGCCCGCTCACCTGTCTATTCTCATAATGATAGTTTTACTTGATGTAAGGGAACAACTTCTCCGCCAGCTTCCTCGGATCCACACTGTAGGTGCCCGAAGCCACACTCTGCTTCAGCTCATTCAACTTTTCGGCGCGGATCGGGTCCTCGCCTTGCGTCTGTTGCGTCAACAATTCCTGCGCCTCCGCGGATATCTGGATTTCATCCTTCTTCTGTTTCTTGCCTGTTACTTCGGCTTGCTGCTGGTTGTTCTTTCTATAGTTGTTCATCGCGCCGATGCGCTGCGTGTCGTTAATTTTCATGATCTCATCACCTCTCCAAATAGAAAATAACCGATAATCATTAATAGTATTATCGGCTATTGATACATAAAAATGTATACCCTATTCAATTATAGGACAAACCTCACAGAGAATATAGCAGGTCCTAGTCGCCTATTTTGTAACCGTAACCGTTCTTGCTGTTGGGCTGGGACTTAAGTTGCTCCGACGCATTCATGTTGTTTACATCGGTAAGCAGCTTCTTCCGGCACCCCTCGCAAATCGTCCCCGTTTGAATATCCGTTCCGCAAATTTCACAAGGAAATGCCAGGTTCGGCGCCTGCGTAAGCGAAATACGGCCCTCTCGGATGAACTTGGCGATCTGGTGCACGGAAACCCCTGTGGCCTCGTTGAGTTCTGATAAAGTGCATTTACGATATTCCCGCAAATACTTCACGCATTTCTCATACTGCAACTCCACTTCCTTATAACAATTAGGGCATATGTCCCTGAAATTTTTCGCATAAACTCGGCCGCATTTTGGGCAATTCGCCACATTCAAGCTCATCCTGGTTCCCCCGTTCGTCTGATTCCTCCTCTCAATCTTACCCGATCTGCTGAAGATTTTCATCGATTATTTGCTACATTTTTCTACAAAATATTTACCTCGCCCAAGTAAGTCCGTAAATCTCCGCCCACATCCCCTCCCGAATCACCTTCGCGCATTCATTCAACGTGCTTCCCGTCGTGTACACATCATCCACAATCAAGACTCTTAATCCCTCGCGCGGGGTGAAATCGGGGTCTTTTTGAAATGAAAATACGTGTTCCAGGGTGCCCAGACGTTCTTTGCGGGTTTTGAAGCTTTGTTTCTCCGTATGCTTGATTCGCGCCAATAGGGGCACTACCGGGATACCTTTCGCCGCCCCCAGCCCCCGCGCCAGCTGTTCCGCCTGATTAAACCCCCGCTCCGCCAGCCTGGTCGAGCTCAGAGGGGTGAACGTAATGACATCCACCGACATCTGAAAATGATCATAAGCGCCGCTGAGCATTTCCACAAACAAAGCCTGCAACCGCTCCTGCCCCCGATATTTATAGAGTGCGAGCAGGTTTTTCATGGCGGCATCGTACACCACAACACTACGGTTCATGGCAAAATAAGTCCGCTCCCGCCGCTCGCAATCATAACAACGCTCATATCGCCCGCAAACCTCACACAGCGCCTCCAATATCCACGGGAACGTACGATTGCAGGGGGAGCATAAACCAGCTGAAGACAACTGGGTCGATCGCCCGCCGCAACTTACACAAGAGAACGAATCCGGTGACAGCCAGCTGTTTAGTTGTGACAAAAGATTGGATAGAGCAGACTTGATTCTGCCTTGATGCTCCGAGCTAAACATGAGATCCCTCCCGTAAATAACCTTTGCGTGCTGCCAACTGATTCATGGCGCGAATTTGCTTGATCGCCGCTGCCTGCTGTCCATTATGATCCGCCGAGAAAAAATACACGTGACCGGCCGGATCCGCGGCGGAACGTCCTGCGCGACCCGACATTTGCACTAAAGCGGCCTCATCAAAGAGCGCATCATCCGCATCCAAAATAAACACATCCGTCTTCGGCACCGTCACACCCCTTTCCAAAATTGTGGTCGTCACTAGAATTCGGATTGCGGCATCGCGAAAATGTTGTACTTTGGCGGCTCGTTCATCGTCTTTGGAGGAGGTCCCCTCGATGCGATGGTCCGGAAACCGTTGTTTTAACAGCAATAATACTTGGGGAATCCATCTGATTTTGGGAACAAAAAGAAAAATTTGCGCCCCCCGGTCCAAGGATTGCTGGAGTGCGGATGTGAGCTTGCGGGGGAGTGTTTGTCCGTTTATCCACCGGTTTAGTTTCGGGATCTGCATTCGCCGCGGGACGGGAAGGGGATGGCGATGATAGCGTACCGGAACGCGGATATGGGGCATGCGGCCGCTGCGGACGAGTTTTTGCAGGTGTGGCGGGGGTGTGGCGGAGAGGAAGATGAACTTCCCGTCCTCCCTGCAAACGTTGCGCGCGGCGAATTCCAGCATGGGATTGTTGTGAAAGGGGAACGCGTCCAGCTCATCGATAATCACCACGTCAAAAGCATGCTTAAACCGCAACAACTGATGTGTCGTAGCGAGTACGATATCGCCTTCCTCCCATCGCTGCTCGCTTCCTCCATAGAGGGTTACGAGGCGGCGCTCGGGAAAGGCTTTGCGAATCCGGGGTTGCAGCTCCAGGACCACGTCCCGTCTTGGCGTTGTAAGACAGATGGTGCCGCCAGTGGTTAGGACGTGGTCGATCAGGGGGAAGATCATCTCGGTTTTGCCGGCGCCGGTGACGGCCCAGATCAGGAAGCCTGATTGGGTTGGGGGCGATGGAGTGGTGTGCGTGTTCATGGCGGCGACTGACCCAGGACGTGCCGAATGAGCGGATGTGATAGAACCGCGTGAGGCGGGTTGGCTGATAGGTGCAGGTAAACCGGTAGGTGTTGGAGGGTGAGTGAGTGAAACGGTTGGTGCATGCGTGCGAACGGGTGCGGGTGCGGATGCGGATGCGGGTGCAAGTGCGGGTGCGGGTGCAAGTGCGGGTGCGGGTGCAACTGTAGCTGAGCGCAGAAAAGGGATTGCGCTTAGCATACGCTGCAGCAGGTGCGGCGGGGCGGCGGGAACAGGCCGCGCCAAGAAGGCGATCCCCGCGGAGGAGGCTTCCGTCTGCGCGGGGCTGAGCCCCCACCGCGAGAGGTCCGGCGCAGCGGACGGCGATGCTCCCGGCCGGCCCGCTAAAGGGGCCGTCGGCCGCACCGCCGGAAGTCCCGCTCCCGGAGCTCTCGCGGGAACCGCCTGCAGCAGCGGCGAACAGAACTTGCTTCGGCCCATCGTCAGACAGGCCTCGCAATACACGCAGCCGCTGCCGCAGGCCGCGCACGGGCCGGCGTAGAGCCCGCCGCCGCCCGTGCCGCACCGCGCGCAGGCGAGCTCGCGCCGCCTGCGCTTCCAGCGGGATCGCCCAGCTTCGCTGAGGGCGACCCCGCTGCTGACGCGCAACTCCCCTGCCAGCAGGGCGAGTTGCGCGTAGCTGCGCCAGCGGCTCAGCGCGTCGTCGCTGAGGCCGCTGGCCTGCCAGAGCTGCTGCGCCTCTTCGGGCAGCAGCGATCGGCCTTGCAGCGCCGCCGCCATCCGGCGCGCATCGGCCAGGTCCGGTAGCGGCGCTGTAGCGAGCGCCGACCGCTTTACCAGGCGCATCGTGTCTCCCGCCCGGCCCTCGCCCCCTCCCCTTTGTTTGGTTAACGCACCCTGTACCTCAGACATACAAATACACACAAATTCGAACCATCCCTCCACCCCTCTGAAATCCGCCTTCTCCTCCATTCTTTGCAATACATACAAGGCGAAACCTAAAGGGAGTTCCGGTTCAACAACAGCTAAAACACCTTCTTCTCCGTACCAAAAAACTTCATCCACCGCCATATCCAATGAAACATAGGCCTGCACTTCCCCATTACCGCCTGTTCTGCAATACAAAGTAACCTTCATCCCTATCACCCAATCCAGTTCATATATTTGCTTCTGTCCCCTAAACACAACAAAAAGCACACCAAGCTCATGTCTCCATGAACCGGGTGTGCTTCACTCGGTAATGCTTATAAGTGTTTTACCTGCACTAAGCCTTCCCAAACCAACCTAATAAACCAAAGGCAGCTTCGCCAGCTCTCCCGCTTGATTCACATCCACAACGATGACTTCTTCGTCCGCCGAGTGAACCTCGCTAATGGATGCCGTTGTCGACGCCTCTTCCACCGTAAGGCCGCCGAAACGCTTCGCCGCCAGACGCCATGCGATCGGAACCGTATCGTCCGTCGACCCTTCATCCCTTATCGTAACCTTGATTTCTTCTCCCTTTAACAGCGAGCACAGAAACAAGGATCCCATAACCCATTCGAGTTGCTGCTGATTATTATAAGTGATGATGATGTAATGTTTTTTCGGTTTCACGGTTTTGGACATATTGCGATAAAATGCATGCACCAAGAGGGCGCATATCCCGTAGATGCCCAGGATCCAGAATAGCAGAACCATGGAGGCCACCTCCCTTTACAACATCATATGCTGAAAGGGTTTTCAAGGTTCCTCTATTCCACGGATAACTTACGGGACACTTTACCGGGATGATTTATCCCTAGTCCTTATAAAGTAACCCAGCCGTTCTTGATCGAATTGATTACCGCTTGTGTGCGGTCGTCTACTTCCATCTTTTGCAAAATTGAGCTGACATGATTCTTTACGGTTTTCTCGCTGATATACAGATATTCACCGATCATCTTGTTACTCTTGCCTTCCGCCATGAGACGCAAAACCTCCGCCTCGCGACGTGTCAGCGGGCTATTCTCGTTCGGTACGTATTTAACGCCTACCCCAGCTTCTTTCAGTTGGGATTCTCCGCCGGATGCGATCCCTTTCTCATCCAGATAGGTCATTCTGCGCAGCTGGTTTATCAGTTTCCCTGTAACCTTCGGATGAATATAAGCATGACCCATCGCTACGGAGCGTATCGCGTTGATGAGTGCCTCCGCTTCCATATCTTTGAGCAGATAGCCCGTTGCCCCTTTACGAAGGGTTTCGAATACGTAGCTTTCATCATCATGAATGGATAGGATCAACACCTTGATGTCGGGGAAAATTTCGCGTAATCGCTCCGTCGCAACGACCCCGTTCTCAATCGGCATGTTGATATCCATAAGCACGACATCCGGCTTCTGGTTATTGCAGAATTCGATGACTTGTATGCCATCGCCGCATTCCCCGATAACCTCCAAGTCGTCCTCCATATTTAAAATCCGTTTCAATCCTTCACGAAACAGTTGATGATCGTCCGCAATCACGATTTTCACTTTCTCTTTGTCGCCGTTCTGTGTTGTTCTGTAATCCATCCTTTTACTCCTTTCGATTATCGCCGCTAACAGGAATGAGCATCGTGATTTTCGTTCCCGCATTTTGTGCGGACTGAAGCTCCATTCTTCCCTCCAACAGTTCAACCCTCTCCCGCATGCCAATCAAGCCATAATGGGAGCCCGCAGCTGATACCTCGAATTTGTCTGTATTAAATCCAACACCGTTGTCTTGAATGACGATTTTAACCATATGTAATTGAAATGTCACTTCCAGAGAAATGAAAGAAGCGCTGGCATGTTTGAAACCGTTAGTGAACGCTTCTTGCACCAATCTGTAAATGGCCACTTCCATAGCGGATGGCAGACGCGCTTCTTTCCCGATCATATCGAACCGGGTCCGGATAAGTGTCTTCTCCTCATAGTCCTGAACATATTTGCGCAGCGTCGGAATGAGTCCCAAGTCGTCTAACGCCATCGGACGGAGATTGAATATAATTTTGCGGATCTCCTCCAGGCCGTCGCGAACTTGTGACTTCAAGTCTCCTAATTCGACACGAACCATTTCGAATTCCTGCTTCCCGATCATTCTTTCGGCAATTTCGGTCCTCAGCACTATGTTTGCCATGGACTGTGCAGGACCGTCATGGATCTCCCGTGCGATACGTTTACGCTCTTCCTCCTGCGCAAGTATGATTTTCAGGCCTAAGATCTGCCTGTTTTTGGCAGACTCTATAATACGGGTAACCTGATTCAGGTCACCCGATAAGTACTCCAGCACTACATTCATCTGCGAACCGATGACTTCCGCGCGCTCAATAGATCGTTCGATGTTCCGAATCCGCAATTTCAGCTCGTCTCTCCGCGTCTTGAGCTGCGTTTCCTTCTCCCGCATCATGGTTAGATCCAGTTGCAGCTTGGTAGCCAATTCATAAGCGATCTTGATATCTTGTTCTTTAAATCGCTGGAAGTCGCGGCTGACCTCGGATAAGCGCACTCTTGCCTTACGGTAATCCACTTCCAGCTGATCTACTCTAAGAATCGTTTGTGTGGTTTGTTCGAGGATATCTACTAATTCTTTTTCAAGATTTTCGAATTCTTGACGGGCGGCTTCACATATTTCAAACACCTGATACTTACTGCTCTCCATCACTTCGATGGCGTTTTTGATGACTTTATCAATAGCATTTACTTGAAGTTCCACCGACAATTCTCCTATTCTCTCAACCAATATCCTCTATCATACCATATTTACCATACGCTCGTGATTCCTACTACAGGATGAATATTACTACTCGATTGTAACGGATTGGGTCTTAGGCTCCCAGATTACTTTCAACCCCAGCTTCTCGGATACCAGCCGAAGCGGGATCATCGTGCGGCCGCCCATCGCTACCGGCGAAGAAGCGGCTGTTCCGCGAACGCCGTTCAATACATAATCCTTGTCGTTAAACCAAAGCTCCATCAGACGGTTCCCCCGCATAATAGATACTTGTTTAGCAGCCGTGTTGTAAGTCGTGCTTCCGCCCAGCGCGTCGGTCACGAATTTCACCGGGATGTAAGTCACGCCGGCTACAGCTTTCGGCGCTTGATCCAACGCTTTTTTGACCCCATTCACATAATAGGCTTTGTTATTCAAGGTTAATGTCATGGAATTCGCTTCGCCTTGTCCCGGCGCGGAAGAGTCATATTGGAACTGAATATTATCGATCGAGATGTCCCCGACCAAAGCGCGCTCGTCCTGCGCTTCTTCCAGACTTGCGACATAGATTCTCTTGAAAGTTACAGGGTAGCTTAATTTATAAGAGGACAGGTCGATGGAAAGCGTCTTCCACCCGGACCAATCCACCGCTTTAGCGATCGTTACTAATTGCTTGACGCCCTTGGCATCCGTCACTTCCGCACGAAGCCAGTTCAGGCTGTTATCGCCCAGCACATCCATCTTCATCGCTTTGGGCTGACCTTCCACAGGATAACCCGCTCCCCCGGCGAAATCCGCATACGCCGCCTTGGTGCCTGTCCCATTCGTGAAATCATAGGTCAGATTCAATAGACCGGAGGCGTTACCGCCCGGAAGTCCCGTTACAACAGCCGCGCTGCCCGTGATCTCCGGCTGAGAAGCGCTGAAGCTTACGCTAGCGGGATTCGTGTCGAAATCGTTCCACAGCTTCTGTTCCGCGGATGCGAACGGTACAAGCGTACTGAAGCCGTCATAACGGGCAATAGCGTACCCCGGCGTATTCTCGTTCACACTGTCCACGTAAATCGTTCCGTCTTCCACACGGCCTTGGAAGCCCACGAGCTCCCATTTCACCGACGCGGCCGGCATCGTGCGCGTTTTACCTTCCACCGTTGTCATTAACACAGGCAACTTATACGATGCGCCCGCTAACAATACGGGATTCGCTTGATCTACTTTCATCTGGTGAAGCTGGTCGCGGCCTATGACGTTGACTTCCAGCGATTTCTTAGCTGTACCGGAAGCTACCGTTAAGGTCGCTTTACCCGGCTTTGAGGCTACGAATGTATTTCCGGCAAAAGCGCCGATCGGCGAAGATGCGGACCAATTAGCCGGCATGCTGCTGACATCCACCGGGTTGTAGAATTGATCATAGGCTTTCATCTTGTATTCCGCTTGCTCATTAATTAATAGATTCGTCTCACCCTGCACGGCAATACCCTTCACAGCGCCTTGCGGAGCTAAGGAAAACACACCGAAACCGTTCACGATTCTGCGTTGGGAGCCGTTCTCCGGCGTGTTGGCCAATACAGCGTTAAACTCGCCCAGCGGCCTGGATACCATCGTTGTGGAACCGCCGCCGTCCAGGTTCAGACCTTTCCATACACCGACTTTAATCATGAACTGCTGCAACTCTTTCAAGTTCATCCCGGCGCTGCCGCCTTTGGCATCGGAAGTGATGATATACGCGTATTTGCCGTCCTTGGAATAACCCAATGCCGTTCTGGAACGGTAGGAATTCGGGCTGATGCTGCTCACATCACGGGAGAAAGCCGCGGGTTGTCCCGCATTGACCAGAATGGTATGGCCCCCGATCAAAGTCTTCACCCCGGTCATATCCACAGGTTGGTTCGGATTCGTCGTTTGCAAGGAATAGGTGGATGTCACCTTCTCGCCTAAATGCAAATGAGCTCTTACATAGTCGGCAGCCGTACCGTTGGCGCGCAAAATATAACCGTTTTCCGGCGGTGTAATCGGTAACGTTTTCTCTGATATCTGTTTCACAAAGTTGTCCTCTACCAACACTTCAAGAGGCTTGGTCGCCCCGTCGTTGGCGCGGTTTACATTCGTCCAGTCACTGGTGTAGATATGCAATGCATTCGCATGACTATGTACTTTGGGATTGCTGTGATAGTAAGGAGCCTTGTTCACGCCTGCCAGCTTGAACATTGAGCCGTCCTGTGCCGTAACTTTTCCGCTGAATGTAAAAATATCGATAACCGGACGATTCGTCGCCGTAAGCGCGAATCCGTACATCCCTTCCAGATAGGACGGCGTCGCCATCACTTGCCCGGAATAGACTTGTCCCCCCAGCGGGACGTAAGGACCTGCCGTGTTAAAGTAATCGCCGTTCACGCCTGCGACGGCTCCGGTTTCTTTGGCCATGTTCGATACGGAATTCAACGTAGTAAACTTGTTCTTCGTGCCCGTCATCACATCCAGCTTGACGTAGGGATTATCCAAATCTACCTTTATCACATTTCCGATGGCGACGGCTTTCTTCCCGCTGCGCACGGTGGAGAATTGATATTTTTGGAGTGTTGCTCCTGACGTAATCGGCTCCTCTGACAACAGAACTGTCGAGGAAGCGGAGGCGGCTTTGGTCACCAGCTGCTCCGTAACTCCGTCCGCCAGAACGTTATGTATCGGCAATAAAGGCTGCGCCAGCAGCAATGCGGACAAGGTGAACAGGGCTGCCCTCTTGGCAGTAGATATAGTAGTTTTCATAGATTTCGCGCGATGATTCTTGCTTTCCGTGTTCATTGTGTTCGCTCCCAACTCTAGTGTCTAGTATTACCATTCGTAATATAGACTCTATTTGCGGGGAAAAGTTACGAAATTCCATATTATTTTCTAATTTTCGACAGAATTATGATAGAAATAGGATAGATTTAACAACAAAAAGAGCCCCTGTAAGCAGGAGCTCCTAATATGAATCTGTATTATGCCAATGCGTCTGCTTTCAACTTGTCCGCTTTATCAACACGTTCCCACGGAAGGTCGATGTCGGTACGGCCAAAGTGTCCATAAGCCGCGGTTTGGGCATAGATTGGACGACGAAGGTCCAGCATCTTGATGATGCCCGCAGGACGAAGATCGAAGTTGTTGCGGATCACTTCAACCAGCTTCTCTTCGCTTACTGTACCTGTGCCGTACGTATCTACGGAAATGGAAACCGGCTGCGCTACGCCAATGGCATAGGCTAACTGGATTTCACATTTATTCGCAAGACCCGCGGCAACGATGTTCTTAGCCACATAGCGAGCTGCATAAGCTGCGGAACGGTCCACTTTCGTAGGATCCTTACCGGAGAATGCGCCGCCGCCGTGACGCGCATAACCGCCGTAAGTATCCACGATGATCTTACGGCCTGTCAGACCCGCGTCGCCTTGAGGTCCGCCGATAACGAAACGGCCTGTCGGGTTGATGAAGTATTTCGTTGCATCATCCAACAGATTGTCCGGTACTACCGGGTTGATGACATGCTCTTTAATGTCGCGTTGAATCTGTTCCAACGTTGCTTCTTCCGCATGTTGCGTAGAAATAACAATGGTGTCCACACGAACCGGCTTGTCGCCGTCGTATTCAACCGTTACTTGTGTCTTGCCGTCGGGACGCAGGTATTCCAGCGTACCGTTCTTGCGCACTTCAGCCAGACGTCTGGACAGACGGTGAGCAAGCGCGATTGGCAGCGGCATTAATTCTTCCGTCTCGTTCGCCGCGAATCCGAACATCAGACCTTGGTCGCCCGCGCCGATGGCTTCAGATTCTTTCTCCATGTCTTTACCGTCACGCTCTTCCAAAGCCGCGTTCACGCCTTGCGCGATGTCCGCGGATTGCTCGTTCAGGGAAGTCAGTACTGCCATTGTATTGGAATCAAAACCGTATTTCGCGCGCGTATAACCGATGTCTTTAACGGTTTGACGAACAATCGCCGGGATATCCACGTATTCTGATTTCGTGCTAATTTCACCGATTACCAGAACCAAACCAGTAGCTACAGAAACTTCGCACGCTACACGCGCGTTAGGATCATTCGCCAAGAAAGCATCTAATACCGCATCCGAAATTTGGTCACAAATTTTATCCGGATGTCCTTCTGTTACGGATTCAGAAGTAAATAAACGTCGACCGCTTTGTAATGTCACAACTATCGACCTCCTATAGATATATTATGTAGATTTCACCATTAGCCTACACAAAAAAACGACCTTTCCCGGGTGGAAAAGGTTGTTAATGACCTTCGTCTCGTCTATTTTAAACAAAATGTCGACTGCTGTCAAATAATTTACAGGTTTACAACTCTTACAAAATGCCCAAGATGGAGTCCTCCGCCTTCCGAATTAAACGCCTGGTCATTTCGCCGCCGACCGCTCCGGAATCACGCGATGTGAGGTTACCCCAATAATCTTCTTTAGTGGATGTGAGGCTGCTCGAAGGGATGCTTCCCAGTTCTGCGGCAAATTCAACATCCGCTGAAGTTAACGTTTGTTTCCCTACAGGCAAACCCATTTCCGCTGCAATTTCGTACTTCATTAAATCCAGTGCTTCGTGGCTTTCAGGGACGATTTGACGGCGCCCGGATTGACCTTTACCCATAACCTTCAGCTCCTTATGAATGATGTGGATGATGTAGGTATAGGGTGTTCCGTTTGACGCCCGTCAAGCCGTATAAGATGTTGTTAGTTTGAGCAAAATATCCCTACTTGATCGTATATCCGCCGCGCACAAGCACGATTAAGCTGACCTTACTCTTCGGATCCGACGTGATGCCGCGGCCTGCGCGGGGAGCCACAACATAATGGTTGCTGCCTACGGATAAGCCCTTACCGATGTCCTTCGCGCTTGTCAAATCCGAGAGGCCTCCGCCGTCTTCTGTATAGGCCGTCCCTTTACCTGCCCTTACTACGAATTCCGTGCCTTCTGAACCGATAATCGTTTGACCTGGTCGAACGGTAACAGGTTTCATCGCCGCGGAAGGGGCCCCTTCATCCGGTTTCCCTTGATCCGGCTTCGTAGGCGTGGTTGGCGGGGTAGTCCCGTTTAACTTGGCCAGTTCGGCTTTCACCAAACTCGCGACTTGCTCATCCACATAGCTCTTGGTTACCACCGGGTCATTAGCGGATCCGGGTTGCGTGGCCGGAGCGTTACCGTCCGCATTAATATACATGATGGAGCCCGCAGTAAGGAGTGCCCCCATAAGCACGAAACTGTAAGTGACTTTAGCAATTTTGTTCATAGTTCCTCCTCTTCATGACTTAGATTGATTTAGTAGTTTGATAGAGTTCCTACTCCACAGTGTACCACCGCAGCATTTTGCTAGCCACCAGACTTTTGTGATTCTGATAGACGTCATAGATATTAATCTTGATTTCTTCATACTTCTGGATCTTATTGAGGATCTCCGGATCGTTCAAGACGATGGTCTTGGTTAAGCCTTTGCCCACTTCCAAATAGGTCTCGTTAGCGTTTCCGCCAGGAGTTGTGCCCGTATCATCCGGTTTCCCCAGCGCCACTTTTTTGCTGAATGTAAATTTATCGAACCCCTGATCCTCGAGTTCAAACAGAAGCTGATGCGACTCCGCGACACCCTCGTACTCTGATTTTTTCTCCAGGTCATAGATGAAATCCAGCTTAATCCCGTCCGCAGCCATATTGGTAACCGAGAGATAGGTATTGAACTTGCTCAAAGAAAACTTATACGGTTCTATCGTCATATCTTTCAATGAAGTATTTAACGTCGGCGCACTCGTCAGATCCGCGGCAAACCCGTTCGCTTGAATTAGAGCATCCACCGCGCCTTCCCCGGTACCCGCAACATTATTCGCCAAGATCAAGGTAGGACTCTGTTGCAGCGTCTTCGGAACGTTAGCCCATGCAGAAATTAATACTTTACCGTTCGGTGTGATCTGGGTTTTGTAATCCGAAAGACTGATCGGTAACATCTCATTGTTCGCCAGGCGCAGGAAACCCGTCATTTTGTTCAATTCAACGGACCGCTTTTCTAAGTTCTCGACCATTAGATTCATATAAATCAAGTCGTTCGTGTTTCCTGCATACCTCTTCGTATCCACAACGGTATAGTTGGCTCTCTTTCCGATGGTTTCAGTTGTCAGTGTCTGGCCTTTGGCAACGACCGGAATCTCCGTAAATCCGCTAGACTTGAACTGTCCGATGAGTTTTCCCGTTTTGGCTTCTTCATTCTCTTTCTCAAAAAGAGCCACTTTCACATTCGAACCCACTGACGAGTAAGGGATTTTCGTGTGGACGATAACCTTGGCGGAATCCTTCGGACCGATTTCCACGATTTGATCCAGCTTGATTACTTTGGTCTTTGTTTCATCCAACTTCACGCCATCCAGTATATAGTGAGCCGACAATGTTGGAACAGACAACGGCCGTGTATCGTGATTGGTTATCGTGAATTCCGCAGCTACTACATCTTCGTTGCCTAGCGGAAGTCTTTGCAGAGCGTTTAAGGTGAAACCGTACTTTCGCGTATCCGCTTCATAGGCTAATTCGGTGTTGATGGCAACTTCATTCTGCGAGGATTGTGGGAGTTTGTAACCTGCGATTACGAAATTTACTCCCTTATCGTTCTTAGCTGACTTCAGCAATAGCGATGCACCAGCCAAGTCTACCGTTTTGGAGATATTCGCGTTTAGCTGTAGTTCCTTGTGATCTGCAGGATTAACAACCATTTTCTCCGTTGCATTCGCCGCTGTGAGAGGGTATTGGAGCCCGTTCCTGGTTTGCAGAATATACTCATATGCCGGTAACTCATAGGCGTTAGTTCCGCTGTTCAGCATGTCAAAATAGACTGAGACCGATTGATTTCGATCCGTCTGGGTGATAAATAACTTCTTCACTTTGGTGGTCAATGTTGTGGTGCCTGCCACAAAAGCTCGTTGTTGATTCGGTTCCGCGAACAAATTAGCCGTAGTTGGCTCAGGAAGCCAATAAGAAGCTACGGGCAACGTGATTTTGTCCGTTTCATCGGTCTGCGTTACTACGAGCTGCAGGTTTTTCGTGGAGTTCTTGATGGGGACGGAAGCCTTGAGATGAACTCTCTTCTTATCCCTTGGTTGAATGGAAAGATCTTTCAGCTCTTCTGTTTGTACAGGGTACAACACGCCAGTGTTCGTTCTTAGAGAAAGCTCATAGGCAGGTAACGTGAGATTCCGATAGCCGATATTCTCAAGCGCATAAGTGATGTCGACCGCAAAGTAATTTCCGTCCTTGGAGACACTCATTTTCTCAACGGCTGTATTCAGCTTAGTGTTATTGGCGAGTACAACTTTTGTTTTGTTAATAGGGGTGGTTACGCTATAGTTCACAGGGAACTTAAAGATGCCTCTTCGCTTTTCATAGTTAGCCGCGCTGAAATCCCACTGAATGAATTCCACCATCAGGTCAGACAGCTTCGTGGTGGGGCCGACAATCGCATGGAACGTGAAGTTTTCAGAGCTTTGGGGCGCGATCTTGGTCTTTTCTTTATCCGTTGAAACCAGCTTGGCCGTGTAGTTGTTGCCTGCCTTGGATTTCAGCTTGGTCCAATAATTGATCCATTGCAGTTCTCTTGCATCTCTATTGAATACGGAGATTGTATATGTGAACACATTCCCTTTATCGGTAGCGAGAATCTGAGCTTCTTTCATAGAAACGTAACTCTTGGCTGTCAGGGCAATAGGAGGGATTGTGCTCGTAGTTGTTGGTTTCACTACTGGTTTAGCCGTAGCTTTCGTAGGCGTGGCCGCTAGAATGGGGTCTGTTAAACTCGGAACAAGAAGCAGCGTTCCTAGTGCGATCGCGATGGTGGTATTCGTCCTTCTGTACATGCAATGGTTCCTCCCGAATGGAATATAGGTTGTTACTTAGTTAGACGGGATGGATGGAAGAAAGTTGCAGGGAATAAAAAAACAAGGCGAGGAAAATCCTCACCTTGTTCTTAGTTGGAGAGTAATGAATTACTCAACAACGATTGTTGCAGTTGCAGTAGTACCGTTAGAAGTTCTGTAAGTCAAAGTGGAAGTACCTTTCTCTTTACCAGAGATAACACCAGCTTGAGATACAGTTGCAACTTTAGTATCGGAAGAGGAGAATGTGCCAGATGGTGTGATTACAACACCGTATTGGTCTTTCACTTCTTTCGTAGCTGTTACAGTACCGCCAAGACCTACTTTGTACTCAGTTTCGTTAAGTGTTACTGCACTTGCTACTGGAGCTGCATCGGATACTGTTACTGTAGTGTCAGCAACTTTAGCACCGGACTCGTTGTAAGCTGTAACAGTAGCTGTTCCTGCTTTTTTACCCCATACTTTAGTACCGTTAACAGTCACGATGGACTCATCGGAAGTAGTCAGGGAAGCCAAGAAGGAGCTTTGTACGATTGCAACTTCAGTTCCGTTTGCAGTTTTACCTACAAGCGTTACTGTTTTGCTGTAGTCGCCAGTGTAAGCATCGTCAGCTTTGTCAGCGAACAATGTTGGAACAGCTTTAACTGCGAATGTTTTCACATCTTCGTTCTTAACAACAGTTACATCAAACTCGTATTTGGAGTTAGCAACGTCGTTCAGAGCTACAGTGATTTTTGCTGTACCAGCTGCTACTGCAGTCAGTTTGTTACCACCAGTGGAAACAATACCGTTGTCGCTGCTAGTGATGCTGTATACGCCAGCTGCTACGCCATTTACGCGGCCATAGTTGTCAACGTAAGTGATGTTGTCTGCATCGAAATCGTTAGATGCGCCAACTGCGTATGCTGTTGCAACATCTTTAATTCCGTGGATTTTCACTGGAGTTGCTGCAGCTTTAACATCTAGAGTTAATGTATCAACAAGTACTCCACCGATGTAAGCATATACGTTCGTGTTAGAACCTGCACCGCCAGTAAACTTGAATACAAGTTCGCCTTTAGCGTTTAATTTAGGGTAACCTTCAGCAAATTTAAGCTGACTGTTATTGCTAACTGGTACCAATACTTTAGAAAGATCAAGAGTCTTAAGATCTGTAGGAGCGCCGTATGTGTCAACTGCTACATAAGGGATCTTGATTTCTTCACCGGAAACCGCAAGTACACCTGGGTTGCTAAGGTCAAGAGATTTAACTGTTGCAGATCCTTCAACTTTGAAAGTTGTAGTAGCAGATGCACCAGTGCTGTTGTTAACTGCTGTCAGAACTACAGTTGTTGCAGTTGTGCCAGTTTCGAAAGTCAACACGCCGTCTTTGTCTACTGCGAAGTT
Organism: Paenibacillus swuensis; assembly: GCF_001644605.1. Lineage (NCBI taxonomy): Bacteria > Bacillati > Bacillota > Bacilli > Caryophanales > Paenibacillaceae > Paenibacillus > Paenibacillus swuensis. The sequence continues at coordinate 2,485,342 of NZ_CP011388.1, read as the reverse complement.
CTTAACAGCAGTTGCATCGTTAACTACGAAGTTGATACCGCCGATGGAGAACAATCCGCTACCGTTCGGGCTGATTGCTGAAGTCAAAGGCAATTTGATGTCTTGGCCGTATTGGTCAGCTAATTTGTAAGGAAGTACAAGTCCTTTTTCGTTAGTGGAGATACGAGTTTTGTCTTTCAATGGAGCAACAGTGCTCAATTGAATTACAGTTGCGGAGCTGCCAGCTACCACTTTAAGAGTCTTGGAAGCGGAAAGACCAGTGGACGGGTGCAACACAGTGATGATGATGCTGTCGTCAACTTTAGCTACGTCATCGGACTTAAGATCGTAAGTTCCGGAAACGTTAGCTGTAATTGCGTTACCTTTAGTTGCATTGAAAACAGTAGTGTTCAGGGAAGTTGATACTTCTTCATTGAATTGGTTAAGAGCTTTAATTTTCAGATCTTGACCATCCGTTTTTTGGATGGAAGTTGCGCCGATTTCTACCTTAGCAACTTTCTCTTCTTCTACTTTAACAGTTTTAGCTTCGAAGCCTTTAACTGTTACCGTGTAGTCGCCAGCTGGCAAGAAAGTAGCTGTCAATACAACGGATTTGTTATCGTCAGCGAACTTAGGAGTTACAGTGTAAGGAACAAGACCGTTCTTCACATCGTAAGTCAAAGCTGCTTTTTCTGTTTCGGAAACGGCTTTGTTGAAGTTTACAGTGATTTTCTTAGCGCCGGATTGAGCGATCGAAGATACTGCAAGAGCATCGTATTGTACAGTTACTTTGTACTCTTTGCCTTTGTAAGTAACAGTTACTTCGTTAGCGCCTACTACTAGAGCTTTATCAAGCTTGAACGCTTGTGCTTTAGCATCGTCGGAGAAAGTAACTTCGATGTTGTTAGCATCTACTGCCTTCACAGAACCGGAAACAACTTGCGGTCCTTGGGAAGCCATCCATGCTGTGTAAGTAGCATCAACGATTACGCTGCGAAGAGCGATACCTTTGAAGTTAGCTGTGGAAGAAATAAGTCCGGATTTAACAGCTGCTGCAACATACTCTTTCGCCCAAGCGGAAGCGTTTGTGTCAGGGGAAGCTGGGTGGTCGATGCCTAGAGCTACAACCAATACGCGAGCTACTTGCTCAACTGTTACTTTAGCTGTTGGAGCGAAAGTAGTTGCGGAAGTACCAGCCACCAGGCCAGCTTTGCTAGCTGCGTTGATGTAAGGAGTGGACCATACACCTGCTTTAACGTCTTTGAAAGTGGAAGCTCCCGTTACTGGAGTCAAACCTTTCAGGGATACTAGGATTTTAGCAAGCTCAGCACGTGTAAGGGAGTTGCTTAGACCCGCGTTACCCGATGCGTCAACACCGCTCAAAATACCTTTTGCTTTCAATGCTTCGAATTTCTCAGTTGTTGTTAGTTCGGCACCGGATACCACGCTTGCGAACATAGAGAACGCCATTGCTGTGGATAGTGCTACGGATACAATTTTCTTCATAACCTTTTTTTCTCCTCCTCTATTGTGTTGCACATTGTTTTCTTTGTCTTCATTTAGAAAGCTCGTATTACTCATAGTGAGTGCACCCCCTTTCCAGAGTTAGAGCGTGATTAATATAAATGATGTCTGCGACTATGTACGCCACAGAAACTAGTAAACATACTAAAAAAGAGCATGCTAGAAACTGTGAAACTACCTTAAACATTATACAACGGCGCATCTATAGCGTAAAGACATATTTTGAGAAATATATCCATCCCGTTTAACCAAAGCGGCTTCTGTTTAAGTTTCACATATATAAACGCAGGCTTTATTAAAAAGTTGCGCTTATTTAAAAATTATTTTAAAACCTTAGCGAAAAATGTTGAATCTTGCATTTCTTGTGTCTGCATATTATGTATATCTGACCTACAATGCTAATTATATCCTCAGTTTCCACATCCGTCATGCTGTAAGTTTTACCAATTTAAAACACATTTCCATAAAAAATATAAACAAAAAAGCCGCCCCCCGAATCAGGAGGACGGTTGTTAGACTTATTTTAATTTCATGGCCAGATCAATGATTGTCGCTCTTGCCTGGGGATTGGTGTGGAGGTTGGCGTACATGTTCTGAAAGTGCTCTACATTCTCCTTGTATTCTTTCTCTTCCCTAATGGCGATGTGAGACCAGTCAATTAAAGCATTCTCCGCATCAGTCAAAGATTGGAACGCGCCATGAAAACCGGTTTCAAGGACGAGCTTCTCCATTTCGTTCTGTTGAATTTCACGTATTAAGGTAATGTTCTGAATTTTGGCTTCCATCACTTTGCTTGTTTTCTCGAACAGCTCTTTGGCAGCTAAATATTCTCTCTGTGCATTGGAGTAAATTTTCTTCATTATAATCACCTTTTGTGTGTATATTTGTAAATTAAGTAAGTAATGCCTCTATTGTATCTCAAAAGCTCTGTGAAAACAAAATTTAATATATGGCAACTCATAGACAAGCCGCGCAACTTAAGCTGCACGGCTTGGTGTTTATGGTGTATATGGAAGGAAAATGCCTAGCTCGTTTAGTTTGCTTACCGGGAAGTGAAGCAACACTTCAGAGAATAACTTAGGGTCTTCCATGAGTTCATGAAGGCTGTAAGTTTTCCCAAGCACCTTACTTTCTTTCGGGAGATAATCTTCTTTCAACGGATCTGTTCCGTCAACAGCCAATTTAAAATTACGTTCTTCAAGAATTTGTCCGTATTTATCGTAAGCCTGTATTCTAACCTCGTTAAGTCCGTCCGCCTCAAGTCCGGCATAACCGGCTGTCCATACATTGTTAACTTTGGAATTCAATACCCGGACACCTCTGTTAGAGGTAATGATCACTTTATCAACATCCGAATCCGCGGCTATATCAATATTCGTTAAGTTATTGCCTTGGGAACTAGGTACAAGCCCTTGAACATAGTGTAGTGTCTGAATGCTCTTGATATAACTCTTTGGAATAACGACGCCAACCCTTCGCGGAGGTTCAATGGAAAGGATCGTGTTGTTAATGTTCTGTACTGTGGCGGTTGCAGGATCAACTAGCGTTTGCTTAAAATCACGAAACGTAGAGAATCGGATAAAGATTGGGTCATTCTTTAAAGGATACTTATTGGTAGCGGCTGTACTGATTAGATCACTTTGCGTTGAAGCAGGTGCATAAGAATAGTTGGCGTTGACTACTGCGTCAAACCCCGTTGTTGCTGCTTCTATTGCTTGATATAACGGTTCCGCATAGGTTGTGTGTAAAAGTGCCGCCGTGGCGGTGGTTGTGTCTAATGAAATATTTCTGGACGTGTTTATGGCTAATGAAGCCAGTTTAGCCGCTTCGTTACCCGCTCCGATTACTTTGGCGTCGGTCGTCATGAAATACGGATATATGGCATTGAAAGCATAACGTCTAACCTGTTCGGCGTAGGCCACCACCTCAGATTTATACTGAGCAACAGTCTTAGTACCCGGAGCTTTCACTTGAACCGGACTTGGTGTTGTAGGCTTTATATTGAAATACTTAACGATACTTGCATCTTCGTCCGTCAAGGTATTACTTATGGATACAGTGTACAAATGGTTAGCTCTTAGCGGATTCCCGACAGGCATCGTCACGTTTAAAGTGTTAGATGATGTAACGTCTTGTTTAGTAATAGTTGTCGGATTATGAGGTGTTGCGGACGGGCTCAGCTCGTTACCTGATATAACGATTGTATTCTCCGGAACATTAGGCTTAACACCGTTCTGAAATTCAAGGACCAGCGTCTTGCGGTATCCTACTCCATGGGCATGCACGTTATTCGGAAGACCCGTATTTACGATGCCGGGAGTAAATTTAAAGGTTTGATTTCCTGGTTGAAAGCTAAAGTTCGCTGGCGTAGGCTTGCGCTCAACCGTAAATGTCCAACTAATAGCTTTGTTATTGTCTTTGGAGGTATCGCCTGTTTTATGGACAATACTTCCTTGCGGGATAATAACTTGATAAGATTCACCCGGCTTTAACCGATTCTTATTGTTCGGATCGTTGACCGCTTTTGTTGCATCAAAGGGATTTACTTTAATGGCAAGCGTATTTCCTGTTACAATCAACTCCGGATCCAGAACTCCGTCACCGTTTACATCCGTACTAGCAAGCATAGCATGGACAGGTGTGTTCGTAGACATTTCAATGACCTGGATTTTAGCTTGTTGCTCCGCAGCTCCATCCAATTTATCAATCGAAATGGTTGCCGGCGTATGCGCACCGATAATTTCGCCTGGATTACTGTTAAAGCTTACTCTGACATAGGGCAATTGGGAAGGTACGCCTGACTCGTTGTTTTCCGGGTAAAAACTATTTTCCAATGGCGTAGGTTGATAAGCATCAGCCGTAGACGGAGCCCCAACCAAGGACGCCACCGTCACCGTTACCAGAAAAGCCGAACCGATTACAGCCTTCTTCATATTGTCAAACATGTTTTGTGTAAACATTGAACTACTCCCCCTTAATTTCCATTCGTTGTGGATTGTACGATGTAATCCTTCTGTTCAATCACTTTACCTTGAATATCCAGCGCTTTAATGGTGATCTTCTGCCCCAACTTTAATCCGGCCGTTGCCAGACTGAAGGAATTTCCGCCCTCATAATGCATAACGTCGCTGCCCGCCATAACGGAGGTCACTTTATCGTTGGAACGAACGATAATGGTAGAGAACAGCGAACTGAAGCTGATCTTGACATCGCTTAAAGCAGGACCGTTAATCGTGATCGGCGGCGAGGTTGTCCCCGTGCCTGTTCCCGGCGTGCCTGTATTCCCGCCATTGCCGGCAGCCGACGGATCAACGACAAACACAATGAGCTTCGGTTTGTATGTAGATCCGCTCAGCGTACCTTCGTAAGTGAATTTGCCGATTTCGTTCGTCGGGATGCTTGGCCAAGTAACAGCTACTTTGCTTACGGAAGTCCCCAGTACAGCATCCACATACGTTGGCAAGAATTGAGCGGCTGATGCGTTAAGGTTTAGCGTAATCGGGTTCAGCGGCTTGTATGTAAGCGCGGACCCGCCGCCGTTACTGCTGTTACCGCCGCTTGAACCCGCGGATGTGCCGCCCATATAATTGTCAACGACCCGTTTCAAAATGGCGGCTACTTGTGCACGGCTCACAGCTTCCGCCGGTCGGAACGTACGGTCCGGCATCCCCGCCATCAGCTGTGCGCTAACCACGGATTGAACCGCGGATTTACGCCAGCTGTTTACTTGCGCGCTATCTTTATATGGAAGCTTGACTGCAGCGTTATTATCTAAAGGCAATTTAAGCGACTTCGCCAGCATACTGGCCACTTCTTGTCTTGTAATCGGTATGGTGGGACTCAACTTGCCGCCGTCCTGATATTCCCCTTGAATATACCCAGAGCCCACCGCAATGCCCACTTGCTCATAAAACCACGATTTAGAGCTCACATCCGCGAACATCGGCGTATCCGCATTCGTATACCCCATCACTTTGTTCAACAATGTGAAAAATTCCACCCTCGTAATCGACTGATTAGGCTTGAACGTTCCGTTGGCAAATCCGCTGATCACTCCCTGCTGATGCAGAGCATCAATCGCGCTTTCGGCAAAGTTGCCTTTCGTATCTTTGAACGCGGCGGCCGAGGCGACCGGAATGACGGCCATGGTCACCAACTGCAGACTTAACGCCGCTCCCACCCATCTGGTCCGCAAACCGATGCGATTCCATTCTTTCATGCTAATCACTCCTGTCATTTTGGCTAGTATAATACGATGTTGTCGGTGTAATCCGTCTTCAGATCTTTCTCGATAAACTCCAGAAACCGGGCCAGCATCACTGCCGCATCCGCACGGGTCATGACATCATTCGGTTTAAATCGGTTATCGCTTGCCCCGATGATCAAGCCCACCTCTTGAGCGGCATATACCGCATCCTTGGCCCAATATGGAATGAAGCGATCATCCTCAAACGAAGTTGTGTATGCCGTCTTCGGCGCCTGTGTCTCCAATCCTAATGCCCGGATCAGAATGGATACAGCTTGCGCTCTCGTAAGAGGACTGTTTGGGCTAAAGAGATTCGGTGTAACGCCGGATACGATCCCCTTACTACTTGCGCTCAACATATATTTATAATTGGCATCCTTGACGCTCAAATCGCGAAACAACAAGTTTCCTGATACCGATGCTTGTTCTTTCCCTTTGGCAAGCACGCGCGTATCAGCAGCCTTCATGACGGCCACGGTAAAATCATAACGGTTCATGGCGATGTTCGGAGCATAGATCTCTGTCTTCTCCGTCAGAATATCCAATGAATACAACTTCTCAATCGACTCTTGCGCCCAATGATTCTGCGTATCCCTGAACTTCGGAACAATCAACCTTTCGATCCCCGGAACGCGCTCTTGAATCAAGCGAATTTCGCCAATGTTGCGATTCGCAGCCGAAGGCCCCCCTGTCGCTGGATCGTTCACAGGCATGTTGTACTCATACCGGGAAGCCATTTCCCCGTTCATAACCCGCATATACCCGCCGTCAAAGCTTGTATGATTCGCAATATTATCCTGATAAATCAGCTTTTTCGTGACACTGTCCGAGGTTGTGGATTTCACGGTCCCGTTCCATTTCTTCGCCGCAATGGTCTGGTTAATCACCTGAGATTCCGCGGAGCCCCAGAAATTCTTGAATCCGACATCTCCCCCGCTTAGCGTTACCGTTATTTCCTCTTCATCGGTCTTTCCCTTGTTCGCTATGTACACTTTTTTGCCGGCGAGGTTACCGGAGTAATAGTCGCTCACAGGACGATTGTCGATCACATCCGACTTGGAGAATTGGTAATCAGCCAGCGTGTACTTCCGACCCGAGATTTCGATATCTTCCTTATACCCTCTGGAAAGCAGCGTATTGGTTGTGGTCTGCCCCTTATCCGGCCGCAGCGTTTCGGTTGTGACGAAGGTTTGCTTGCGGCTAAGTTTCCCTTTGTGGTTCGGGTCCACGGAAATTAAAGCAAACGAATATCCTATCGTGGTAACGCCTTTGGCTGTTTTCTCGGATCGGGTCATTTTGCCGGAAAAGGTTATGGGCTCTCCGCTCAAAAATACAACTTCTTCATATTTATACTCGTTATTGACACCACCGGCGTAATCCGGCGGAGAGGCGGATCCGGTCACCGGCCATCCCAGTGCCAGCAACAACCCGGCTATCAGTAGCTTCTGACCTGTTTTTGTGCGCGAAAACAATGCATTCCCTCCCTTCCTGTTGTTGTTACGTGATGAGTATGAACACGGCGGAGCTGCCGTTCCGAACAGTGTAAATATTGCTGCCTGGCTGAATGTCGCTCAGACTTGCTTTTCTTCCGTCTTTCATGATAATCGCTTTGTCCGCATCGATCTTGTTCAGCACTTGACTGACGGTAAGCCAGCTATCGCGGGTGTTGTTCCATTCCCGCACATTCTCCACATTCATGCTGTTGCCTGTCACCGAAACCACTTTGGCCGAATTCGTCTTGAACTGATGATACGCGTCCACGCTCTGCTTAACCGCAATGCTAACGATCCGCTGATCCCTGACATACATGTACCCGTACCAATCTTTCGTGTAGTTGGCCGCACTGCTTGTATCATCAATGGCGTAATTCTGACGGTCAAACTCCTCAGGCTCAACGGAGAGGTTCTTCGTCAGATCGTAAATTCTTGTGTCCATATCATAAAATAGCTCTTGCGTGCCGCCGTGTTGAAACTCCCACTCGTGATTCTCGAGAGCAATAAAGTCTTTCAGGAACAGGCGTCCTTCAACCAACGTATCCAACGTCCCCCAGTACATGCCGTCTTGCATATGCCGCTCTTGCTCCAAACCCTCATTCTGGATCTGAATAATGTTGGCCATCGGATAAAAGCCCTGATTGGCATCCGCCGCCGAAACATAAGCGTGAGCCGCATTTCGAATGCTGTATTGATCAACCAGACGGCCGTTACGGATTAACAAAGTTCCCGGATGCACGGTGAAATGCTGACTGCCGATCAAAGTGAAGGTATCTGTATTAAAGTTCGTCTGGGAAACCCGGTCCGTGTAGATCTGTTCAAAAGCCGACTGAATCAACATCTTTGTAACCTGCTCGCGACTCATCTGCATTCGTGTTGCCATATAGACCGGCTGATCCGCATAAGTATTGATTTCCGTCCAAGGCACCTTGGTGAATCCGTTATAAGCGGATTGTTCCACATCCACATCTAATGTAAGAAGAGGTTTGAACGTCTTCCACATCCCATCGGACAATACCTCCACATGGGTGAGCGTTATCGTATTATTGAGCTTGTCAAAGTTCTGGAGCTTGCCTTTGTAGACATTGCTCAGTTCCACGGATTGAGTCTGGATTTCTAATTGCGCCAAGTTTTTGGAACGGATGTCGTTCAGTAACAGCTTGACCCGGTCTCCCGCATATAAAGCAGCTAAATCCGCACGTTTCCCATTCTTCAAAACAGCCGTACTGGACACCACTTGGTAATCCTCAATCTCGCCAAACGATCGTTGCACCCATACCCGATTTCCTTCCACCGCGGTTACGGTTCCGTTCCGGTACTTGGAAGCTTTAGGAATGACCGCTTTCTCCTGTCTGGTGAATCCTTGCAACTGCGTAAATTGTCCATCCCGCAAGGAAACTTGAACATTCATCCCTGTGCGAAACACGTTAAATGGAACGGCCACCCCGTTCACAAGCAAGCGGGTGCGCGAGCTTACAGTATAGGTTTGACGTTCCTTAGCCGTGAAAGCGACCGTGACAGACTTGCTCTTCGGATTCACCGCCGTTATCTTGCCCGGCTTCAGCTTCAGCACGGATCCCGCCGCCCCTGCATACGAGGCCATCAGCACATAGAATAGAAGCGTTAACGCCATTATGATCAGGGATTTAGTACGCATAGTTTCCTCCAAAAGACACTCTCGTTGTGGTAAATCATCAGGTTCTGACGACCTACTTCTATTGTTTATATCGTCTTCTCCCTGTGAATTGTTTAGCTTATTTTGAAATGGAAAAAAGCTCCGTCCAGATGGACGAAGCTTCTGTAATATACGTATGAGTGCAAGTTTACTTGGAATTCGTATCGGTTTCCGTCTTCATACGCAGCCGTTGCAATACGGAGAGCAGCGGTCTGCGCGAGCGATCCACAATCCCGATCACTTCCGCACCCAGTTGCAGCACGACGATGGTTGCCGCGATCACGAGAACCGTCACCCAGTTCGCAATCTGGGATACCTGAGACAGAACGACCGCCGTTGTTCCGAAGAATAACGCCACGCCGTAGATCATCAGAACGGTCTTGCGATGGCTGAAGCCCAGTTGCTGCAGGCAATGATGCAAATGACCTTTGTCCGGAGCAAAAATCGGCTTGTTATTCACCCAACGGCGAACGATCGCGAAGAATGTATCCGACAGCGGCACGCCGATGATGAACAGCGGGATAATAAACGAAACGAGGGTTGCTTGCTTAAAGCCCATGATGGATAAGGTCGCAAGACTGAAACCCAGAAACAGCGATCCGGAATCGCCCATAAAGATCTTCGCCGGATGAAAATTAAAGAACAGGAATCCAATAATGCTGCCCAGTAACAGGGAACTGATCAAGATTACCGTTCCGCCGTTGACCATGAATAGAGCAAGCACCAGGATGGTCGCCGTAGCGATGCCAGATACGCCCGCTGCCAAACCGTCGAGCCCGTCAATCAGATTGATGGCATTCGTCACACCGACGATCCAGAAAATCGTGAGCGGAATGGCAATCCAATCTTGAATCGGCATCATCGGGTCCCCGAAAGGCACGTTATAGAAATTCACTTTAATCCCAAAGCCAAAGACGACTACGCAAGCCGCAATGATCTGGCCCAACAATTTCACTTTAGCCGATAATTCGAATCTATCATCCAGCGCACCAATAATAACAATAATGGTACCGCCGGCTAGTAAGCCGTGTATTAGGTTTAAATTGTGTTTGTCCAGATGTAACCAAGGAGACAGGATAAAGTACGTTCCGGCAAAAGCTGCGAAAATCGCAAGTCCCCCAAGTCGCGGCATGATGCGCGTGTGTACTTTTCTGTGGTTAGGCCGGTCGACAGCGTTGACCTTGAACGCGAACATCTTCACGAGAGGCGTAAAGATGAAAGATAAGGCTAACGCGGCAGCAAAACCAAGCAAGTAGATGTAAGTCATGGTTTCCCCCAAATTGTCCATAATGTATACCGTCCCAAATTATACTCCCATTAACCCAGAACTTCCACCTTAATTTTCATTCATTTTTCATAAACTACATTAATTTTGGATGAGAATTCTAACCTTTTTGCACGTTTTCTTTGTCCCGCAGCACTTTTACCGCGAATTTCGGTAACGCCAGCATTCGTTTGTAACGGGTGGGTTCCTTCAATAAACGGTAGAACCATTCGAGATGAAGCTTCTGGAAAGCTGCGGGGGCGCGCTTGGTTTTCCCCGAGATGACGTCAAAGCTGCCGCCGACACCCATAATTAACGGAACGTTCAGTTCCTGCTTGTAACGAGCGATCCAAGGCTCTTGCGTGTCCGCGCCTCTCGCCACAAATAACAAATCCGGATTGGTTTCACGGATTGCGCGGATGACCTCGGCATCTTCCGAAGCGCCGAAGAAGCCGTCCCTGTATCCGACAAAGGATACTTTGGGGAACTGGGCACGCAGTCTGTCATACGTTTCCCGCACAATCTCCGGAGAAGATCCGAGCAGGTACACCTTCCAGCCTTGGGATTCTCCCACCCGAAGCAGGTGATGAAGAAGTTCAAAGCCCGGCACGCGTTCGGCCACAGGATTGCCGACATGCTTAGCCGCCCACACGACGCCCGTACCGTCCGGCACGACAAGTTCGGCGCGCTTCATCATCGCCATGTACTCAGGCGATTCCAGCGCCGACATGACCATGATCGGATTCGCCGTAATGACCTGAGTCACTTGACGGGAGAGGATCCGGTCCGTCAGGTGATTCACGGTTTGTTGCATATTCATTTTGGAAAACGGAACGCCGAAAATCGAAACCCGATCTTCCGCATTCGGAGCGGAGTTCAAATTCACTGTTACCATCCTTTAACCTATTTAACGTAAAAGCTAACAATTTGTTGCGCGGGCTTGACCGCATCGGCTTTCAGCTGACGGATCAGGTCCGATTTCGCGCGGACCCAGTCGGCCTTGCCGTCGATCAAAGAGACGGCCTCTTGCGCGAAGGCTTGCGGATCCATCCGCTCGGTCGTCGCCGCGGACTTCATCCCGAGCCGGTTCATGAAATGATCAATCTTCGGATCATATGTAATGCCCATGACCGGCACGGCTTGTCCCGCGGCATAGATCAGCGAGTGCAGACGCATGCCGATCAGCAAGTCGCAGCGGCTGACCTCGGCCAGCATCGCCTGCGGGTCTTCCGAGCCGCCGTAGAGGCTAAGCTCGATATCCGAGCCGGCGGCGGCCGTGCGCAGACGTTCCATCACGTACACCGAAGCGGCTTCGTCCGAAGGCAGATGGAACGGAAGGAAGTGAAAGCGGACCGCGCGCTCCGCCGCTGCAGCTGCAAGCCCCTGAACAAGGCGGTCGAGATCCGACCGGTCCTTGTTCCAGAACCGCACCGACACCCCGATCACGGGGCGGTCGGTTGCGGGGGCGCCTGCGGCTTCGGGCCGCGGCGACTCCGCGGCCTGCGGCAACGGCATCGCCATGACGGGATCGGGGACGACCCCGATCCCGTCCGGCGCGACGCCGATCTGCCGCAGCAGGTCGCGCGACTCGTCGTCGCGGACCGAGATGTAGCTGGCCCGGCTGAAGACGTGCCGGATCAGCGGGTAGAACGCGCGGCGGTTGACCGGGCCGATGCCCTGGGAGTAAATGAAGGTCGGCTTGCCGTACCATTGCGCGATCTTTACAATCGCGAGATAGTACGGAATCGACTTCAATCCCGTGGCATCCTGCAGCAAACTCCCGCCGCCGCTGATCAAGCCGTCGCTCTCACGCACGGCTTGTCTTACTTCGGCGAACCGCATGCGGTGAACCGCGCGGACACCGTAAAGCTTCTCGGTCAACGGCGGGTTAACCGATAACACAATCGGCTCTATGCGGACGCCTTGTCTCTCCCCTTCCTCTTCAAGTGCGAGCAGAATGGATTTCAACACGGCTTCATCGCCGCTATTGTTAAATCCGTAGTAGCCGGATATGACTAACTTTTGAACTGAGGAGCCCAACGCTTCCAACCCCTTACAAGAATTTCCCAGGCCGCAACATAAATCACACTAAGAATGATACCTATCCCGATACCCAATAGAACCCGGATCACTGAAATATGAATCGGTGAATGCAAATGCGCGAACGTATCCACCATGGACAGCTGCCCGATAACCGCAAAGATAAACAGATACATGGCGCTGCGATATTTAACACCGCGGATGGCAACATAAGCAGCCAGGATGAAAATCGGGTGTGCAAGCATGAACTCTTTGGTCCGCGGGCGCACGCCGAATGTATTCTCCAGCACCGAACGGAACAGCAATTCAATCGAAGAAGCCGAGCCTTCATTTCCCGTACGCGATAAGTAATACATTCCCGCAACACCCAGGATTCCGGCCAGGACAACCCACAATACGGTAATTTGTTTATTCAGTAAGGTACGCAACGTACTCATTAAAGAGCCTGAGGTGAACAGTACGATATAGACTGCGACCAAAGCAATCGGCGCCGCATGCAGCAGACTCACACCACGGAATTGATCCAGCACCAGCATGTATTTCGGCGCATTAAGCAAAGCGATGATAAACGGCACCGCCATTAAGGAAATGATGGCTGTTCTCAGGAATAACGTTACCGCCTTAGTCCAGCGGGACAGAACGCCTTGATCTTCTGTCATGTTCTGAATGGTGCGGACCGCTAGAATGACCGCGACGGACGGCGCCGCGATACTGACGCCCAATGCCAATGCCTTGCTAAGCAGTTCCGGCGATACAACGGTTAGTCCGGCCGCTCCAATCATTCCCACCACAAATACCGGGATGCTGAGTACAGGTAAGAACAAGGCGATGAGAAGAGTAATGAACGCAACCCCGCCTGTGATGACCAAGAGTTTCAAGTAACGCTGCCAATCGGAATGTACATAATCAAAAGGTTCGGCTGTACCGAAGGAATAACCGGCGTCCTGAATCCGAGCGAACACGCCGTTGTCGCCTTTCAAGCTCAGGTACAGGTTTTCCATAGGGTCTTTGATAACCCCTTTGTCATAATTTCTCACGACTTCCGCATTATAATACAACATCCGAATATTCCGGTCTTTGACAGCCAGTTGTTGACGGTCGGACAGGACGGATGGCGATTTCCAAGCATCGGTATCCGAGAGGGAATTCAATCGAACGACATCATAATCAATTGCATATGCTAGCTTGCTAAAGCCTTCAATCGGTTTCTTCAACATCTCGATCGCCGCGATGCCCATACCGTTCTTCTTCAAGGCTTCACCCATATAACTTAGAGTGCGTTGATCAGCCTCATTTGAGAACCCCGTTACGGATGTACCGTCGAAAATAATCCAGCGGGTCCCGTAATTGCGGTAAACCCCAAGAATATGATCGATATCTTCCTTTGTTAAGTTACTGCGACGGTCGGAGATCCGGGCAACAATGTCAAAACCCGCTTCCGAAATATTCTGCAAGGCAAACGGATCCGGATCAAAGGTTTGCATAACCGATTCTTCGAACGGCAATTGAAGCACCAGCCCTTGCTGACCCTTCCAATTCCAATCCTCAACCCCTGCTTCAATCCGTGCAAAAGCGGCCGTAATAATCGGCTTCAATTTCTCAGCCGACTCCTGATTCGCGAACAGCAAATACGTGTGGTTGCGATCTTGAGCCAAAGCGGTTCCCGTCAATGCGGCATAATCCGCTGTATTAAACAGCTGCAAGCGCCTGCTGTTTCTCAACTCACCCAAGCTGCTGTCGTAAACGGCCATGGAGGTGAATCCCGCGTCTTTCAAGTTCTTCAGATGTTCCTGAATGTAAGCTTGAGGATTCAGCTTAACAGCCGCCATATCCGCTAAATCTCTGTAATCGAACACCATCTCCACATTCTTGGAGGAACGTTCGGTCTGTACCCGTTGATAAGCGATCGGCAACGATGCCACAATCCCCAAGATCACCAGTATCCATAACACTTTCTCGAACTTATCGTTCCACCCCAGTAAGGTACGAAGCAATTCCCTCTCACTCCCGTCTAAATTGTGAAACCTCTTCGAAATCATGATTTCGAAGAGGTTTTCTATTTATCTTTATCCGTCTACACGGGACATAACCGCGGCCGTTAAGCTGCTGAGCCGAGCGGCCGCTTCCTCGCCGGTATGACCTTGTACCGCGAAATACACTTTAATTTTCGGTTCCGTACCTGAAGGACGTAAGCAAAACCATGATCCGTCCGCCAGCTTGTATTTCAAGACATTCTCTTTCGGCAGCTCATCTAAGCCCAGTTCGTAATCAAGAACTTCCGTAACCGCAATGCCTCCAATTTCGGAAGGCGCGTTATTCCGCCAGTCACTCATGATCGCGTTGATTTGCTCTACGCCGTCTTTTCCCTTGAGCGTTCTGGATTCCAGGCTTTCCAGGAAGTAACCGAATTGCTCATACAGCTCTTGCAACACGTCATAGAGTGTTTTTCCTTGTGCTTTGTAGTACGCTGCCGCCTCGCAAATCAACATCGAAGCAATGACCGCGTCTTTATCTCTCGCGTATGTACCGGCTAGGTATCCGTAGCTTTCTTCATAGCCGAACAGGAATTCATATTGTTTCGTCGCTTCGAACTCCGTCATTTTCTCGCCGATATATTTGAATCCCGTTAGCGTGTTGATGACAGAAGCACCGTGATGCTGAGCAATAGTCGCTCCCATCTCACTGGTGACGATCGTCTTGATGACAACACCGTTCGCCGGCATTTCATTGCGTTCTTTCAATGAATTCAGCAAGTAGTGGACCATAATCGCTCCCGATTGATTACCGGATAATACGAAGTATTCCCCCTTCGGGTTCTTCACCACAGCGCCCATCCGGTCACAGTCCGGGTCTGTGCCGATAATAATGTCGGCATCCACCTTCTCCGCCAGTTGAATCGCCAGCGTGAAAGCTTCGCGCTCTTCCGGATTCGGCGATTTGACGGTGCTGAAATTGCCGTCAGGCCGCTCTTGCTCAGCTACCACATGCACGTTCTTAAAGCCGATTTCGCTAAGCGCGGCACGTACCGATTCATTGCCTGCTCCGTGTAACGGAGAGAACACGATGGAGAAATCGGATCCCATACGTTGTTGGATTAACTCTTTATTCCGGCTGACCGCTGTAATCGTATCAATGTAACGTTTGTCCACATCAGCGCCGATCCAAACCAGCAAGCCTTGGCTCTCCGCTTCTTCGCGAGTAAGCTTTGCGATGCGGTTCAGGGAATCAATGCTGTTAATTCGGGAAATAACCTGTTCCGCGAATTCAGGTACCAATTGGCATCCGTCTTCGCCATAGACCTTGTAGCCGTTATATTCAGGAGGGTTATGACTTGCCGTAACCACGATACCGGCGGAAGCTTTCAGTTCCCGCACGGCAAACGATAATTCCGGTGTCGGTCTCAAGGATTCAAACACATAGGTCTTCACGCCGTTACCGGCCAGAACCAAGGCTGCTTCCAAAGAGAATTCGGGTGAGAATTTTCTGGAATCGTATGCAATGACCGCCGAGGCACCGTCAGGGTGACGTTCGGTTAAGTATTCGGCAAAGCCTTGTGTCGCGCGTCCGACAGTATAGACGTTCATGCGGTTCGTTCCGGCTCCCACCACACCGCGAAGGCCGCCGGTACCGAATGCCAGATCTTTGTAGAAGCGGTCCTCCACTTCCTTGTCCTGTCCTTCAATGGAGCGAAGTTCCTCTTTGGTCGTCTCATCGATAAGTTCATCTTGCAACCATTGCGTGAAAATTTCTGAAGCCTTACGAGTCGTTTGAGTCATGAAGGTTCCTCTCTTCCATTGTCTCTATTTTTTTTGGGATCAACCAGGGCAAACATGAGCTCTCCTTCGGCCACAACGGTATCGCCGACCTTGGCGATGCCTTGCGCCTTGCCGATCGGCCCTTTCAGACGGGTCATCGTAACTTCAAGGATCAGCGTATCCCCGGGCACAACCTGCCCGCGCCAACGGAAATTGTCCACGCCCGCGAACATGCCCAGTTTGCCTCGGTTCTCTTCTAGTTTAAGTATAGCCACGGCGCCGACTTGCGCCAGAGCCTCCAGGATTAGTACCCCGGGCATAACCGGATAATTCGGGAAGTGCCCCTCAAAGAAGGGTTCGTTCATCGTTACATTTTTGAGACCTACGGCCCGTTTGCCGTCTTCCACTTCAAGAATTCGGTCAATTAATAAAAATGGATAGCGGTGAGGAATAATTTCTTGAATCTGTTTAATATCAAGCATCGTCATGGCCATTACCTCTCATTCGGGCGTAAGCTGATGCCCACCGCCAATTTGTTTGCATAATTTTCTCAGCTTGTTGAAAACTACATATGTCCTTCATGGCCTGCAGCAGTGAAGGTTCATATAAGAGAGTTTATTCACGGTGAGACACGCGTGGATAAACTCTTTTTTCACAATCGAATCCATACTCGTCCCATCCATTATACATCGACCCACGTCATAAATAAAACTCCCCTAAGGGAGTTATGTTGCTTTGAATACCAGATCAAACACATGCCGCCATGTGTTCCACTGCAAAGCTTCGGACATAGGCTGTCCTCCGATATAGACAAAGCCGGCCAATAAACCTGTCAGGAGTGCGAGCACACCCAGAACAGGGACTAGCAGGAAACGTGAAATACGCAGTACCACACGCAACCACTTGGGCTTACCCGACTTCGATTGGTTCTGTTGGTCATTCATAGGTATCGCCCTCACTTCTCTTCATTAACCGCGAAGATTGTTCGCTAAACCCGCCATCGAATCGCTTGAGCTTAAAGCCCGCGAATTCAATTGAAATGCCCGTTGCACAACCATTAATTCACTCATCTCGTCCGCCAAGTCCACATTCGATTGCTCCAGGAAGCCTTGACGGATCGCAGGTTGTCCGGGTCTTGGGTTGTTGGCGTTCAGCACTAGCGGGGTTACGGCACTCGCCGCGGCGCCGTCCTTCAGACCGTACAGATTGTTGCCGATGTTCTGCAGCATCTCCGGCTGTGTGGCCTGAACCAGCTGAATTCGCCCGGCAGCCACAGGTCTTGCGCCTGGGATGTTCAAATTGGTAGTTGTAATATTTCCTTCGGCATCAACCGCAAAGCCATGACCTTCCGGTATTCGGATGGGCTGAACTCTGCCTGCCTGCACACCCATTACCATATATCCGTCTTGCGTACTCAGAAAGCTTCCGGGCTGATTCGGCAACGTCGTCAGTTGAAAATTGCCGCCGCGGGTATACGCAGTGCGTAAAGCCGCTGTCCCGTTCTCATCCGTCTCGGCCACACCGACCTCAAACAAGGCATCCCCTTGGATGGCAAAGTCCAGAGGGCTTCCCGATTCTTTCAAAGGTCCTTGCGTATAGTTCGTCTGGATGTTCGCAAGATAAGAGCCCCATCCTTGAGTGTATCCTAATGGAGATAACCTGCCCGGAGCGTTGAATTTAGGCTGTTGTTGTATCGTATTCGTCAGGACATCCTGAAAGGATGCTTCCTGTTTCTTATATCCTACTGTATTTACATTCGCAATGTTATTCGCCATCAAATCCAGCTTCTGTTGCAGACCCTGCATGGAAATCCCGGCTGTGATCATCGATCGGTTCATCTTATGTCCTCCTGCTTCACTCTAGCTTAGACGCGGCCGATTTCCGTGACGGCCTTCTCCATGCTGCGATCGTAATACTGAATCATCTTCTGATTGGCTTCATAAGCGCGTTGCGCTGTCATCAGGTCAACCATCGCCGTGGCGGCGTCCACATTCGAGCGCTCCACAAAGCCTTGACGAAGCTGGACTTGATCCCCTTGGGCGAGAGCCGCCGCCTGCGCATCACCTGTTAAACGGAAGTTTCCATCGCCTTCGCGCACCAAGTCATACGGGTTCTCAACTCGCGAAATCAACAGTTGCTGCGCAAAGGCATCTCCTGTACGAGCATCCGCGAATTGACCGTTCTCCATCACTCTGTAATCCGTTAACGGACGATCCAGTTGAATCGGCTGACCGTTCGCTCCAAGCACACGGGAGCCGTCTGTGGTCAGAAGCTCGCCGCCGTTGCCGACAACAAACTTCCCGTTACGCGTATACCTAAGTTCGCCATCGGCATTCTGCACGGTGAAGTAAGCCTGCGGCTGGTATGAAACTTGTCCGTCCGGACTTACAAATTTACCTCCGGCGTCAAAGTTCATGCCGTCTACCTGTATATTTGAAACGAGCGCGAAATCACCCGCATTCCTGGTTTCTTGTAAATCCCCTTGCAAGTGCAGCGTGACAGGCTCTTCCGCCAATACGCCGCTATTCAGGCGACCGATCTTGGGCGATGCCGGATTCGCATCTCCGCCGGTAAGAGCAATCAACATCTCAGGGAAAGACCGGTTCACGGCTTGATCCTGTTTAAATCCGGGTGTATTCACATTAGCTATATTATTCGTAACCGTATCATGCCTGCGTTGCTGTGCGATCATACCCGCGGCCGCGGTGTAAAGTCCTCTTAACATGAAAGATACCTCCTTAAGCGAAACCAAGACCGGGTTTCCCCGATCCTCGTATATCTTTATCTATAATATCGGTATGCCTTCTGACAAAGTTTAGCTGAGTTTACGCTTGCTCATCTTGTCGAGGTTATCAAGCATAACGCCGGTCCCCTTGACCACGCAATGCATCGGATCCTCGGCAATCAGCACAGGCACCCGGAGCTCGTCCGACATTAATTGATCCAGGCCGTGCAACAGCGCGCCTCCGCCTGTTACAATGACGCCACGATCGATAATATCCGCTGACAGCTCCGGCGGTGTGCGTTCAAGAACGGATTTCGCGGCTGCGACAATCATCGCCACCGGGTCGGACAACGCCTCGCGGATCTCGCCGGAGTGGATCGTAACCGTGATGGGCAATCCCGTCACCATGTCCCTTCCCCGAATATCCATCTGATTCTCTTGTCCGCTGCCGTATACAGAGCCGATCCGGATTTTGATTTCTTCCGAAGTCCGCTCACCGATCAACAATTTATATTTATTCTTGATATATCTTGTAATGGCCGCGTCGAACTTGTCCCCCGCCACTTTAATAGAAGAGGAGGTGACGACGTCGCCCATGGATAACACGGCTACATCCGTCGTTCCTCCGCCAATATCCACCACCATATTGCCGCTCGGCTGGAAGATGTCCATGCCGGCCCCGATGGCCGCCGCTTTAGGCTCTTCTTCCATGAACACTTCCCTTGCGCCGCTTCGTTCCGCGGCCTCGCGAATCGCCTTCTGCTCAACCGATGTAATATCCGTCGGGGCGCAGATCAGAATGCGCGGATGGCTGTACCACCGCTTCCCGCCAACCCGGTTAATGAAATGCTTAAGCATCATTTCCGTAATTTCGAAATCGGCAATGACGCCGTCCCGAAGCGGACGGATCGCCACAATGTTGCCGGGCGTACGGCCCACCATACGGCGGGCTTCGTCACCAACGGCGAGCACGCGTTTCGTATCGCTTTCAATGGCGACTACGGACGGTTCATCCAACACGACACCTTTGCCTTTAACATGAATTAAAACATTAGCCGTTCCCAGATCAATCCCGATGTCTTTGCTGAACATACCGCTTGTAATCCTCCCTAATTCCCTCAAAAAGAGACCCGTGGTGCTGAATATATAATTATAGGTCTATTCGCTGTAAAAGTTAAAAATCCTTTAATTTAAATTTAACTTTTTCATGAAAAATCATGCAGGGCGCGGGAAAACTATACCAATTCAAGGGGTTATGTCCGGGCAAATACCGCCTCTTTCTTCTTTGGTGTCGTCTTCTTATACTTGATTTTGGTGGCTTCGCCGCCGCGAAGATGACGTATGGATTTGTGATATTCGAGGATGGTCTTGACCTGGTTAGCCAGATCCGGGTTGATTTCCGGGAGTCTTTCCGTCAGGTCTTTGTGAACCGTGCTCTTGGAAACCCCAAATTCTTTCGCAATCGTTCGAACCGTGTTCTTCGTTTCCACAATACAACGACCGATCTTAATGGTCCGTTCCTTGATGTAATCGTGCACGCCCCTCGCCTCCCTAACTCGAAGATAGATTGGTACATTATATGAGGGGCATAACGTTATATTCTTTGTTTCCAAGCCTGACAAGCCTTTTTACAGCGAATTATTTTTGGGACGAGCGGCCTTAGCAGCATTTATCGGGGTCAAAAAAAAGCAGACCGGCCCTTGGCCTGCCTGCTTCTAACCTATATTTCACCGGTTATTTCGCGGGAAATATTATTGATCTTCGTTTTCCTGTTTGGCTTCAAACAAAGTGTCCGGATTCACGGCTTTATCGTTCTCGCGCACTTCGAAATGGACATGAACGCCTAGGTCCTTCTCCAGTTCATTGCGTCCCGCCTTGGCGATGACATCGCCCTTTTTCACTTGTTGTTCCGCTTTAACGGTTACGTCCGACAAACTTTGGTAAACGGTTTTCAAGCCGCCTTCCGACGTAATTTCAACCAAGTGACCTAACAACGGGTGTTTCTCGGAGCGAGTCACTTTACCTGTCAGCGCAGCCAGCACATCAAACGGTTTGTCGTCTGCCGCGGAGTAATCTACGCCCATATGTAACGTGTACGTATCATCGTACTCTACTACGGCCGCTTGCTTTACTTCAGCTGAAGCATCTTGTTCATAGAAAGGCTTCTTAACTTCCAGCGCTGTCGGATCTGCGACAGGATACCCTAACGGTTCAGCCACGGCGGTTACGGGAACAGCATTGCCTTCTTCGTCAATCTTTCCTTCCGTCTGTGTAATCCCCAGGTCGTCTTTCGTAAGAGACTTGTTGTCTCCGCCCTGGTAGACCCACATTAACGTTAGAATAATTGCCGCCGCTGCCATGTACGTCGCTGGGAATATCCATTTCTTTGCCGCTAGCTTGTTCCATCTTGAAGCTTGTACTACGGCTCCTTCGTTGGTTTTAGGAGCTTCGTCTTGCAGTAAATCTTTGTTTTTGTCATTGTTCATTTCTATCACCTCAACAACCATTGTTGCCACGAGAATCTCTTTTATACGTGAGGTGATAGAATTTTTATTGAAATTCATAGAGACCTGATTTCAACCCCGCTGTAATAGGTTGTTAGGATCTCATTCGCACTTTTCCCCATTTTGGCCAAGCCGTTCGCACCCCATTGACTCATCCCCACGCCGTGACCATATCCGAATGTGGTGATTTCAATCTGAGTTCCTTTGATGGTCCAGATGAATTGAGAGGATCGCAAATCCAGTTTCTCTCGCACTTCCTTGCCTGTGAGAATCTGACTACCGATGCGAATTTTCGCGATGCGGCGACCTTCTGTCCGCTCTAACACTCTAATGAATGGACTCTTGGTGCTGAGTGCAGATACATTCCCTATACCCAGTTTGCGCAAAAAGGTTCGGTAATCCATCACGACTGTTTCTTTATATTTGGGAGAAATCGCTGTATCCCAGGGGCTCGGGACGCTCTTCAGGTAGGCCACCGGAGCGCCCCAATAATCCTCCGCATTCTCGGTATAACCGTTGCTTGTAGAAAAGTACAGAGCATGTATGGGCTGCCCCTTGTAGAGGATGATCTCCCCTGCCGTTTCCTCTACGGCTTGTCGAATTTTCTCTTGATTGCGTTCATAGGCAAGTCCCCATTGCCGGCGGAGATCTTCATCTGTTTTGTAGGCTTGATGATTGACCTTATCGGTCACGATCGCCTCTTTCACAGGTACGCCTGAATGATCCCCCGCTCTTACCCTTCTTACAATATAAGTGCGGGCGGCGATCGCCTGAGCTTTCAAAGCTTCCATTTCAAAAGCAACCGGCATCTCCGCGGCAACCACGCCCTCGATGTATGTCTCTAGCGGAAGTTCGGCGATTTTTTTTTGCTCGGTGAGATAGACAGGGACTGTGGGTTCAAGTGTAGTCGGTTTCGCCGTCTTAGGTACATTCGTCGTCTGATTCGATGTGGTTCCAGAGGGTTCCAGCCTCTCTTGTTGCTGTACTAGAATCCAAGGCAGCCCAACGATTACGGTCATCCCGGAAGCGAGCCACACGGCGGCCAACAGGGCAAGCTTGTACTTTCGCAAGGAAAACGCGGTCCGGGGACGAAAGCCTTGGGCGTAAGTTGATCGTTTGTAAAGTCTATTCTTCATCCATGATCCTCCGTGGCGCAGCGGCGCAGACTATCAGATTTAAGAGTTGTACCTTAACTTATGATAGAATCGCTGAAGAAATGACCTCTTCACGGAGATTGTCCAAAAAATCTAATTTATATAGCCATAGTTTTTGCCACAAAAGTTTAACGAACTCAGATGACGCTAAACGATCAATTTTCGTAACGTTTCAGTTGTAAGGAACTGAGGAGGTGCTATTGTGTCAAAAAGCCGAGAGAATTCAAGTAATGTAGTTAAATAGAGTGTCTGGGGTTCGTTAAAGTGGCAGTGAATCGTTATTAGTCTAAATAAGGCCTCTGGAGTTCCTTACAGGACCTGAGGTATAGAATCCGCTTATGGAAACTTCACTTTCGAGGAATAGAGAAAAACCGGTCCCCAAGGGACCGGCTGAATAAATTCGTATTATGCTAAAGAAGATTGAACTTCAGCGTACATCGGTGCTTCTTCTTGATAGTTCCGTTCCGGTTCAATCCGGTTTACGTCCGCGCCAAGTTGCTTGAACTTGTAGGCCAGGTTCACGTAGCCCCGGTCAATATGATGCGTGCCGCCAACTTCGGTTTCGCCGTCCGCTACAAGACCCGCAAGGATCAAGGCCGCGCCGGCGCGCAAGTCGGTTGCCACCACTTTGGCTCCGACCAGTTTCGTGCCTCCGCTGACAATCGCGGTTCTGCCGTCCACTTTGATGGATCCGCGCATATTCTCGAACTCAGGCACGTGCATGTACCGGTTCTCGAATACCGTCTCCGTCATAATGCTGGTTCCTTCGGATACCATAAGCAACGCCATCATCTGGGATTGCATATCCGTCGGGAAGCCCGGGTACGGAAGAGTCTTAACGTCTACCGCGCGCAACGGACGATCTGCTAACACCCGAATCCCATTCTCATCCGGAATGACCGTTACTCCCATTTCTTCCATCTTGGCAATGACAGGTGTCAGGTGATCGGCAATTGCGCCTTCCACGTAGATATCTCCGCCTGTGATGGCTCCGGCGATCATATACGTTCCCGCTTCGACACGGTCCGGAATGACGGTGTGGTTCGCGCCGCGAAGCTTCTCGACACCTTCGATCCGGATCACGCCTGTTCCTGCTCCGCGTACGACAGCGCCCATCGCATTGAGGTAATTCGCCAGATCCACAATTTCCGGTTCTTTAGCGGCATTCTCAATAGTCGTAGTGCCTTGAGCCAATGTAGCGGCCATCATAATATTCTGGGTCGCTCCGACACTCGCGAAATCCAGATAAATCTTAGCGCCTTTCAAGCGGCCGTTGACTTTGGCTTCAATGTAACCTTGACCCAGACCGATTTCGGCACCCAGCGCTTCAAAACCCTTCAAATGCTGGTCAATCGGTCTTGTGCCGATCGCGCATCCGCCAGGCAAAGCGATTCTTGCATGTCCTTGACGGGCAAGGAGAGGACCCATGACTAAGAATGAGGCTCTCATTTTGCGAACAAGCTCATAAGAAGCTTCTGTCTTTATTTCACGATTGGCATGAACGCGAATCGTTTCATTGGCATATTCAATTGTGATTCCTAACGTTTCAAGTAACTGATTAATTGTCAATACATCGTCAAGTGGGGGGGCATCGTGGATAACGCTGACTCCCTCTTCTCCTAAGATCGAGGCAGCAATGATCGGAAGTACGGAGTTCTTGGCTCCACTTACTTTAACGGTTCCGGTCAGACGTTTTCCGCCGCGGACGATAAATTTACTCATGCTTGGTTCCCTCCGCGCATATTCTGATGAAATATGTCTAATTTTGTAGTCATAACTTAAGCTCCACTCTCGAGTGTACCTCGCTTCAGGCCCGCGTACAAGCGTTATATTGTGGCAATCCCATGACAGTCACTCTAATAACGTTCGTAAGCCGACCCCCGTTTGGTACGGTTGTTATTCATTGTTCGCATTACGAAGAAGGCTTATTCCATATTCTGTCGTCAAATTGCGATATATTTCATCATTCTCGCCCAGATCACATAGTCAAAAATAAACTTAGCCACCTGATAGCCGATGACGACGGACAGAAATACGTGCAACACTTTTCCTTGCGGACTGCGGGGTTCCCGCATCAATACATCAAACCGAAACTTCTGCAGCGACCACCATGCCAAAATAATACATACCAACACAACCGTGATATTGATTACGCCGCTCAACCCAATTGATGATACCAGAGTTGTTGGTGTTGAAGGATCCATTCTATTTCACACTCCTGCCGTAGACTTTGTGAATATTATCTCATAAATCAACGGAGGTGCGAAACGTTTGAATCTAATCACCCTAAATTATGGTCTCCATCATCCGGTCAAGGACTAAGGACCTTCGTGAGAAGGAGTGGTGGTGCCTTTTTCCATTCTAATTTTAAACCGGACTATGGCATCTGAATCAGGCAAGAAATAATCAATGGGACTATTTGTCCCATCTTTGTCTATTTCCCGGGGAATCTGTCGAATGAAAACTCCCCTTGAAAATGATAAGATGCTTTCCGCTTCATGGAAAGGAGTCAAAAGTCCCATTTCTTGCATTTTTTCAGTAAAATGTGAAAGAGCAGAACCTTTTTGGCCTGCTCTTCTGGATATATTGGTTTACATCGCATGGTTTTTGTTATAATTCCAGCAAACGTTCCTCTATTCGATCTTGCCAAACCTTGGCCAAACCATTAGAACAGAGAAGCCTTTGCATGGAATCCGCATTCTTCTTCTCATGAAAAAAGATTCGATTCGCCTCCAACACGGAACAGGCATTCGGATTCCTCTCCAAAAGTGTTACCCGGGATTCCAAAGTAATCTCCCCTTCGCTCAGCACCCTCATAAAGTATCCCGTCCAGCCGGTTTCCGCGAATCGCAAATGCAAGTTAGGCATCTCATTGTATTTGGATATCGTGTCACAAGGAACCCGTCCCTGCGTCACTTGCAGCATAGTGTTGCCGATCTGGTACACATCTCCGATACAGACATCCGATTCAAGCATTCCCTCGGTTAGCAGGTTCTCGCCGACGCCCGGTGCCTGCATCTGCTTTCCATACTCCGCTTCCCATGTTCCGTAATGCTCCCGGGAATAGAAACATACTACACGGTCTGGCCCTCCATGATAGGCGGTAAGCGCTACCCCGTCACCTTGAATCGTTTCTTTGGTTACTTGCAGCCGGGATGTTGTTTGCTTAGAGATCCCGGAGTGTAACTCCGTTGTCTTTGTATGGGTAATACGGGGTCCTCCCGCATATAGGGCGATTATTTTCATGTAGCTCACCTCGTACTTAAGTACTGATTTTGAACAATAGATCCGAGCTTATACTGAATAGCTGACGGATACCGTCTATAATCCGCCCTGGAAAAAAGCCCAGTATAACCGAGCCCGCGGCGCAGAACCAAATCGTGAGCCGCAGCGGCATAGCCATAATCAGCACGGCTTCCGGCCCGGAACGCATGAACATTTGGCGAATGATGCCGAAATAGTAATAGTATGAAATTACACTGGTCAGGATCATCACGGCACCGAGCCAGTACTGATGTGTCGACATGGTGCCAAGCAGGATATAGAGTTTACCCATAAAACCGCCCGTGAGAGGTAATCCGGCCAAAGACAATACCAAGGCCACCATTGCCAATGCGGTTGAAGGGGCACGGTAGTACAGTCCAGCAAAGCCGCTGAGCTCTTCATGTCCCGAGGCTTTATTCACTGCTGTTATCACAGCGAAGGCTCCGATATTCATCAGCGCATACGCAATCAGATAATACATACCTTCAGAGAAAACATCGAAATGAACGATCGTAAACGGCAAACTGATCGGCACAAGCAAATACCCGCTGTTCGCAATGCCTGAGAAGGCCAACAGCCTCTTCGTATTGCGCTGTCTCAAAGCCAGTGTGTTCCCGAAGATCATCGCGGCAGCCGCAAGTACAGACAGCGCCAGAAAAACATCGTCATGAAACAGCACCGCCTCGGAACCCACACCATAGAAAACATTATAGATTAATCGGTAAAGCAACGCGATGCCCGCCCCCTTGGAGACGACCGCCAGAAACGCGGCAACAGGAATCGGCGCTCCCTGGTACACATCGGCGGCCCAAGTGTGGAACGGGGCCGCGGCGATTTTGAAAGCAATCCCGACCAACATGAGAAAGAAGCTGATATAAATCAACAAATCAAATTGTTCAAAGCCCGCCATCAAGCCTTGTCTTAGCAGAGCGAGATCCGTTGTCCCCGTCATTCCGTACAGAAAGGACATCCCATACAGCAAGAATGCCGAGGAAATCCCGCTTAGTACAACGTATTTAAACGCGCCCTCCGTTGATTGCATGCGGCTCTTACGAATGCCGACCAGAATATATGTCGTAACACTCATCAACTCCAACCCGATGAATAGCGTAATCAAGTCGCCGGAGGAAGCAACAACCATCGCACCCAGGGTGGCCGGAAGAAACAGATAATACATTTCCGCTTGCTGCGGAATTTCCTCATCGGAAACCGAACCCAGACTCATGAACACAATCAGTGCGGCAGAGCTCAGGAAAATTATTTTGAACAAGTTGGCAAAATCATCGATACGGTACGTATTCCGAATGAACGTAATCGGTTCGCTTGCGCCCCATCCCAGATCGCGGACAACAAACCCGGCCGCGGTAATGAGTGCCGCCACCGTCAACCAGCCGATGATCGACCGGTGCACGGATTTGGGAAGGAGTAAGTCCAGCACAATAAGAACAAACATCATGATAACAATAACCAATTCGGGCACTAAGTACTGCATGTTAGTCAGGTCGGTGAATGATAAGTTCGGAACAGACTGCAGCGTATCCACTTTCGCTAACCTCCTATCTTCGCAGCCGCCGCGTGGAGCAACGGACCGAAGGTTTGCTGCATGGGTTCGGTAATAAGGGATGGATAAATACCCAGCAGCAGAATGAATGCCACCAAGGTGACCATAGGCAAAGCTTCCATGAACCGGGCGTCACGCAGATCGCGCTCCGCAAACAGAGAAGTACCGTACGTAATACTCAGCACGCCCCGCAGCATATAAACGGCCCCCAGAATGATCCCCAGCGTTCCCACCGCGGTGAGAACAGGCATGGATTTAAACAACCCGATGAACGACAGCAACTCCCCGATAAATCCGGAAAGTCCCGGCAACCCAATCGACGCCAGCCCCGCGAAAAGCAAGATGCCGGAGATGAAAGGAAGATTGGCGGCCAGCCCGCCAAGCCGATCTAACTCCGTTGTTTGTGTACGCTCATAGATGCTGCCTACAATCAGGAAGAGCAGTGCGGATATCAAGCCATGGGATATCATCTGATAGACCGCGCCCTGAAGCCCAACGGGATTCATCGCGGCGATTCCCAGGAGCACGATGCCCATATGACTGATACTGGAGTAGGCGAGGAGCAGTTTGAATTCATTTTGGACTAATGCAAGGACTGCTCCGTACAGAATATTAATGACCCCGAGCCCCGCAATCACCCACGCCCAACGTTCCGCTTGATCCGGGAAAAATCCGGCCCCAAACCGTATCAGACCGTAAGCTCCCATTTTCAGCAGAATGCCCGAGTGAATCATGACAATGGATGTCGGCGCTTCCGTATGAACTTTCAACATCCAAGTGTGGAACGGGAACACCGGCAGTTTAATGCCGAAAGCGATCAACAGCAAGAAGAAGATCATCCCCCGCATCCCCTCAGACAAAAAGAAAGGCACCGCGCCCGCGCCCTGATCCCCCGGATCTTGATTGACCGGTGCCTGAGGGTCTCTAAGATGCTCCATAATCGTTCCGATGTCCCCGCTATAGGAGATGCTCGCGGTCGTATCATTGACTTGGTTCATCGTAAAGCCTGCCGTCGTAATTAAAAGAATAAATGCCAGAAGCATGACGGCTGAGCCAATCCCGTTGTAAATCAGAAACTGATTTGCGGCTTTTTCCCGATGGACATAGCCCCATATGCCGACCAGGAAAAACATCGCCACAAGCGTGATCTCAAAGAAGAGGAAGAACAGAATCAGATCCCGAGCCATGAATACCCCGAGCATCCCGATCTCCAACAACAGAAAGAGGATATAAAAGGACTTCAAGCGCTTGCGGATTGTCAGGGAGGCCATGACCGCCATAAAGGCAATGAGTGAAGTCAGAAACACCAGCGGCAGGGATAGACCATCCACCGCCATCGTATAGTTAAACTGGTAAAAGTACGACGTGTACTGACTCAGCATCTCCGATTCCTGACTCAACGGGATTTGCAGGAACGCATAGGACTCCATAAATTGAGGCCCCTCGGCTATATGACTGAAATGACCGTACAGCCAGGCGGATCCCAACAAAGGAAGCGCGGCGGCGGAAACGGCGATGATCCGAATCCATTTGCCCTTCGTTTGCGACAGGAAGGCTATCAGGAGGATGCCGATCAGCGGCGAGAATGTAATGAGGGATAACAGCGGCCACGCTTGATTCAGCATCTACCCATACCTCCTTCCTACTAGCAAGATCACGAAGAGGACAAACCCCAGTAAACTGACCAGACCGTAGGTCTGCACCTGGCCGTTCTGCAGCTTGACGCCGTTTCGACCAAGTCCCACAGCGGCTCTGGCACTCATGCGAACGATGCCGCCAATCACAACATCGTCCAGTACCTGCAATACATGCCCCAACCCGCGAAGCGGCGCGACGATTATGCGGTCATACAGCTCGTCGATATAGTACTTCCGCTCCGTTAAGCGTGCTAACCAAGGGACTTGGCGAGACACGATATCTGCGGGAACGCTGCCTTTCTCATACATCAGATACCCAAGTATGATCCCGCCGATGCCTGCTAATGCCGACAGAACCATCACGATCAGATTCGCGTGTTCTTCCGCAGGCAGACCGGTCAGCCATTCGCCGAACCAACCGTTCCACGGCGTGGAGAGGAAGCCAGCCAGAACCGCGGGAACAGCAAGCAGGATCAGCGGCAAAGTCATGACAGGAGGCGATTCATGCACATGTTCTTGGTGTCCGTTCCGGGTTGGCCCGCTCCTCTTGCCGCCGAACACCAGGAAGTACAACCGCGCCATGTAGAATGCGGTAAAGAAGGCTGTAATTAACCCGATCCCGAACAGTAACTTATTCTCTTCATAAGCCACAGTCAGGATGGCGTCCTTGGACCAGAAGCCCGAAAACGGCGGGATGCCGGAAAGCGCCAAAGCCCCAATGGCGAAGGTGACCGCCGTGATCTTCATTTTGGATGCAAGACCGCCCATTTCGCGGATATCCTGACGGTGTAACGCGTGAATGACCGAACCTGCGCCGAGGAACAGCAGCGCTTTAAAAAAGGCGTGTGTCGTCAGATGGAACATGCCCGCCGATACGGAGCCCAGCCCAAGCGCCATCATCATATATCCCAGCTGACTGACGGTGGAATAAGCCAGAATGCGCTTGATGTCGTGCTGCGCCATGCCGATCGTGGCGGCAAATACGGCTGTGAACGCGCCGACGAGTGCGACAACCAAGAGCGCATCCGGAGATGCGGCAAAGATGTCGTAGGTTCGCACGATCAAGTATACGCCGGCCGCAACCATGGTCGCCGCGTGGATCAGCGCCGAGATCGGCGTCGGTCCTTCCATCGCATCGGGCAGCCAGGTATGGAGCGGGAATTGGCCTGATTTGCCGATGGCGCCGATAAAGATCAGAATCGCAATCAGCGTGGTCCAGCCCGGTGTGATTTCATTACCTGTGAAAGCGTTATGTATAGAGGTGAAATCCAGCGCATGTCCGGGCATCTGCCAGAAGAGAATCAGTATCGCCAGAAATAATCCCACGTCGCCGATCCGAGTGACGATGAAGGCTTTCTTGGCCGCAGCTTTCGCTTCCGGCTTGAAGAACCAGAACCCCACCAACAAGAATGAACAGACGCCGACAAGCTCCCAGAACACGTATAGCTGCAATAAATTCTGGGAAAGCACCAGTCCGAGCATTGAAAAGGTGAACAGGGATACATAGCCGTAGAACACCGTAATGCGTTCATCGCCATGCATATATCCTTTGGAATACAGATTTACCAGCAAGCTGACAAAGGTTACGACCACCATCATCCAGCTGTTGAGATTCGTGAGTTCGTAGCCCATGCTGAGCGCCGTATCCTCCAGCTGCAGCCAGTTATACGACCATGCGTAATCACTAACCGGCTTGCCTAAACGCGCAACCAGCGTGAGGACAGCCCATACAAAGGACATGCCGGTCAAGAGTGTGCTGATCCAGGCGCCCGCTTCCTTCATTTGCCTGCCGAAAGCTAATAGCAAGGTGAAAGAGACCAGGGGCAGCAAAGGAATGATCCAGGCGGTTTGGGAGTAAGACATGAGTTTCCTCCTAAGTAGTGCTTCTTAATGCTTCGACGCTTCGATGCTTCAATGCTTCATTTCGTCCATTTCCGTCACATCCACCGTGCCTTTGCGGCGATACAGCGCGATAAGAATGGCTATGCCCACGGCAACCTCCGCGGCGGCCACAGCCATCGTGAATAAAGAGAAGATCTGCCCCGTGAGCGACGGACCGACACCGTATTTGGCAAAGGCGATCAGGTTCAGGTTTACGGCGTTCAACATTAATTCCACCGAAAGCAGAACGATGACGGCATTGGACTTGGATAACGCCCCGTATAGCCCCAGGCAGAACAATACAGCAGCCAGGATGAGGTAGGAGGCAAGCATACCGGTCATGTTACTCCTCCTCCCTTTTGGCCAGAACAATCGCCCCGATGAACGCTACTGTCAGCAGCACCGACACCAATTCGAACGGCAGCACTTGCTCCGTATAAAGAAGCTTGCCGATCTCGAGCACATGATCTTCTCCTGCCTGAAGCGCCTCGCTTGCCGGAAATACAGCATCCCGAATCGCGAAGAACAAGATGCCGAACAGCGCGACAACTCCGATGAACAGCAGCGCTTGATGCCACGGACGGTGCGGTTCCTTGCCGTCTTCGCTATGCTTCGTCATCATAATGCCAAAGATCATCAGAATCGTAATCGCTCCGGCATAGATCAGGATTTGCACAAACGCCACAAACTCCGCGGAAAGCAGCAGATACAAACCCGCCAACCCGATAAAGGTAAACGCCAATGCGACCACCGAGTGTACGACTTTATCCAAGCTGACCATCAGCACCGCACCTGTAATCACGCAAACCGCGATGAACGTAAAGACCATAAATTCGCCGGACATCATGTTGACTTGGCCCCTCCCTTCGGGAGCGCTGAATTATTCTCCTTACGGATGAACTGATCGTTTTCGCTGAGCCACGCCATATTTTTGAACAGATCATCCCGGCTGTACGCGCTTAACTCGAAGTTATTCGTCATTACAATCGCCTCTGTCGGACATACCTCAGTGCACAGATCGCATAAGATGCATATTTCAAAATTAATATCATACGTGTCAATGACCTTGCCCTTCTTCTCGGGGTCGGGATTCGCTTTTCCTGTCAAGGTGATACAATCGGTCGGACATATTCGCGCACATTGATTGCAGACGATACATTTCTCCGGATCAAAATATTGAATACCCCGGAACCGGTCCGGCATCTGCAGCGGCACGTCAGGGTACATGTGTGTGACTTTCTTCTGGGTCATGGCTTTGAATGTGACGCCCATGCCTTTCATAATACCCTTCATCTCAACACTTCCCGTTCGTCTATTTGATGAACAATTCCATATATACGGCCGTTACAAAAATATTCAGCAAGGACAGCGGCAGAAGAACCTTCCACCCCATGCTCATCAGCTGATCGACTCGAATTCTCGGTAAAGTGCCGCGCAGCCAGATCAGGAAAAAGACGATAGCCGCGAATTTGAGCAGGAACCAGATCAGCCCGGGGATGAAATCCAGGAAAGCGAGCGGCGCCTGCCATCCGCCCAGAAACAACAGCGTCGTCAGTGCGGATATGGCGAATACGTAGACGTACTCGGCCAACATGAAGAAGGCGAAGCGAAAGCCGCTGTACTCGACATGGTAACCCGCGACAAGCTCGGATTCCGCCTCCGGCAGGTCGAACGGCGTCCGGTTCAGCTCGGAAATGCCGGCGACCACGAATACAGCGAAGCCTATAATTTGCGGCAGCACATTCCATTGCCAGAAGTTATCGCCTTGCTGCTGAACGACGGTCATCAGGTTCATACTGCCGCTCAGCATTATCACACCCGTAACTGAGATAACCAGCGGGACCTCGTAGCTGATCATTTGGGCCGCGGAACGCATGCCTCCGAGCAGGGAGTATTTATTGTTGGACGCCCAGCCCGCAATTACAATCCCGATTGTTGAAATTCCCGAAAGCGCCACATAATAGAGTACACCCGCATCCAGATTAGCAAAATGAAGCGTCTCCGTATACGGTATCGTAGCCAGTATTGAGAAGGACGGAATGAACGCGATGGCCGGGGCGATCGTGAACAGGAACCGGTCCGCTTTCTTGGGCACGGTGTCTTCTTTCATCAAGAGTTTGGCGATATCGGCCACCGACTGTAACAGCCCGAGCGGGCCTACACGGTTGGGTCCAATGCGGAATTGCATCCAACCCAGAATTTTGCGTTCAAAATAGATGGCGTAGGTTACAAAGAAGAGCACTATACCCAGCATGCACGCGCTAAGCAGGAACAATTGCAGGAAAACCGTCCATGTCATCGGCCCCTGTAGCAACTCGTTCATCATCAGCAGTCCACCTCGCCTACGACGATATCAATCCCGCCCAGAATGGTAATTAAATTCGTCATCGTCTCACCGACCAGCAGCTTGGGCAGAATTTGCAGGTTTACGAAGGAGGGACGGCGGAACTTGAGCCTGTAAGGCTCTTGCTTGCCCCTGGAGACGATATGACAGCCGATCTCCCCTCTGGGAGATTCAATGCGCGCATAGACTTCTCCTGCGGGCGGGCGGACGACACGCGGGACTTTCCCCATCGTCTCGCCTGAAGAAGGCATCTGCTCCAGCGCTTGCTCCAGAATGCGCAGGCTTTGACGAACCTCTTCCAGCCGGATGAGGTAGCGGTCGTAGCAATCTCCGTTGACGCCTGTCGGCACGTCGAATTCAAACCGATCGTAAATGCTGTAAGGCTGGTCCTTCCGCACATCCCATTTCACACCGGTGCAGCGAAGATTCGCTCCGCTCAAGCCGTAATCAATGGCTGTCTGCGCGTCATAGGCGCCAACTCCCTTGATCCGGGCCAGAAAAATCTCGTTGCCGCTGACCAGGTTGTTGTATTCTTCCAGCTTCTCCCGCATGTAAGGGATAAAGTCCCTCACCTTCTCGAGCCATCCTTCAGGCGCGTCCCATTTCACGCCGCCTACACGCATGTAGTTGTAGGTTAACCGGGCCCCGCAGAGTTCATTGAACAAGTCTATGATGATCTCCCTGTCTCGAAAGGCGAACAAGAACGGGCTCATTGCCCCGATATCCAACAAGTAGGTTCCCCACCAGACGAGGTGGCTGGCGATCCTTTGCAATTCCATCACGATCAACCGCATGTACTCGGCTCGTTCCGGGATTTCCAGACCCATCAACGTCTCTACTGCATGAACCAGAACATAATTGTTCGTCATGGCGGACACATAATCCATTCGATCCGTATACGGAATAATCTGTGTATAACTCAAGTTCTCGGCTAGCTTCTCCGTTCCCCTGTGCAGATAGCCCATGACCGGGTCGGCCGCTGTGATGATCTCACCGTCAAGCTGAACGACAATCCGGAATACACCGTGTGTGCTCGGATGTTGGGGGCCGACGTTCAATAGCAATTCTTCTGTACGTATCAAGCTGCGATTACACCTCCGGATCTAGCGGCTCATAATCTTTGCGTAGCGGGTGACCCACCCAGTCATCGGACATCATAATTCTGCGCAGATCCGGGTGGCCGGGAAATTGTATCCCGAGCAGGTCGTAGATCTCCCTTTCATTCCAGTTCGCTGTACTCCAGATTGGTGTAACCGAAGGAATAGATGGCTGTTCCCGGTCCGTTCTTACTTTAAAGCAATAATCCTGCTTATGCTCAAGGGAGATCAGGTGATATACGGCTTCCAGATGGGTTTCATGATCCACCCCGGATAGGTTGCGCAGATAAGTTAATTGCAAGGATGGATGGAATTTAAGAAGCTCGGCTGTTTCGTACCAAAAGGCGGAATGGATCGTTAAGGTTGGGATATGACGATCCAGTTCGTTGATATGAGCTTCCTCCACCGCGCCCGGTGCCACCTCTGCCCGGATTAAGGCCGCCAGTTGATCCAGCAGAGGTTGATTGGGTGAAGGAGGTTTGGGCTCGGCAGGCGTTTCCTCTTCCGATGCTTTCGCTCTGGCGGCGGCGCGTGCGGCACGGGCTTCAGCAGCCGCCGCGGCTTTAGCTTCTTTATCGGGGTTCGGAGCGGAATCCATGATGTCGGGGGTATTCTTGTTATCGACCTCGCTCATCGGCCCGTCACCCTCTTCCCTGTCTTGGCTTCGTAGCGTATTTTCTCTTGCAGCTTGTTGATTCCGTAGATTAAAGCGGCTGGATTAGGCGGGCATCCGGGAATATAGACATCGACCGGGACGATCTGATCCACGCCTTTAATTACCGCATAGGATTTAATGTAAGGACCGCCTGCCGTAGCGCAAGAACCCATAGCAATTACCCATTTCGGCTCGGGCATCTGGTCATAGAGCCGCTTTAACAACGGACCCATCTTCTTCGTTACCGTACCGGCTACAATCATCACATCGGATTGCCGCGGCGAGGTACGGAACATGACGCCGAAGCGGTCCAGATCATAGTGGGAAGCGCCCGTGCCCATCATCTCAATTGCACAACAGGCGAGTCCGAACGTCATCGGCCACAGGGAGTTACTTCGGGCCCAGGCTTTAAGCTGCTCTAATGTGACAAAGAACACGTTGCGTTCCAGTTCTTCGCGATCCTCAGGTGAAATTGATTCTAGATTGAATTCCACTTCAGCACCTTCTTCTTCCAGGCATACAGGAAAGCCACACCCAGCATGATTACGAAAATAAACATCTCCACTAGCGCAAACAGACCCAATTGATTGTAAGCGACAGCCCACGGATAAAGGAAGACCGTCTCAATGTCAAAAATGACGAACATCAATGCAAACAGATAGTAGCGGATATTAAACCGGATATGGCTGTCCCCGACAGGTTCGTTACCGCTTTCATAAGTGGACTGCTTCGCCTCGGTAGGTTTGTTCGGGCGCAATAGGCGCCCCACGGATAAGGCAACAACCGGTAGCAGCACAGACAGTCCGATAAATATGGCCAAAATCACATAATGGTTCGAGTACATTGCCCGACATCGCCCTCCGTTGATTTATAGAAATTACTTATAAATAAAATGTGATTTGGTAATAAAACCCCTTACATTATAACAAAAGGGTTTGATTTCCGTCTATTGCCAAGTGTGTGAAAATTGAGCGATTTCAGATATGAATGCAAAAAAAGAGCACAGGCGTTAGCCCATGCTCTCTCATGTTACTTATTAAGAATGTTAATCCGGTTGATTGCTCTTTGGAGCGACAGTTCCGCACGGCGTAGATCCACATCTTTGTGCTTGCCTGTAAGGCGCTGTTCAGCGCGCTCTTTGGCAGCCCGCGCACGTTCGATGTCGATATTCGCAGGCAGTTCCGCGCTTTCCGCCAGAATAACCACCTTATCTTTGCGGACTTCAACGAAGCCGCCGCCGACGGCGATCACTTCCTCGGTATTGCCCTTCTTTACCTTTACAGGCGCGATCTTCAGAGGCGTTACCATCGGAATATGATTCGGCAGGATGCCCAGCTGGCCTTCCACACCGTTCACCACGACCATGTCCACTTGCTCAGCGTAAACTTTACGCTCAGGCGTGACAATTTCTAACAGTAATGTGCTCATGCTTTTCCTCCTAAGAAACGCATCAAGGTGAAACGGCTGCCGCCTGAAGTTAGACGGGCAGCTCGTATCATTCCGGAGAAATATCGATAGAGTATTAGCGAACTAATACGATCGTATATTAAACGGTTTTGGCTTTCTCGACAGCTTCTTCAATTGTGCCCACGTACATGAAAGCCGCTTCCGGCAATTCGTCATGCTTGCCTTCAAGGATTTCTTTGAAGCTGCGTACTGTTTCTTTAACCGGTACGTATTTACCTTTAAGACCTGTAAACTGCTCGGCAACGTGGAACGGTTGGGACAAGAAACGCTGCACTTTACGCGCGCGTTGCACCGTCAGTTTATCTTCCTCGGACAACTCATCCATACCCAGGATGGCGATGATGTCTTGAAGTTCTTTATAACGCTGCAACAGACGCTTAACGCCTTGGGCTACGTTATAATGCTCTTCGCCGACAACATCAGGCGCAAGGATACGGGATGAAGATGCGAGCGGATCTACCGCAGGGAAGATACCAAGCTCGGAAATTTTACGCTCCAGGTTCGTTGTTGCGTCCAAGTGAGCGAACGTCGTTGCCGGAGCCGGATCCGTATAGTCATCGGCAGGAACGTAGATCGCTTGAATGGAAGTAACGGAACCCTTCTTCGTGGAAGTGATACGCTCTTGCAATTGACCCATCTCCGTAGCAAGCGTAGGTTGGTAACCTACCGCGGACGGCATGCGGCCCAGCAAAGCGGATACTTCAGAACCCGCTTGAGTAAAGCGGAAGATGTTATCGATGAACAGAAGTACGTCTTTACCTTCTTGGTCACGGAAGTATTCTGCCATTGTAAGACCCGTCAAAGCTACGCGAAGACGCGCGCCCGGCGGCTCGTTCATCTGACCGAAGATCATCGCCGTCTTGTTGATAACGCCGGAATCTTTCATCTCATGGTACAAGTCATTTCCTTCACGTGTTCTCTCGCCAACACCCGCGAATACGGAGATACCGCCGTGCTCTTGCGCGATGTTGTTGATCAGTTCTTGAATCGTTACCGTTTTACCTACGCCGGCACCGCCGAACAGACCGATTTTACCGCCCTTGGCGTAAGGAGCCAGAAGGTCGATAACTTTAATGCCTGTCTCAAGGATCTCCGCTTGCGTGGAAAGCTCGTCGAAAGCAGGTGCTTGTCTGTGGATCGGCATGCTTTGTGTGGATACAACGTCACCCGCGTTATCAATCGGCTCACCCAGAACGTTAAAGATACGGCCTAGTGTAGGCGCGCCAACAGGAACGGAAATCGGGGATCCAAGGTCAAGCGCTTCTGTTCCGCGAACCAGACCGTCCGTGGTGGACATCGCTACGCAACGAACAAGGTTATCGCCTAAGTGAACCGCAACTTCCGCAATCAGGGAGATGTCTTTCTCGCCCGGAGTTTGCGCTTTGCGTTCAATCTTGATGGCATTATAAATTTCAGGCAGGTTTCCACGTTCGAATTCAACGTCGACAACCGGTCCCGTGACGACTACAACGCGCCCTTTATTCATTAGCTTAACCTCCTTAAACCTTTGTGTTTACTATGGGAATGTGGCTTAGTTCTGAGCGTTCGCTCCGGCCACGATCTCGGAAATTTCTTGGGTGATGGCGGCTTGACGCGCGCGGTTATAGATCAACGTGTATTGGTTAATCATCTTCGTCGCGTTCTTCGTCGCGCTGCCCATCGCCGTCATCTTCGCACCGAACTCACTTGCTTTAGCGTCAAGAAGAGCACTGAAAATCAGCGTTTCCGCGTATTTCGGCAGCAATACCTCAAGGACGCCTTCCGCAGAAGGTTCGTATTCATAAGCAGCGGTTCCGGATGCCGCCGTAACTTCTTCCAGAGGAAGCAGTCGGGTCATGACCGGAATTTGAGTCAGAGCGTTCACGAATTCGTTGTACACGATGTACAATTCATCATACGTTCCGTTCTCAAAGTTACCTACTGCCGCGGAGGCAATCGACTTGATATCGGAGAAGACAGGAGCGTCGCTTAAGCCTGTTACTTCTTCAATAATAGCCATGTCTCTGCGCTTAAAGTAATCGCGGCCTTTACGTCCGATCACGAACAGCGCGTACTCGCTGCTGGACTTGTGATTGGCGCGAATGGTTGTCATTACCTTACGGATGACGTTGGCGTTATAGCCCCCTGCTAAACCGCGGTCCGAAGTGATAATTAAATATCCGGTCTTCTTGATTTCGCGGGACTCCAGCATCGGGTGCTTCACACCTTTGGTGCCTGCTGCGATGCTTGCAACAACTTCCTTCAGCTTTTCAGCATAAGGACGTGCGGCTTCAGCGGCTTCCTGAGACTTTCTCAGTTTGGCTGCGGCAACCATCTCCATCGCTTTCGTAATTTGGCGCGTGTTTTGAATACTTTTGATTTGGCGTTTAATGTCGCGCATTCCTTTGGCCATGCTCTTCACCTGCCTTTACTTCTATATATCCGTTAGGGTTTGACCGAAGTCAAACCCGTTTAATTCATGTTAAACTCCTGTTGCGAAGCCTTTTTTGAATTTCTCGATGGCAGCTACAAGCGCCTTCTCGTTATCCGCAGTCAAGTCTTTCGTGTCGCGGATCGATTGAAGAACTTCAGCGTTGTTCGCATCGATGTAAGAAAGGAATTCTTTCTCGAAGCGGCCAACATCGCCAACCGGAATTTCATCAAGGAAGCCTTTAATCGCCGTGTAGATGGAAATAACTTGCTTCTCAACCGGCAAAGGTTGATTCACACCTTGTTTCAGGATTTCCATCGTGCGGGCACCACGGTTCAGACGAGCTTGAGTCGATTTATCCAAGTCGGATCCGAACTGTGCGAACGCGGCAAGCTCACGGTATTGTGCAAGGTCCAAACGCAGCGTACCGGCAACTTTCTTCATCGCCTTAATCTGTGCGGAACCCCCTACACGGGATACGGAGATACCTACGTTGATCGCCGGACGTTGACCTGCATAGAACAAGTCCGCTTCCAGGAAGATCTGTCCGTCCGTAATGGAGATTACGTTCGTCGGGATGTATGCGGAAACGTCGGAAGCTTGAGTCTCGATGAACGGCAATGCAGTCATCGAACCGCCGCCATGCTCTTCGCTCAGTTTCGCCGCGCGCTCAAGCAAACGGGAATGCAAGTAGAACACGTCGCCCGGATAGGCTTCACGGCCCGGAGGACGCTTCAGAAGCAAGGAAAGCTCACGGTAAGCCGCGGCTTGCTTCGTCAAATCATCATAGATGATCAGAACGTGCTCGCCCTTGTACATGAAGTACTCACCCATTGCCGCACCGGAGTATGGCGCTAGGAATTGAAGCGGAGCAGGCTCGGAAGCGGAAGCTGTAACAACGATTGTGTAATCCAAAGCGCCGTTACGACGAAGCGTTTCCACTACGTTCGCAACCGTGGATTGTTTCTGACCGATCGCAACGTAGATACATTTCACGCCATTACCTTTTTGGTTAATGATCGTGTCGATCGCGATTGCGGTTTTACCGGTTTGACGGTCACCGATGATCAACTCACGTTGTCCGCGGCCAATCGGCACCATCGCGTCAATCGCTTTAATACCTGTTTGCATCGGCTCATGAACGGATTTACGCTCGATTACGCCTGGTGCAGGGGATTCTACGGGACGGAACGCTGTAGTAGCGATCGGGCCTTTGCCGTCAACCGGCAAACCCAATGCGTTCACTACGCGGCCAAGAAGAGCTTCGCCTACAGGAACTTCCATGATGCGGCCTGTGCGTTTCACTTGGTCGCCTTCGCGGATTTCCGTGTAAGGGCCGAGGATAACGACACCCACGTTGTCTTCTTCAAGGTTAAGCGCCATACCTACAACGCCGTTAGAAAATTCAAGCAACTCACCGGACATGGCGTTGGCCAGACCGTGAACGCGAGCAATACCGTCACCAACTTGAATAACGGTACCTACGTCGTAAACTTGCATTTCCGATTTATATTGATCAATCTGCTGCTTAATCAAAGAGCTGATTTCTTCAGGTCTGATACTCAATTTTCTTCACCCCTATCTACAGTGCTTGAGCTTGCTTCAAAGATTGTTCCAAGCGAGCCAGCTTGCCGGACAGGCTTCCGTCGTAAAGGCGATCGCCGATGCGAACTTGAATGCCGCCGATTAAGCTCTTGTCGATTACATTTTCAATACGAATGGTCTTGCCGGTGATACGGCTGAACTTCTCGGAAACCTCGCGCTGTTCTTCCTCTGTTAGAGGGAACGCGGATGTAACCACAGCGTCGGCCAGATCCAGCTTCTCGCCGGCGATCTTAACGTAAGCTGTGTACAGAGCCGCGGGAAGCGATTCCCGGCCTTTGTCCATCAGCAAACGCAGCGTACCCATCACTTGCTCCGATACTTGCCCGGCAAATGCCTTCTCTAACAGAGAAGTCTTAGCCTCGGCAGGTACGCCCGGATGTTTCAGGAACGCTTGCAATTCTTTATCCGAATCAATCGTTTCCACGACCAATTTCAGTTCACGCTCGGTTTGTGCTCCCTGCCCCTTCTCATGGGCCAGTTCGAACAAGGCTCTTGCGTATCTCTTAGCGACTATGGATTCGCGGCTCATACGTTGCCTCCTACCTTATTAAGGTATTGGTCAACCAATTGCTCTTGAGCTTTCTCATCCACTTGCTTCTCAAGAATTTTCGATGCGATCTTCACGGACAAGCCGCCCACTTCACCGCGCAATGCGGCGATCGCTTTGTTCTTCTCGCTGTCGATATCTTTCACAGCATCGTCTTTCAACTTCGCCGCTTCTTCTTTAGCCGTACGAATAATCTCGTCCGCTTGCTTCGTGCTTGTCGCACGGGATTGCTCGATAATACCGTAAGCTTCTTTGCGAGCTTCTTGAATAGCCGCTTTCTGCTCTTCCATCAGCTTCGCGCTCTCCGCACGGTTCTTCTCGGCTTCCTGCATTTCGCCCAGGACGTGCTCTCTGCGCTTCTCCATAATGCTGAACAACGGACCGAAAGCGTATTTATGCAATAAGAAATACAGAATCGCAAACGATACGATCGCGATTAATGACGATTCCCAAACTATAGTCAAATCAGGTCACTCCCTTCTGGAAGGCTTCTATAATCAATCATGTGTATATGACTTGTAAGCAAAATGAAGGCGTGGAAGGCACAGGCCTCCCGCGCCGTGTGTACGTATTACTCGGCAGCTCCGTAGAACAAGAACGCCATTACTACTGTGATAATCGGAATCGCCTCGACCAAACCTACCCCGATAAACATTGTTGTTTGTAGAGGTCCTTTAAGTTCTGGTTGACGAGCGATACCTT
The DNA here is from genome assembly GCF_001644605.1 of Paenibacillus swuensis. Taxonomy (NCBI): domain Bacteria; kingdom Bacillati; phylum Bacillota; class Bacilli; order Caryophanales; family Paenibacillaceae; genus Paenibacillus; species Paenibacillus swuensis. The sequence goes on along the minus strand of NZ_CP011388.1, from coordinate 2,443,813 downwards.
CAACTGTCTTACTTACGATCAAACCGTTACCCAAACCTGCGCCAAGTGCACCAAGGCCAATTGCGATAGCTGCTGCTAGAAATTCCATTATAGAATATCCTCCCTTAAAATAAGTATAATTTAAATTTATTTGCTGCCCATTTCAGTTAATAAAATGAGGTTGTTACCGGTCTTAATGATGATCATCGTGAGATTCAAGCGACTGTGCCAGGTAAACCATCGTCAGCATGACGAAGACGAATGCCTGAATGGAACCAACGAAGACGGAGAAACCTTGCCATACAACCAACGCCGGGATCCCGTAAATACCGGCACCCAGAAGCGTGGCAATCAACACCTCACCCGCGAACAGGTTACCGAACAGACGCATACCGAGTGTCAGCAGGTTCGCCACTTTCTCGACAAGGTGAATCGGCAGGAACACAGGAAACGGTTCCAGATAGTGCTTAAAGTAAGATTTGGTGTTCCGCGTCATCCCCAGATAGTGCACCAGCAGGAAGACGATTAAGGATAATCCCATCGCTACGGAAGCGTCCGCTGTAGGCGATTTCCACCAAGCGAATTCAGGTCCATGGTGGCCATGGCCGCCTTCTTCACCTTCAGCGCCGTGAGATTCGGCTTCATACTTCTCAAACACCTCAGGAGAAATCTCCATGCCGAGGAATTTGGCCTGATGATCATGCGCTGTTACGAAAGTCAACGGTAAACCGAGCATATTCGCGACAAAAATAAACATAATCAGCGTAAGGCCCAGAGAAACGAATACCTTGCCTTTCTTCATATCCATGGTACTTGATACAATCCCGCGCACGAAATCCACAGCCCACTCCAGGAAGTTCTGCATACGTGACGGGTTCGTCACCGACAGGTTCCGTGTAGCTAGACGAGCGATTATGAATACGATTGCGCAAGTAACTAAAAGGGTAATCGCAACGGACAGGTCCAGACGGAACCATCCAAATAATTTGATTATCGGAGCTTCATGCATTTTATTTGTTTTCACCCCTTTCCATGGAATATGTAATGTTATCTTCTCATGCTGCCGAAAATCCCGGAGAGCACAATAGCTACCTGCCAGAACAACAAACCGAGAATGACGCCGAACAATTCCACGTCGCCCACTCGCATAGCGAGCATTACGGCAAGCACCGCAATCGCAGCCCTCGTCAGAAACCCAAGATTAAACCGCTTCTTCACGCCTGCAACCGCATACTCCGAGGCTTGTCTTACTTTCACCGAGAGGTAATACATGTTGCCGAGCGAGGCCGCCGTTCCGAGGATTAAACCTGCCGCATATCCCCGCAGCGGTGGATACACAATCCACACGATCAGGCAAAGCGACAAAAACAGAAGCGCTACGCGAAACACCGTCTTGAGACGGCCCGCTAATTCATCCATTCGGATCCTCCGTAAAACGCTTTAGAATGTATACGATGCTGAGGATTCCTACGGCTAATCCGAGAATAACGCCTGCAGCGATAAAGATCGGCATATCGCCCATCAAATCGCTTACATACTTCCCAAGAAAAAAGCCTATCAAAACACAAACGACTAAATCGGCGCCGATCAGGGACACGAGCGAGATCGCCCGCCATGGAGATTGGCTTGAATTTGGTTCTTTCATCGAATCAATTCCCGTTCGCAGTATTGAGAAGGCTTCAAAAAATCGTTTACAATCCTCGTTTATCATATCTAAGTAGGACTCTGTTTGTCAATTGATATAAATTCAAACATTTAGTGAACAAAATTGCTTAAGCCCTTGATACGTCTACACTTTCGCAATTGGTAAACCCTACAGTACTACTGTATGCTGTGCTGTCGCAAGCAATTCATGAACGTTGCGTGAACGCTTCCGGACGCGTATCCTGCAAACCGAAGTGATGGAGGATGGCTTGTACAATTCGAACCGAAGCTTGTCCGTCCCCGTAAGGGTTGGCTGCTTGGCTCATCTTGTCATACAGTGTCGAATCCGTTAACAAGGCGTGTGCCCGCGAGAATACCGCTTCTTCCTCGGTACCCACCAGCTCCAACGTGCCGGCATCGATGCCCTCCGGACGTTCGGTCGTATCGCGTAAAACCAGTACCGGCACGCCGTACGAAGGCGCTTCTTCCTGCAGTCCGCCGGAATCCGTTAAGATCATATGTGTGTGCGGATAGAAATTGTGCAGATCCACCACATCCAACGGGTCAATCAGCTTAATACGGGGATGTCCGCCCAATATTTCCTGAGCAGGTTCCTTCACAGCCGGGCTCGGATGAACCGGATACACGATGGCGATATCTTCAAATTCGTCGGCAAGACGTTTCACGGCGCGGAAAATTTGACGATGCGGCTCGCCCTGAGCTTCCCGGCGGTGTGCCGTCATCAAGATCAAGCGCTTTCCTTCAGCCCACTCCAATACAGGATGAGTGAAGTCCGGTTTCACTGTGTACTGGAATACATCGGTCACGGTATTGCCGGTGACATAGACATGCTCCTCGTTCTTGTTCTCCTTGCGCAAGTTGCCGGCGGACCAATCCGTCGGCGCGAAGTGAAGATCCGCAATGACACCCGTTAATTGACGGTTCATTTCTTCCGGGTAAGGAGAGAGCTTGTTCCAAGTACGCAATCCAGCTTCCACATGACCCACTTTGATCTGCTGCAGGAAAGCGGCGTAACTCGCCAAGAACGTAGTCAGGGTATCGCCGTGAACAAGCACAATATCCGGCTTGGCTTCCGCCATAACCGGCTCCAGGCCTTGCAATACACGGATGGTAATCTCATTCAGTGTCTGGCGGTCCTTCATCACATCCAGATCATAGTTTGGCGTGATGTTGAACACCTCCAACACCTGATCCAGCATTTGGCGATGCTGTGCGGTAACACAGACGATCGATTCAATCTGCTCCGGATATTTCTGTAATTCAAGAATTAACGGCGCCATCTTAATAGCTTCGGGACGCACCCCGAACACCGTCATGACTTTGATTTTGCCCATATGGTTTCCCCCGCCCAGTTCAGTATTATTTCGTGCCAAAAAGACGATCGCCCGCATCACCCAAGCCCGGGATAATGTAACCGTGATCGTTCAGATAATCATCTACGGCCGCAACATAAATATCGATTTCAGGATGCGCTTCCTGCACCGCCTTGACACCTTCCGGCGCCGCGATGAGACACATCAGCTTAATTTGGGCGCAGCCCCTCTTCTTCAGCGCATCAATGGCCATAATCGCGGAACCGCCTGTTGCCAGCATCGGATCAATAACGATCAGTTCACGCTCCTGCACATCTGTCGGAAGCTTCACGTAGTACTCCACCGGCAGCAACGTTTCGGGATCGCGGTACAAACCGACATGCCCTACTTTGGCGCCCGGAATCAATTGCAGAATACCGTCAACCATACCTAAACCCGCGCGCAAAATAGGCACCAAACCCAGCATGCGGCCCGAGATAATCTTGCATTTGGCATCGGAAACCGGTGTTCGGATCGTCACTTCTTCCAGCTTAATTTCACGGGTAATCTCGTAAGCCATCAGTGTCGCCACTTCGTCAACAAGCTCCCTAAAGTCTTTCGTATTGGTCTTCTCATCACGGATAAACGTTAGTTTATGCTGAATCAGCGGATGGTCGCAAATAAACAATTTGCCCATAGAAACGGTAACCTCCTGCGGTATGTAAGTCTAAATCCTACCTATTATATCACTGACCCTGTTGGAGTGCACCCCGTATCAGTAAGGGCAGGAATGTGGAACAGGGTTAGGTTTTGCCAAAAGAGTAAAATTCATCCTACACTACCGCAGCAGACTTAATCTCCACCGCCTCCGCAACCCGAAGAGCCGGACGAGGAGGAACACGATGATGAGGAAGAGCAGGACGAAGTTCCGTTATGACCGTCGTTATGGTGGCTGTCGTGCCCGCCGGATTTGCTTCCGCTGACGCTTGAGCAGGAATACATCGTTGCGGAGCATCCGGAGTTGTGCGCATGGTTTCGGTCCTGCTGCATTAAACTGTCCATCGTACGACTATAGTCGGCCGGATCGTCCATGGATACATAGAGCATTGTCGCGGGTAACATCGTGCTGAAGCTGGCATCTTCCTTGGAAGGACGGTCATTCGTTCTTAATCTGCTCTCGGCGGTGTCCACTTGTGCTTTAAAATGTTGAATCAAATCGTGAATTACCTCTCGATTTTCATACGAGGATTCGTAGGCGGATTTATTGTAGAAGTCTTCGACCAGGTCGGCTTCCGGCGCATCGCGCAGACGGTCGATCCTTTGATGGGAAAGAGGCGTTCTGTAGAAACTGCCCCACAGATAAGCGCTGTAAGGAGCCGGAGGGAACAATTGGCCGTAATGCCAGTCAAACCAGGCTCTTTCGTCGGTTATCGCATGGGATGCAGCTTGGGACGCAGGGTCGAATGCAGGATGTGCTGCTGAATCGGATGCAGCCTTGGTTGAAGCGTTCGACTTCGGCAGATGCGGGGCATGATGAATGGCGCGGCCTATAAACATCTCGCCGAACGCGTTGTATTCACGGGTAAACATCAGCATCTCATGCCAAATTTCATCGACAGCCACGCTATACATCGGAACTTCATCCAGCACCGCGCACATCACAAAATATCGCTTAAGCTCAAACCATTTCCATGCAAACTCGGCTTCGCTCATGTGCGGATGCTCTGTGAGGACGCGCAGTTTAACGGCATCCGCATATTCGGAAGGCAATGCCGCTTCCAGATGCAGCACCACCGCATACACCGGCTGATCTTCAGAAACGCCCAAGTGCGCGGGAATCTCTGCTTGGTAATCGAGCTTTGAGCTTGATGGCTGTGAACGCAGAACCACGGTCAGAATGATGCTAAAAAATAGGAGTCCAAGTACAATCAATACCACTGTCGTCATGAAATACACCCCCGAAGCGTAATACTGTCATTATATCAGATGCGGCCGCGGCTATCCTCTAAAGTATGTTAAATTTAGAAGTGTTTGGTGTTGACTTACCAGCCGAAATTTGTTTTAATATGTTTAAACATATGAACATAACGCGTTCGAGGAGCTGACACAATGGGACAACAAGCCATGGATACTTTCCGCTCCTGCATTCCTTTATTTCAAGCGTTGAGCGATACTGCCCGACAAGATATTATTCTGCTGTTGGCGGAACATGACAGGCTGACGGTGAATGAAATTACGGAATTTGCTACTTTATCCAGGCCGGCGATATCTCATCATTTGAAGATTTTGCTGGAAAATCGGTTGGTTGAAGTGGAACAAAAGGGATTGCAGCGTTATTACTCCTTATCACTAGATCCGGCGGTGGCGCAACTCAAGGCACTGATTCACACGGTCGAGACAACCTGTTGTAAAGAGAGTTTTTAAAGAGAGAGATGCTGTCTATCGAGAAAGAACAATATTTTTTTGAACTTTGCGTTCATATGTTTAAACATACAATCTTAATAAATCTAAAGGAGAACATATATTATGAGAAAAACAATTCTAATTACAGGCGCATCCGCAGGAATCGGCAAGGCTACGATGGACCACTTCGTCCGCAACAACTGGAATGTGGCAGCCACGATGCGTAACCCCGAGAATAGCGGGCTGAACGAAAGTGCCTCGCTTAAGCTTTATACGCTCGATGTAACGAATGAGGAGAGCGTGAAGGATGCGTTAGCTGGAGCTATTCGGGATTTTGGACGCATCGATGCCGTGCTGAATAACGCCGGCTATGGCGCGGTTGGCGTATTCGAAGCCTCCACACCGGAGCAGATCCGCCGCCAGTACGAGACGAATGTATTTGGTACGATGAGCGTAATACAGGCGATTTTGCCTCACTTCCGCGAGCATCGCGCCGGTACGATTATTAATGTTACCTCCGTCGGCGGCAAGGTCACCTTCCCTTTGTACAGTCTCTATCATGGATCGAAGTGGGCTTTGGAAGGATTCTCGGAGTCGTTGCATTATGAGCTGAAGCCATTGGGTATCAATGTGAAGATTATTGAGCCGGGCGTTATTAAAACGGACTTCTATTCCCGTTCTCAGGATTTTATTAATAACGAGGCGTTGGCGGAGTATCAGCCCTATGTGAAGGCCGTTTCCGCGGTGATGCAGCAATCCGGCGCGAACGGTGTGCGGCCCGAGGTGGTCGCGGAGATGATCTTTAAAGCGGCTACGGATGGTTCTGCACGACTGCGATATGCTGTGGGGAGTCCTGCTCCTTGGCTGTTGCCGCTTAGGAAGTTTCTGCCTGAGAAATGGTTCTTTGCGATTGTGCGGGCAAGTGTGGAGAAGGGTTTGAAGTAGGAGAACCCGTGATAAACCAAAAACCGACCCCAGCGGGTCGGTTTTCTTCATGTTTGCTATATTATTATGCGAATAATTAATATTCCAAGCCATCGTAGATTGGGAACTTCGCCGTAAGCGCGGAAACCAGACCGCGAGCTTTCTCCAATGTTGCTTCATCTTTCGGATTCTTCAGCGTCATAGCAATGATTTGGCCGATTTCTTTCATGGCCGCTTCGTCCATGCCGCGGGAAGTACAAGCAGGCGTACCTACCCGAATACCGCTGGTTACAAAAGGAGATGTCGGGTCAAACGGAATCGCGTTTTTGTTCGCTGTAATGCCTACTTCATCCAACACATGCTCCGCGTCCTTACCTGTAATGTTCAGGTTGCGCGTATCGATCAGCATCAGGTGGTTATCGGTGCCGCCGGAAACGATGTTCAGGCCTTCCGCCGTCAACGTGTCCGCTAATACTTTAGCGTTCTTCACAACTTGTTCGGCGTAAGTCTTGAACGAAGGCTGAAGCGCCTCGCCGAAAGCCACCGCTTTGGAAGCGATCACGTGCATTAACGGTCCGCCCTGAGAACCCGGGAATACCGCCTTATCGATCGCTTGCGCCCAGGCTTTACGGCAGAGGATCATGCCGCCGCGGGGTCCGCGAAGCGTTTTGTGCGTAGTCGTTGTCACAAAGTGTGCGTATGGCACCGGGTTCGGATGAAGGCCCGCCGCCACCAGACCCGCGATATGCGCCATATCCACCATGAACAGCGCGCCTACGTCGTTGGCGATCTCGCTGAGGGTTTTGAAGTCGATGGTGCGCGGGTAAGCGCTGGCGCCGGCCACGATCATTCTAGGTTTATGTTTGAACGCCAGTTTGCGAACCTCGTCGTAATTAATCGTGAACGTCTCCGGATCTACGCCGTAAGCGACAAAGTTGTACAGGATACCGGACGCGTTAACGGGACTTCCGTGCGTCAAATGTCCGCCGTGCGCCAGGTTCATACCCAAAACGGTGTCGCCAGGCTGCAATGCTGCCAGGTAAACCGCCATGTTCGCTTGCGCGCCCGAGTGAGGCTGAACGTTCGCGTGCTCCGCGCCGAATAGTTCTTTGGCACGGTCTCTCGCGATATCTTCAACGATATCGACATGCTCGCAGCCGCCGTAGTAGCGTTTGTTCGGGTACCCTTCCGCATATTTGTTGGTCAGCACGGTACCCATCGCTTCCATCACCGCGGAAGACACGATGTTCTCCGAAGCGATCAGCTCGATGTTGTTGCGTTGACGTTTCAATTCCAGGTTCATGGCTCTTACAATTTCAGGGTCTGCGTTACGTAGGTGTTCCATGTTAAATTCCTCCCCAATGTATGTTGAAACTATATAATGAAAAAATCTTACTCACACGTGTCGGTGCGCACGGACTCGGTCTCCGGCGGCGCGTATACCGCGCGCGCGCCGCCGATCAGCTTAGGCCGAGTGACGGCCATGGTCACGTGCGCGTGACCGATGCTGCGAATACCCGGCCGCACCGGGACCGCGACTCGGCGCAAATGCATGCCGATGAGCGTGTCCCCGATGTCGATGCCCGCATGCGCGGCGATCGACTCCACCAGGCAGGCGTCCCGGAGTTGGCGGTAAGCGTAAGCCGCCATCGACCCGCCTGCCTTCGGGACCGGAACCGCGGCGACCTCGTCGAGTTCCGGGAACCGGTCCAGCAGCGCGCGCTCCACCACCAGCGCGCGATTCAAGTGCTCGCAGCATTGGATCGCGGGGGTGAAGCCGATGGCTTCCCTCGCCCGCGCCATACCCGCGAAGATTTCCCTCGCCGCATCCGTCGTCCCCGACGTGCCGATGCGCTGCCCCAGCACCTCGCTGGTGCTTGTGCCCAGGACGATAATCTGACCCGGGCGGATATTCCCCGCTTCCGCCAACTCCAGAAACAGCCGCTCCACATTCCCTGCGATGTTTCTCAAGTTGTCGGCATACCCTTGCGGGTTATGCGTTGAGTCACTCATACGTTACGCCTCCTCTATTAAGGATGTAGGGTGTACTTATCCTCAATTTCGGTAATTTTACGAATGCGGTTCTGATGGCGCTCACCTTGCGAGAATTCCGTTTCCAGCCAGACCCGGATAATTTCCTCTGCCAGTCCCGGCCCGATTACACGTTCACCGAGAGCGAGAACGTTCGTGTCATTATGTTCGCGGGTAGCTTTGGCTGAGAACGTATCGTGGACCAAAGCGCAACGGATCCCAGGCATTTTGTTAGCCGTAATGGACATCCCTATGCCCGTGCCGCAAATCAAGATTCCTTTGTCCGCCTCGCCGGAAATGACCTTATCACAAACCGGAATCGCGTAATCCGGATAGTCGACGGAATCTGTAGAATTGTAGCCCATATCCGTAACCGTGTGGCCGAGAGACTCCACAAATGTGATTAAGCCGCCTTTCAAACGTACGCCTGCATGATCGGATCCAATAGCAATATTCATATGAAATGCCTCCTAATAGTCGGGTGATGTGCAAAAAAAGCAATAAACAAGCTCCCTCTAT
>NZ_CP011388.1:1472500-1530000 GCF_001644605.1 Paenibacillus swuensis | reverse complement strand
AGATTTCCCAATTCGTAAGACCCCTTGAAGACGACGAGGTTGATAGGTTCGGGGTGGAAGTGCAGCAATGCATGGAGCTGACGAATACTAATCGGTCGAGGGCTTATCCAACTACCTGAATTAACAGGTTAACGCGTAGTTTACATTCATTCACTTTCAGTTTTCAGGGTGCAAACCTTGAGCGGGATCTTTTCTCGCAGCGATTTCGAGAAGCTTATGCTTACGAAGTCAGTTTTGCTAAAGCAAAACTCTCAGTTTGGTAACAATGGCGAAGGGGAACCACGCGTACCCATCTCGAACACGACCGTTAAGCCCTTCAGCGCCGATGGTACTTGGACCGCAGGGTCCTGGAAGAGTAGGACGTTGCCAAGCAACAGGAAAAACCTGATTTGTCTCTAAGACAAATCAGGTTTTTTTTCTATCTGCAGCATTAAGAATGCTCTGACGAATCGTAGCAACGCTTAGGAGACCTTTTGCACATAGTGGAATTCTAACGAACGTACACGCAACTTAGCGGGTGATTTAGGGCTGATCAGCTCCATATTGAATCTGTAAGAGCAACGAAGATGCGTTAGAAAGAATACAAGTGTTATTAAGTGTCTAAGCATTGCTACGATTCGTTAGAAATAGTCTAGGGAGTCAGTTAGACGTTATTGCTTGTATAAGAATGTATCCTTTTGCCCAAATTTGATTAAATAATGACCCGGATATCGACTAAACCGAAGGAGAATTGTAAGGCGGAATAATATCATCCATATGTGAATGACGATTATGTGTACCCCAAGCCCCTGCACGGGAATCCATGGATAGGCTGCCGCCGCCGCAATGAATCCGATAAGCGCCATATTGCCAATCATGATTCGGTAACTCTTCAATGGGTAGAAATCCACATTCGGGATAAACCCATAATGCATCGGGTACCACGTGAATCTCCAATGCTCAAGAAAGGGAATGCCTCCTCTCCAGCATATCAAAAACAATCCTGCGCCATGGACCATCCATATGAAGATGAAACTGAACATAATCCATATTAAAGACATCCAACCCAAAAGCATAACCATATACAAACAGTAAACTCCAAATATCGAATGGAGCAGGCTCTTGGATAAGGGAGAATAGTGTATTTTTTGGATAAGCTGGTATTGGTAGATTGTCGTTTCTTTTGAATCCGCAACTGCCTTCATAAGCACCCCGGTATGTTTTTATTCAACTTCTATAGTGTATATCGGCCGAGGGAGGGCATTCCTGAAATATTTTTGAAGCGTACAGACACTTAATTTCCTTGCTGCCCATACAATAAACCGACATCAACTCACCCCACGGAAGTAAGAGAAAATAGACTAGCTTATAGTTTAAGAGTGTAGCAAAAGTGACATACTGTAAAGAAAACGGTAAATAAGGTGGCGATGGCTGTGAATCTTCAGGAAGATTGCACCTGTATCATCTGTGGCTTAAAAAAAGAAGAAGGCATCCACATTGTGTCTGAGTTTATATGCGATACATGTGAGTCCGAGATGGTGCGTACCGACGTAAAGGATGAGAAATATCCCTTCTTCATTCATCAGATGAAACGAATATGGTATAAGAAAAATGCTTAAATTACACAAAATTTACTAGGCTCGTCTATATCTAAATAGATGGGCTTTTTTGTTGGCTGTATAACCTCCATGGTACAATAAGTTTATGTGCATAAGAAAGTAAATGCAGAAAGAGGATCCAGATGAGATTAGATTCCCGCGACGCACCTTTATATACAAAATTAATACAGCATGCTGAACAGAACACCATAAGCTTCCATGTGCCCGGACATAAATATGGCAAAGGTTATACCAATGGTGAATCCGATTATTATAACAAGATATTAAGCTTGGACTCCACCGAAATATCCGGATTGGATGACTTGCATCATCCGGAAGGTATCATTCAAGAAGCGCAACAGCTCGCTGCTGACTGTTTCGGTGCAGAGCAGACGTACTTTCTGATCGGTGGCAGCACGGTGGGGAACATAGCCGCTATACTAACGCTATGCGGGCGTGGGGAAACCCTAATTGTGCAAAGGAATGCGCATAAATCTGTCATCAACGGTTTAAGGCTTGCAGGAGCGCATGCGGTCATTCTGCAACCTGACATTGATGCCAGGACAGGTTTGGCGACAATACCCTCTCTTCTGACACTGGAAGCAGCCTTGGAACAAACTCCGGAAGCTAAAGGTGTGTTGTTAACGAATCCGAATTATTATGGTATGGGCAAGTCCATGGTTCCGTATGCCGAGGCGGCGCATAAGCGCGGTATTCCCCTTATTGTAGATGAAGCACACGGCGCGCATTATGGATTTCATCCTCGGTTGCCCCAAGGTGCGCTTGCAAGCGGTGCTGACCTTGTCATCCAGTCCACACACAAGATGCTTGGAGCGATGACGATGGGAGCTATGCTACACGTCCAGGGTGAGCGTTATCCGAGTGAGATTTTGAAAGAAAGGTTGGCAATGTTGCAAAGTTCCAGCCCCTCTTATCCGATCATGGCGTCTCTGGACATGGCTCGTAGAATGGTACATACCCGAAGTCACGAGCTATTCGATCAAGGGTTGGCGGCAAGTGACTTATTTTGTGAGAAAATGCGGGTATTCCCTTGCTACCAGATAGAAACCCGAACAGAAAAGCTTCATGAACCCGATGGAGAGTTGTTACAGGATCCATTCAAAATTACGGTGTCAGACAGAACAGGGACTCTCTCCGGTTTCGAATTGGCTAAAGCACTGGAAGCCCACAACTGTTATGCTGAAATGGCAGATCCTGTTAGAATGTTGCTCGTATTTTCTTACGCGACAACTCCAGACGATGCAAACCGATTATTTATCGCGTTAGAGCAAGTTGCTGAAGAACATGAATTACGGCATAAGCCTCTCCAAAAAATAAATCAGACAACGCAAAGCCCTTTAAATGAAGGGATTTCGGATAAAGTATATTTTGGAATAGATGAGAGAAATACATGTAAGAATTCCATAACGCTTGAAGAAGCGGTGGGTAAACGCAGTGCGGAAATGATTACTCCCTACCCGCCAGGCATACCGTTGCTATATCCGGGGGAAAAGATATCTCGGGAAACGGTATCTAGGTTGATTGCATTAAGACAAGCAGGCGCACGGTTTCAAGGCAGCTCGGACACGGAACTGAGAACAATATTGGTCAAGAATGAGCCAAATTAGATGGAATTGAACATTGTTGTGCCATAGATTATAGTAGTTAAATGGATTCGTCCAACAGAATTGGGGTAGAACATGAATAATGGTTGGTTTGTTACAGTAGAGGGCGGCGAAGGGGCCGGTAAATCCACACTGACGGAACGTTTGCAACAGGAGCTGGAGTCGCTGGGATACGATGTGATGTTAACAAGAGAACCGGGAGGCATTGATATTGCGGAGCAAATTCGCTCGGTGATCCTGGATCCGGTTAATACAGCAATGGATCGTCGAACGGAAGCACTTCTATACGCCGCGGCCAGAAGACAGCATCTGGTGGAAAAGGTGTTACCAGCCTTAAAGCAAGGTCAAATTGTGTTATGCGACCGGTTTATCGACAGCTCCTTGGCTTATCAGGGACATGCAAGAGGTTTAGGCATGGAAGCAGTATATGAGATCAACCGATTCGCGACGGAAGGGTCCATGCCGCAGCTCACATTGTACATGGATGTGGAACCACAAATCGGTTTGGATCGGGTATATGCTAATCAACAAAGAGAGATTAACCGGCTTGATCTGGAAAAGCTGGCGTTTCATGAGAAAGTCAGGGAAGGTTACCTGATGCTGGCTCATAAGTTCTCCGAACGAATAGTTACGATTGACGCAAACCGGGAGCCGGAGGCCATTTATCAGGACTGTCTGAAAACGTTACTTGATCGGGTCGGGCAAAGGAACCTATGAACCATGGAACTCATAGTGTATAATAGAAGATGCACAGAAAACAGTAATTCTACAACATTGTAAACGTTTCCTTATATATTTTTTTCGGGTAATTGAAGTCTGAGGAGGAGATTGTATGAAATTAGTTGTAGCTGTGGTACAAGATAAAGATAGCAACCGTTTATCCAACGCGTTAATCAAGACGGGCTTTAGAGCTACGAAGCTTGCCAGCACAGGAGGTTTTCTCCGTGCCGGGAATACCACGTTTATGATTGGTACCGAGGACGAGCGTGTTACCGAAGTGCTCCAAGTCATTAAGGCGAATTGCAAGATTCGTGAACAGGTCGTAACACCGGTATCCCCGATGGGCGGTACAACGGATTCTTATATCCCGTTTCCTGTGGAAGTGCAAGTGGGCGGCGCAGCGGTTTTCGTCATGCCGGTTGAACGCTTTGAACATTTCTGAAATTCAATTTAACGCAAAGGGTCGATCGGTCTTATGAAAATTAATCCGGGTTTGCGTCCTTTCGGCAAAGATCTTCGCATGAATGATAACGCAGGATCACAGCAAATCCAACCGAAGACTTTCTCAGATGTGATGCACCGACAGCATGAACAGGTGTCCCAGGAACAACTCAACCAACGGATGCAGCTAATAGAGCAACAAGGACAGCGTTTAGCCAAATCAATGACTGTCCGTGAACTGAGAACGTATAAACAAATGGTAAAGCAGTTTCTCGAAGAAACGGTCCGGCGCGGTGTAGGGCTTAAAGACACCAAAGGTTGGGATCGACGCGGTCGTGGGAAGCGGTATAAGCTTCTTGATGAAGTAGACGGTGTCTTGTTGAGCTTGGGCGATGATATGTTGGAACACGAACAGGGACGTATTGAGCTACTGGAGAAAATCGGCGAGATTCGAGGTATGCTGATTAATTTATTTTTTTAACGGAGTGTACTGATTTATGTCATTTGGATCTATTATCGGACAAGAAAGAGCGAAGAAGATGCTTCAGAACGGGCTTCGGCTGGGACGCACTTCTCACGCATATATATTCAGCGGGCCGTCCGGCACGGGTCGGCGGGAGATGGCGTTTGCGCTTGCAAAGGCCATTTTTTGTACCGAACGTACGGATGATGCATGCGGACACTGCCTGGAATGCCGGAAAGTCGAACATGGAAATCACCCCGATCTCCATTATGTACAACCGGATGGCACAAGTATTAAAATTGAGCAGATTCGAAATTTGCAGAAAGAATTCGCTTATCGCGCCACGGCTTCACAAAGTAAGATTTATATCCTTACCGAGGCGGAGAAGATGACGGTGCAAGCCGCCAACTCTTTACTTAAATTTCTCGAAGAACCGCAATCGGCGGTTGTTGCGATCTTAATCTCCGAGAATGGACACGCTCTCCTGCCTACAATCCAGTCCAGGGCACAGTGGATTCCGTTCCAACCGCTGCCTCCCCAGATGATGGCGGATCTGCTTGAGAAAGAAGGTCATTCCCAAGTTCTGGTTCGTTCCGCAGTACATCTTGCGGCAGGAATTGACGCCTGTAGGGAAATTATCCAATTAAATTGGTTTGCAGAAATTAGAAATGTAATGATACAATTAGTGAAAGAGTGCATTACAAGATTTGCCGCAGCACTGATTACGGCGCAGCAGAAGGTCTTCAAGACCAATCTGGCCGAACATATAGATACGTTGCTCCAATTGTTCGTTTTGTGGTTTAAGGATATGGTCCATATTCAATCTGGCCGTCAGGACAGCATTGTATTCGTGGATCAGTCTGAGTGGATGGCCAAGCATGCCTTCAGCCGCGAACTTTCCTATTGGGTCGGATGCATGGAGAAAGCGCTGGAGCTAACCAAGAGACTGAAATTCCACGTAAATCCGCAGCTAGCATTTGAGCAGTTCGTTATTGATATACAGGGAGGGTAGCATTTGTATAGCGTTGTAGGCGTACGTTTTAAGAAAGCCGGCAAGATTTATTATTTCGATCCTATGGAGCTTCCCGTTGATACAGAGCAAAGTGTTATCGTAGAAACGGCAAGAGGCGTGGAATATGGTAAGGTTGTCATTAACAAGAAGACCGTCGGTGAATCCGATGTTGTGCTTCCATTAAAGAAAGTGATCCGGGTCGCCAGCGAGAGCGATGCTAAGATCGTGGAAGAGAATAAGAAGGCTGCGAAGGACGCATTTGCAACCTGTTTCGATAAGATTAAAGAACATCAGCTCAAGATGAAGCTGGTTGATGTTGAATATACATTTGACCGTAACAAGATCATATTCTACTTCACGGCGGAGGGACGCATTGATTTCCGCGAGCTTGTGAAGGATTTGGCAAGTATATTCCGCACACGTATAGAACTGCGCCAGATCGGCGTACGGGATGAGGCTAAGATGTTAGGCGGCATCGGTCCCTGCGGGCGTGTGTTATGCTGTTCTTCTTGGTTAGGGGACTTTGACCCGGTATCCATCAAGATGGCCAAAGATCAGAGTCTGTCTCTAAATCCAACGAAAATATCGGGTTTATGCGGTCGACTCATGTGTTGTCTTAAATTTGAGCATGATAACTATGAAAGTGCCAAAGAAGAGATGCCGAGCGTAGGCTCACTCATTGCTTCCTCCATGGGGAACGGCAAAGTGGTTGCATTGAATGCCGGACAACGTAAAGTGCATGTCCAAATGTTCGATTTGGGTAAAGTTCTGGAGATGGCTCTGGATGACGTTGTTATTTTATAGCGGGGACATGCCTGTCAACCGAACGTAACGGGTGCATTCGATTTTCGGATTCTGAGGTGGGAAAGTGGAAAAAAGAGACGTTTTTGCTGCGATTGATGAAATCGAAGGGCAAATGGGCAATGTACATGCAGAGTTAGGCTCTTTGAAGAAACAAGTTATTCACCTGCTGGAAGAGAACAAGCGATTAAGCCTTGAAAATCAGCATCTTCGCAAGTTGCTTCGATTAGAGGAGTTGCCTGAAGGCGCTCCTTCCGAGCAACGGGCGCAAGATCAACGACCGGCGGTTCCGGAGCTTGTGGTGGAGGATGCGGTGGTAGGAGAAGGCTATGACAATCTGGCCCGCATCTACAATGAAGGGTTTCACATCTGCAATGTCTATTACGGTCATCTTCGCACGGAAGGTGATTGCTTATTCTGCCTTTCCTTTTTGAATAAATAATCCACCGTAGGGGTCGTGCACCTACGGTTTTTTTAATACCCTAATAAACTAAAGGAACGTGTTGAACATGACAATCGCTCTGTTACCTGACGAGCGGGTTGACGACTTGTTGGCCGAAAATCTAAAAATAATTCAAAGTGACGAAGTGTTCAGTTTCTCAATGGATGCCGTTCTGTTAGCGCGTTTCTGCAGTGTACCTATAAAGGGTAGGATTCTCGACCTCTGTACGGGGAACGGAGTGGTTCCTTTACTGCTTTCTACCCGGACAAAAGCCCGGATTGAGGGATTGGAAATCCAGGAGCGTCTGCATGGTATGGCTTCCCGAAGTGTGGGCATGAATAAGCTGGAGGAGCAGATTCATATCAGCCAAGGGGATTTGCGTAACTATCATGAGGTTGCCGGTTACGGTCAATATGATTTGGTTACGGTGAATCCGCCATACATGGCTGCGCATACCAGTGTGCCTAATGAGAATGAGCATTACGCCATCGCGAGACATGAAATCCATTGTACCTTGGAAGATGTTATCGCTTCGTGCAGCAGACAATCCCGTACAGGCGGCAAGGTGGCAATGGTACATCGTCCGTCGAGATTAACGGATATATTAATCTTAATGCGCAAATATCGATTGGAGCCCAAGCGCATCCGCTTTGTACATCCGCGAGCGGGTTCGGAAGCCAATATGGTGTTAATTGAGTCTGTGCGCGACAGTAAGCCGGAGGTTCGGTTGTTGCCGCCGCTCTTGGTCTATAATGAGCAAGGTGAATACTGCCGGGAAATCATGGAAATATACTATGGACGGAGCAAGGAGTTAAAAGATAGATGAAACTGCAGAAGAGCTTTCACAACCAGCTCACGGGTACACTATACTTGGTAGCCACCCCTATAGGCAATCTGGAGGATATGACCTTTCGGGCGATACGCACGCTTAAAGAAGTTGACTTAATCGCCGCAGAGGACACGCGGCAAACCCGGAAGTTAATGAATCATTACGAAATTTCTACACGACTTATCAGTTACCATGAGCATAATAAACACGGGAGCGGACCGGAAATCATCCGGATGCTGCTCGAAGGTCAATCCGTGGCTATTGTGAGTGATGCCGGTCTGCCGGCCATCTCCGATCCAGGCTACGATCTGGTCGTGCTTGCCGTGGAGCAGCAGATTGCCGTTGTTCCCGTACCCGGCGCCAACGCGGCGCTCTCCGCGTTAATTATATCGGGGTTACCGACAGAGTCCTTTCATTTCGTGGGCTTTCTGCCGAGAGAACGCAAGACGATTCATGAACAGCTGGATCAGGTAAAAACGCTTAAGGGCTCGCTTCTCTTCTATGAATCCCCGCATCGGGTTCACAAGACGCTTACTTTCATGCAGGACAAGCTGGGCGATCGTCGTATTGCTCTTGTAAGAGAGTTGACCAAGCGGTACGAAGAAGCGATGAGAGGTACGATCAGTGAGTGTATTGCTTATTTGGAAGAACATCCGGCTCAAGGGGAGTATTGCATTGTTGTGGAAGGCAGTCAGGGCAGCGGAGCGTTACAAGAAGAAGGAAAATGGTGGACGGAACTGACGGAAGAGGAGCATGTCACTTACTATGAGGGGCAGTCACACAGCCGTAAGGACGCTATCAAATTAGCTGCACTGGATCGAAAGATTCCAAAGAGAGAGCTATATAACAGCCTTCTGACCAAATAAACAAAAAAAAGGCCCTTCTAATCAAGAGACTAGAAGGGCAATAAAGGAGATATATAAAGGTTAGAATTAACAATTTCATTATGTCTATTAGTATTATATACTAGATTTCTTATTTTGTCACAGGGGTAGGCATTTCGGATACACATTCGTTGCAAACGATCTTGCCTTTAAAGTAAGTAACGTTCTCGGCGTTACCGCAGAAAATGCAGGCAGGCTCATATTTCTTCAGCATGATCCGCTCGCCGTCTACGTAAATTTCCAATGCGTCTTTCTCGCCAATGCCCAATGTGCGACGCAGCTCAATCGGAATAACCACCCGTCCTAGCTCGTCTACTTTTCTTACAATACCGGTAGATTTCATCATTATGTATTTCCCCTCTCATAATCGTCATGTTTCGACATTTATATAGTAATAATGATACCAAGCATTCCCAAAACAGTCAACCTTCCAAATTCGACCGTTCTGTTAAAAATCTCTGCTAATCCTAGGTAAATAGCGGTTTTTGCTCTACATATAAATATAAACGCGCAAATTTTACTGGAAATCATTTATGACATGATTCGACAAAATACAACATATCTACTGAGGAAACATGTCGAATATAGTAAAAGATTTAAAGTTATACGAGAATGGAGTGTGAAGCAACAGATGGCCGGATTGATGGAAGAGAAAGTGTTTAAGGATCCCATACATAAATACATTTACGTTCAGGACCCTGTAATCTGGGACTTAATCAATACCAAGGAGTTTCAACGGCTGCGGAGAATCCGCCAGCTGGGTACTTCTTATTTGACGTTTCACGGAGCCGAACATAGCCGATTTTCTCATTCTCTCGGGGTGTACGAGGTTACACGTAAAATTATTTCCCAATTTGAGCGGAGCGGGTATCCGGATTGGCCGCGGGAAGAAAAGTTGCTTAGCTTGTGCGCCGCTTTGCTGCATGATATCGGTCACGGACCCTTCTCCCATTCTATTGAACAGGCTTTCCATATGCATCATGAAGATTGGTCTTGTCGAATCATACAGGGGGATACGGAGGTTCATGCCGTATTATCCCGAATATCGCCTGAATTTCCGGATCAAGTAGCTTCAGTCATTTGCAAAAACTATGCCAAGCCCATCGTTGTCAGTTTAGTTTCCAGTCAACTGGACGCGGACCGGATGGACTACTTGCTCCGTGATGCGTACTTTACCGGAGTTAACTATGGCACGTTTGATCTGGACCGCATCCTAAGAGTATTGCGTCCGCATAATGGAAGGATTGTCGTTAAGGAATCCGGGATGCATGCCGTTGAGGACTACCTGATGTCCAGATATCAGATGTATTGGCAGGTTTATTTCCACCCCGTTACCCGTAGCTCAGAAATCATACTTCGACAAATCTTTCGCCGCGCCAAAGAACTTTACGCACAAGAATATAACTTTGGATTTATGCCGCATCCGTTATCAGGTTTGTTTGAGAACACGCTAACGGTAGAACAGTATCTGTTATTGGATGAAGCGTTTATTCAGACCATATTCATGCAATGGACTCGAGAATCCGACGGGTTGCTAAGCGATTTGTGTAACCGGTTCTTATATCGTAAATTATATAAATATATTCCTCTGCAACAGGTCGACGGAAACTTGTTAGAGCAGATTAAAGCGAATTTGATTCGAGTCGGACTACAGCCGGATTACCATATGGAGTTGGATTTTCCTTCAGATCTGCCCTATGATGTTTATCGTCCGGGCGAAGCGGGTGAGAAGATGCCCATCTTATTATTAGAAGGAAAAGACAAATACACGGAAATATCGAGGAAATCCGAGATTATTCGCTCCATCAGCGGTATCCATATGGGGCAGAACCAGATCTATTATCCGGAGGATTTGCTAAAAGCTTCAGCTTCCATGCTGGATCCGGAGGTTAGGCGGTTTTTTGGACTATAAACAGATAAAGAGAGGAACTTGCACCTATGTTATTTGATACACATACCCATCTGGATGCGAAAGCTTTCGACGAGGATCGGGAAGAGGTGATTGAAAGAGCGAGAGCTAATGGTGTTTCCAAAATAATAAATGTGGGCTTTAACCGCGAGACCATACCCACAACAATGAAATTGGCCGAATCCTATGATTTCATTTACGCCGCTGTTGGCTGGCACCCTCAAGATGCAGTTACAATGAAAGCGGAAGATCTCGATTGGATCGAGGAACTGTGTAACCACCCTAAAGTTGTGGCCATCGGTGAAATTGGATTGGATTACTATTGGGATACCTCACCTAAAGACGTTCAGCAACGGGTGTTCCGCGAACAGATTCGCCTTGCCCGTAAAGTCAACAAACCGATTGTTATCCATAATCGGGATGCCCATCAAGATGTTGTACAAATTCTTCGAGAGGAGAAGGCGGAAGAGGTCGGCGGGGTGATGCATTGTTATTCGGGCAGCTGGGAGATCGCGCAAGCTTGTCTGGACATGAATTTCTATATATCATTCGGAGGCCCGGTTACGTTCAAGAATGCCAAACAACCGAAAGAGGTGTTAGCAAGAGTTCCGCTGGACCGATTATTAATCGAGACGGATGCTCCATATTTAACGCCGCACCCGCATCGGGGTAAACGAAATGAAACCGGATATGTGACTTTAGTCGCAGAAGCCGCTTCCCAGATTAAGGAAATAAGTATGGATGAAATAGCCCGAATCACCATGGAAAACGCATGCAAATTATTCTCGATAACACGATAATTGAAGTAAATTAAAGAAAATAGCAGATAATTGAGATAGAAAAGTGGAAAGTATCCATAAATTTCATGTATTTAACCTAATTTAGGCCAAATAAGACTGAAAACAACTTTTACTAATGCTTTACAACATCGTTTCAAACAGAGTATTATACATGTAACTTAATTAAATAAAGTTTTACATTTCTTGTATCGCTGAGTCTTCAGTAATGGAGAGCGGGGGAACCAAATGTACCCGGGAATGGAGAAATCCATCCGGTTATGTTGTTCCATGGGGTGAATACGGGGCTTGCAGCATATTTCATGCGTAAGTATCTGTTAGGGCGACTCTCACGTCCGAATCCGTCAGCTAACCTCGTAAGCGTGCAGAGAGAGGTAACGTCCTGGTGCCTACCATCCCCTATTTATGCGCATTCAGAAGCCCATTGGAAGACGACCTCTACCTAAGGCTTCTTTTTATTTGAATAAAATTCGAATAAGGCTCATAGCTTGGTATATATTGGGGGTGATTCTGACTTTTTTCGTCATCAGAACAACCGGATTTATCGCAGAAATGCAAAAAAATAAACTGATTAGTCACGTCAAATTGTAATGCTTAATGTTGGCGGCGGGGCTTTGAAGGAGGACCGAAATAAGTGGGAAACAGTACTAACGAAACCCATGTTAAACGATCATCCAGCATGTGTTTCGCAATGCGATGGAAGCATGAAAACTTGCGTTTGGTAATCTTGATTACCTTTGTTACAATCGCTGCTTTCATGGGTTTAATGTTGTTAAACGCTTCGGCGACGAAGAGTGTATCGGTAGTGGTCAACGGACAAGAGCAAGTGGTGAAAACCAAGGAATCCGTATTACACAACCTGTTGGATGAACAAGCAATTCAGATCGGATCTTACGATAAGATTTCTATGCCGCTCAGCGCTCCGATTAAGAGCGGGGATAAAGTAGTGATCCAAACCGCGGTGCCGTTCAAGCTCATTGCGGACGGAAAGACTGTAACACTCTATACGACCAGTAAGACGATTCAAAGCGCTCTGGCGGATAATAAAGTAAAGTTGGGCGTTAAAGACCGGATCTGGCCTCCGCTTAACACACCTGTTAAGAAATATATGGGGATTAAGATTGTCCGAGTAAGTAAGGCTTCAACCCAACATAAGTATTCTCTGCCATACACAACCGTGAAGACGGCAGACGCATCTTTACTTAAGGGCAAGACAGCCGTTGTACAGAATGGTAAAGACGGCGTAGTCTACAAAAACTTCGAAAAAACGTATGAAGACGGAAAATTAGTTTCGACGGTCCTGACAAGTAAGACGATTGGGGCGAATGTTGTTCCGAAGGTAATAGCTGTGGGTACAAAGAAACCTGCTCCCGTAGTGGCATTGGCTGCTAAGACGACAAGTTCTTCCATGAATACTATTACCCGCAAAGGGGCAACCTTTAAACCAAAGAAAGTTCTGAACAATGTTACCCTCACTGCTTATGCTGCCGGAGTCGCCTCCACAGGCAAGAGCAAAGGTCACCCGCAATACGGAATTACCGCATCGGGTGCTCGAGTGAAGGAAGGACGCACCATTGCAGTAGATCCGAAAGTAATTCCAATCGGGTACTGGGTTTATATCGAGGGCATCGGTTACCGTCGTGCCGAGGATAAGGGCGGAGCGGTCAAAGGCAAGAAAATCGATGTTTACTTCGACAGTGAATCCTACGCTAACCGATTCGGAAGAAAATCCGGATACACCGTATATGTAATCGGCCCAAATAAACCGGCTTCTTATTAAAATATACGCATATCGCCTTTAAATAGTTGCAAGTACACAATAAATTTTTATACGGAGAAGAAGGGGTGTTAGAACCTCTTCTTTTTTTCATGTATACTAATGAGAAACAAGCCTGAAGCTAAGAACGGCAGCGTAACCAAGGAAGGGTATTTCACCAATATGATTAAAGAAATTATTGTAGTCGAAGGCAAGGATGATACTACGGCTATTAAAAGGGCTGTTGATGCGGAAACCATTGAAACCGGAGGCTCCGCCATCAACAGCGATATTATTAAACGGATTTCGCTAGCGCAGGAACGCCGCGGCGTCATTATATTTACGGATCCCGATCACGCGGGAGAGCGCATACGCAAGATCATCTCTTCGCGCGTGAAAGGGTGTAAACACGCTTTCATTACCCAAGAAGACGCGCATAAACGCGGAGATATTGGTGTTGAGAATGCATCCCCTGCAGCCATACGTAAAGCGCTGGATAATGTGAAGACGGAATTCGGCGGGGTTGCGGCTCAAATTACTTGGGAGCATCTCATGGATGCGGGACTGATTGTGCATGCCGATGCTGCGAACCGACGTATGAAGATGGGGAAGCTGCTAGGCATCGGTTATTGTAACGGTAAGCAGTTCTTCAAACGGTGTAATGCTTTTCAAATTACTATAGAAGAGTTTGTCGCGGCGTTCAGCCGAATGGAACTCGAACAGAAGGCAGGATCAGAATGATGGATAAAGGGATTACATTGGCCGATATCGGCTCCCCTAGAAGAACGAAGGATATAATACAGAAACATGGCTTCGCTTTGAAGAAAAGTTTAGGGCAGAATTTCTTGATTGATCGCAACATCCTGAATAAAATTGTCGGCGCGGCCGAACTGGATTCGGGAAAGGGTGCGCTGGAAATTGGCCCGGGGATCGGCGCGCTGACAGAGCAATTGGCCCAAACGGCAGGAAAAGTGGTCGCGGTTGAAATTGATCAGCGATTAATCCCCATCCTGGAAGAAGTGCTGGAACCGTACGATAATGTGGACGTTGTTCATAGTGACGTGCTGAAGGTGGATTTGCAGGGCTTATTTGCTGAACATTTTGCCGGAGTAGAAGGTGTAAGTGTTGTAGCTAATCTGCCTTATTACATTACAACGCCGATTGTTATGCGGTTTCTGGAGGAGAAACTGCCTCTGGATAACATCGTTATCATGATCCAGAAGGAAGTGGCGGAACGAATGGCGGCCAAGCCGGGAGGCAAGGAATACGGAAGCCTGAGTATCGCTGTCCAATATTATTGTGAACCTGAGATGGTGACGATCGTACCGCAGACCGTATTTATCCCGCAACCGAATGTGGATTCCGCAGTTATCCGGCTTCGTGTTCGTAAAGAACCGCCGGTTCAGGTGAAGGACGAATCCTTCTTCTTCGAGGTCATCCGATCTTCATTCGCACAACGCCGGAAGACGCTTTATAATAATCTGGCCAGCCGGTTCTTTAACAAAGAGACGAAGCCTGCTCTGGAAGGTATTTTGACAGGATGCGGCATTGAGCCTTCACGTCGCGGAGAGACACTATCGCTAGAAGAATACGCGAAGCTCTCAGACGCGTTGCAAGAAGCACTGGGAGGCGCATAGGGGAGCTAAGCTTTCTTCGTTGTGGATTAGCCCAATCTATACACCATACGCCTATCACAGCCATACGATAACGAGAGGTGATACGGCATGAAGCAAGGCGACCTGGTCGTTCGGATATCGTATGGCAAGGATATTCTGTTTATTATAGAAGCATTGGATACACATATGGCCATTATCAAGGGATTCGATTTCCGCCTTATTGCGGATGCGCCAGTCAGCGATCTTGAGGAAATAGCGGATGTAGCCAGCTTTAAAGCGCGTAAACAAGATCAGGAGCGGGTGCAACAATCGATGCGGTCATTGGAATGGCATCGATATGAGCAGGTGCGCAAGGTGCGCTCATACCGCGGATATACTACCGCGGAACCTCAAGAGCAGCAAGTCCAAACCGCTGATTCTTCACAGCAGTTATATTTTGAAGTGCCGGGAAAAGTGCTGCATCTGGATGGAGATCCGAATTATCTGCAGAAAAGTATGGCACTTTATGAAAAGCTCCGTGTGCCTGTGGAAGGACATTATATTCAGGAGTCCAATATGCCGGAAGCCCTTCGCGTTCTGTTGCCTCAGGCTAAACCCGACATTGTCGTTATCACGGGGCATGACAGTGTAATCAAGCAACAAAGGGACTCCAACCTGTATAATCTCAGCAGTTACAAGAACTCGGCGCATTTCGCCAGTGCTGTCATGATTGCGCGGCAATATGAGAAAAACAGAGATTCATTAACCATTATTGCGGGGGCCTGCCAATCTCACTTCGAAGCTTTGTTGCAGGCGGGGGCCAATTTCGCCAGCTCCCCCGGCAGAATCTTGATTCATGCCCTGGATCCCGTGTACATCGCGGCCAAAGCTTCCTTCACATCCATTAAAGACACCATTAACATTGTGGATGTTATCAATCACACCATCAGCGGGATGGAAGGTGTGGGAGGAATTGAAACCAGAGGAAGCTACCGAATCGGATTACCCAATCTGATGGAATACCAGAACAAATTAATTCCGAACGCGTAATCTACGTTCGGAATTTTTTTGGCATGAGAAGTTATAAACAGGTTGTGAACAATATGTGAACAAAGTGTTTTTACTGCCATACATAATTTTGCGATAATAGGGAAAAATCCCGTTGACAACAAGTTTATGGGGCTGTTATAATAATTGACTCAATTTGACATGCCCTTGTCATTAGGTTATAATTGGACAAGGAAAGAGGTGGTAGACAATGGCTAAAAACGCGCTATTGGAAATCAAACGCAGTTTAGAAGCCCATGTCGGGCGGAAGATCATGTTAAAGGCAAACGGCGGTCGCCGTAAGACCATTGAAAGATCTGGTGTATTGGAAGAAACCTACCCTTCTGTTTTTATTGTTAAGTTAGACGAAGAGCAGCATGCTTTTAAGAGGGTTTCCTATAGCTATGCGGACATTCTGACGGATTCCGTGCAAGTTACCGTGTGTAACGAAGAGGGTCAAGTCCGAATTACTTACATTCAGAACTGACCCGTTAGCCATTGAACCGCTTTAAACAAACAACGGATGCTTTCGGGCTGTCGTTGTTTTTTTGTTTATCTCGCATGAATATCCGGCGCCCATCGCATACTAACAGCACATCCGAACGAATAAAGGAGTGTTAACATGAGCAGAAGGCGCCGCGGTGTGATGTCTGAGGAATTGAAATACGAATTGGCTAAAGATCTGGGTTTTTATGAGACGGTGGAACGCGAAGGCTGGGGCGGCATTAAAGCCAAAGATGCCGGGAACATGGTCAAGCGAGCGATTCAGCTGGCGGAGAAAGCGGCGGTTAAGAAGCAATAGTCAGCTCTCATAATAATGAATCAAGCTAAGGCGTGATAACGCTTTAGCTTTTCTTTTTTTCATTTGCTATAATATGTTAAGTTGTCTGATTTTCTGCACGTCCAAGCAATTGAAAGTAGGTGTTCTCCTTATGAAAGTGTATGAGAAAGCTCCAGCCAAAATTAATTTATCCTTAGATGTTTTATATAAGCGAGCAGACGGCTATCACGAAGTGGAAATGGTCATGACCATGGTGGATCTAGCCGATCGACTAGAGATGTCGGAGTTGCCGAGAGACACCATCATTATCTCAAGTCAAGCGGGATACATTCCCCTGGACGAGAAGAACCTTGCGTTTCAGGCGGCCAGATTAATCAAGGACCGTTATCAAGTCAAGCAAGGCGTTTATATTCACCTGGACAAAAAAATTCCTGTGGCGGCGGGTCTGGCCGGGGGCAGCAGCGATGCGGCAGCGGCCCTGCGCGGATTGAACCGTCTATGGAAATTAAATATACCGACAGAGGAACTTCAGCGGCTAGGGGCTGAGCTTGGATCGGATGTACCCTTCTGTGTAACCGGAGGCACCGCGGTGGCTCGCGGTCGGGGAGAGAAGCTCGAAATGATCGATAACCCGCCTCAATGTTGGGTCGTCTTGGCAAAGCCACCGATTAACGTTTCAACGGCGGATGTGTATGGACGGTTTAATGCGGCGAAAGGGCAACGGCGAATCTCCTCGAAGGATGTTATCGAGTCGATTGAATCTCAAGACTTTCATAGACTCTGCTCCAGTATGGGGAATATGCTTGAAGATGTTACAGTCGGCGCCTATCCGGAAGTGCGGCAACTGAAGGAAAGTATGCAACGGTTAGGGGCGGATGGCGTCATGATGTCCGGCAGCGGACCGACGGTATTCGGATTGGTTTCGAAGGAGTCGAAGGTAGCTCGTGTTTACAATGGCCTTCGAGGGTTCTGTAAAGAGGTGTATGTGGTAAGAATGCTAACATAGAATACGACTTATATAAGCTAAAGGTAACATTGATTTAACTTCATCATGAGACTTCTCTTGATAAAAAGCGTATATAAATGGTATATTCACTATATATTATTCGGATTTTTGTTCGAAACTTAAACGGAAGGGGGTTAGATGTGTACGTGAAAAAGTTAAAACGCAGCTCCAGACTTGTAGAGATGACACAATACCTTTTATTCCGTCCTCACAGACTCATTCCGTTGACTACTTTCGCTGAACGATACAGCTCCGCCAAATCCTCTATAAGTGAAGACTTGGCGATCATCAAGGAAGTATTTGAAACTGAAGGATTAGGCGACTTACAGACGTTAGCAGGAGCGGCAGGCGGCGTGAAATTTATTCCGCGCATCCCTAAGCATAGTTCACTTGAAATTGTCCGGGGCATTTGCAAGCAATTAGAGCAACGGGAACGTGTTCTGCCTGGCGGCTATCTATATATGACGGACATTCTGGGTCAACCTTTCATCATCAATGAAATCGGAAAGATGTTCGCGACCCATTTTGCAGGACGGGATATCGATGTTGTTATGACCGTGGAAACCAAGGGAATCCCGTTGGCTTACGCCACAGCCAGTTTTCTAAACCTGCCTGTAGTTATCGTGCGTCGGGATAATAAAGTGACGGAAGGTTCCGCTGTAAGCATCAACTACGTGTCTGGTTCAAGCAAGCGTATTCAGACGATGTCCTTGGCGCGCAGAGCGCTAAAGGAAGAATCGAAGGTGCTGATCATTGACGATTTCATGCGCGCCGGAGGGACCGTGCACGGGATGATGAACTTGCTGCAAGAGTTTAAAGCAACCGTTAAGGGCGTCGGCGTATTCGTGGAATCCGGCGAAGTGAATCAGGAAGAACATTTGGTCGAAGATTACATATCTCTTGCAAAGCTTACCGGAGTGGATGAGAAAACGAAGCACATCACCGTCTCGCCGGGTAATTTTTTTGAAGAAGAGGACTTGGAGGATAACTAATGACGACGCTTCATGTTGTATCTAGCCAGGGGGCACCTGCTGCCATCGGACCATACTCCCAGGCGATGAAATTCGGTAACCTGTTATTTACGTCAGGTCAGATTCCACTGGACTTAAACGGCGCTGTTGTGGCCGGAGGCGTGGAAGAACAGACTCACCAAGTGTTCCGCAATTTACAAGCGGTCCTTCTGGAAGCGGGCACGAACTTAGCCCATGTGATTAAAGCTACTGTATTCATTAAAGATATGAATCAGTTTGCGGCGATTAACGAAATTTATGCCTCCTATTTCGGAGATCATAAACCAGCGCGTTCTACTGTGGAGGTGGCGCGATTACCTAAAGACGTGCTTGTCGAAATAGAGCTGATTGCGGCGCTTTCTGTCGAAACAGATTAAATTGTGAGAAAGTTTTAGAATATTTAAAATTTTTACCAAAATAAAGAAGGAATTTGCACGCATTTGTGGAAGTATACACCAAGTCTTTCGTAGATAAAGGTGGTGAACACAAGGTGCAAATTACTGATGTAAGACTCCGCCGTGTCAATTCCGAGGGGAGAATGAAAGCTATCGCTTCCATAACTATTGACAACGAATTCGTGGTTCACGATATTCGTGTCATCGACGGTAACAACGGTATGTTCGTCGCAATGCCAAGCAAGAGAACTCCGGACGGGGAGTTCCGAGACATCGCTCATCCGATTTCTTCGACAACCCGCGAGAAGATTCAAGCTGCGGTATTAGCGGAGTACGACCGTGCGGCTACTGAAGAAGAGGTTATTGAAGAAGGAGCTTAATAAGGGTATAGAAAGAGAGCCTGAGGGCTCTCTTTTCTTTTGGCCCATAATCAGATATGCTTTAACTTAATATTACTTGTTGGGGGTTAGATCAGAATGAAAGTCATGGGGCTCATTTTGGCGGCAGGCCAAGGGAAAAGAATGAAATCCAAATTATATAAAGTGTTGCATCCGGTGTGCGGCAAACCGATGGTGGGGCATATGGCGGATGTGCTGGAACAATTGAAAACGGACCGCAATGTTGTCATCGTAGGTCATGGCGCTGAAGCGGTGCAAGCCTACCTGGGAGACCGTGCGGAATACACGCTGCAAGCGGAGCAACTGGGCACAGGTCATGCCGTGCTGCAAGCACAGCCATTGCTTGGCCAAGAAGACGGCATTACGGTTGTTGTATGCGGTGATACACCTCTGGTTCAACAATCGACGTTGTCGAAGATGATTGAGCTTCATCAGGAACGGAACGCGGCTGCAACAATCCTTACCGCCGACATGGCCGTTCCGCAAGGATATGGACGCATCATCCGGTCCGCAGATGGCTCTGTGAGCAAGATTGTGGAGCAGAAAGACTGCACACCGGAAGAGAATCAGGTTAGAGAGATCAATACGGGCACGTACTGTTTTGATAACCGGAAGCTCTTCGCCGCACTAAGCAAGGTGTCCAATAACAATGCTCAGAACGAATACTACTTAACCGATGTCATAGGCATCTTGAAAGGGGAAGGAGAAGGCGTTGAAGCTTTCTGCACGGAAGATCCGGCTGAAGCTATAGGCGTCAATGACCGGCTTGCTTTAGCTGAAGCCGAGCGGATGATGCGTGAGCGCATTTTACGTCAGCATATGGTGAACGGCGTTACCCTTATTGATCCTTCTTCTACTTATATCGATGCCCATGTTACGATTGGGTCGGATACGATTATATACCCGGGAAGCCATCTAAGGGGCAACACGGTTATCGGCGAGAATTGCCTGATTGGTCCCGGGGCCGACATCACAGATTCCGCCCTTGCGAACAAAGTTTGCGTCAAGTACGCCGTACTGACTGAGGCTGAAGTAGGTGAGGCGAGTACTATCGGACCTTACGCCTACTTGCGTCCTGGCGCGAAGTTAGGGTCCCACGTAAAAATCGGTGATTTTGTAGAAATCAAGAACGCCACTTTGGGAGATCACAGTAAAGTTTCTCACCTGAGCTATGTAGGCGATGCGGTAGTAGGTACGAATGTAAATATCGGCTGCGGCGCGATTACCGTAAACTATGACGGTTTTAACAAGGCGCTAACCGAAATTGAAGACGATGCCTTCGTCGGCAGCAATGTGAACCTGATCGCGCCGGTTAAGGTAGGTAAAGGCGCATATGTCGTTGCGGGCTCCACCATCACGCATGAAGTGCCGGAAGGTGATCTCGCGATCGCCCGTGAGCGTCAGGTGAATAAAGCGGGATATGCAAACAAGATCAAGGCGCGTTTTAAGGCCAAAAAAGAGCAAAAGGATTAAACTGGGTGTTTCATGTTCAAACTATAATGGTAAATAAGGAGATATCTTATTCCACTCAGGAGGTTTGAACCATGGTAACTAACAACCTTAAAGCAGATCTTCGCGAAACAAAGAAACAATCCGAACTGAGAAGTTTACGTCAACAGGGCATGGTCCCAGGCGTTCTATACGGTGAGAAAGTGCAGGCATCCATCGCCATCAACGAGAAAGAGTTGCAACAACTCCTTCGCGGTAACGCGAACGGAATTATTACGCTGGAAGTACCCACACACGGCAAACATTCGGTGATGTTAACCGATACGCAGAAAGATTCGCTTCGCGGCAATATTATTCACGTGGATTTCCACCAGATTAATATGAAGAGCGAAGTGAAGGCTCAAGTTCGTGTTGAACTGACAGGAGAACCGCAAGGCGTTAAAGAAGGCGGTGTCCTTCAAGTGGTTCGCTACGAAGTCGATGTGAAATGTATGCCTTCCGTTCTACCGGAAACGCTGGAAGTGGACATCAGCAATCTGGCTGTCGGGGAAAACCTCAATGTAGACAGCATTCAATTGCCTAAAGGCGTTGAGCTGATTACAGATCCGGGTGAAATCCTGGCGACTGTTCTGGCGCCTACCGTTGAAACGGAAGACACTGAGACCGCGGAGCCGACAGGTGAAGAGGGTTCAGATGTTGCAGAGACTGATGAAGCAGCAGAAACGAAAGACGAAGCTTAATCCATCGTCTGCTACCATACGGCAAAGGTCAGGGGTTGTTTCCTTCAAAAAGGAGACAGCCCCGGCTTTTTGTTGCTGATTCTGTTATTTAGTTGTGTTTCAGAAGCCTGGCCGTGAAATGAAAGTGAATTGATTTCGGTTATAGAATATGTTATTTATCTTAATAAACGCAGGATTCACCTTTTGGACATAGCCGATATCATAATGCTGTTTATCGTAGTACACTTGTACAGGAACCTCATGCTCGCAGTGATCGGTAAATTGCCGGTCCGCGTTCAGCACTTGGCCGTTAAAGTACATAAATTCACCTCCAGAACAATGTAGAATGATGAAGTCAGATTGCATTGCAGTTACATGAAATGAATTAAGGAGAGAGAAGCATGAGATGGATCGTCGGTCTGGGCAATCCGGGCACTCCGTACCAATATACAAGGCACAATGTAGGTTTCATGGCCATTGATATGCTTGCCGAACGATTCGGTATACCTGTGAGTCAGAATAAATTCAAAGCGCAAATCGGGGAGGGCAACGTAAGCGGTTGCAAAGTAGTATTGATTAAACCGATGACGTATATGAATCTGTCGGGAGAATCCCTGCGCGCCTTTATGGATTTCTATAAAGCAGATCTGGAGGACCTCTTGGTCATTTATGATGATCTGGATACGGAACTCGGAAAGATCAGGCTCCGTTATCAAGGAAGCCCAGGCGGGCACAACGGTATTAAATCCATTATACAACATAGTGGCACCCAAGTGTTCAACCGAATTCGAATCGGAATTTCGAGACCCCTGCCTGGGAAAAATATCGCCGATTACGTCTTATCCGATTTCGCGAAGGCGGAGGCCGAACCGTTGCAGGACGCTTTAAAGCAAACCGTACATGCGGCGGAAGATTTTCTTAAGGAACCATTTGAGAAAACGATGGCCAGATATAATCGGTAACCGAAAGTCATAATAAGCGGATTGATTCTACATATACAGTGCATCCTAAAGGGCTAAAAAAGGAATTATTGGTGCATACTGAAAGGTATATAGTAGAGTCAGGAGGCATAGATATGGCTGTAAAATATATTTGTCGTCATTGTCAAACCTCTTTGGGTACCATTCAGGGATCTGAAGTCAGTGAATTTCAACTCGGCTTCCATTTCTTGACCCCGGAGGAACGCAGCGATATAATATCGTATACTTCTGAAGGCGACGTACAGGTTAATGTGACATGCGATTACTGTAAAGAAGCTTTGGATCAACATCCGGAGCTGTCGCTGATCAACAATCCCTTGCAGTAGAGCACTACACTACAACGGGGCCTTGGCTTTGCGCCTAAGGCTTCTTTAGTGTATAAAGGATATACCGACTCTCAAACTTTTTTGAGAATAACGAACGGGGTGCAGAAGCATTTGAAAACTTTAATTGAAGCCTTTAGGAAAGATGCCGACTTCCAATCCATTGCAGCCGGTGTGCGCAAAGGAATGAAAGAACAGCTCATTTCCGGGCTGGTGGGCTCGTCCAGACAGATTATGATCGCCTCCTTGCTTAAGGAGATGGATCAGCCTCTCTATATCATAACGCACAACATGTTCTCCGCACAGAAAATCGCGGAGGACTTATACGAATGTCTGGAAGAGCAACAAGTGCTTCTTTACCCGGCCAATGAATTAATGGCCACGGAAGCCGCCATTTCCAGTCCGGAAACACTCGCCCAGCGCATTGACGCCCTCTCGGCTCTGTCGCAGGGTTTTCGCGGCGTGGTCATTGTCCCATATGCGGGAGCAAGGCGCTTTCTTCCGGCCAAAGAGAGTTTCGCTCAAGCGAGAATCCGGCTTCAAGTAGGGCAGACCATCCAATTGGAGACACTCATTCGAACCCTGGCCGATATGGGCTATGTGCGTTCGGAGCGCGTCGAAGTTAAGGGAGAATTCAGTGTGCGCGGAGGCATCGTGGACGTCTACCCCCTCACATCGGAGACACCTTTCCGCATTGAACTGTTCGACGAAGACATCGATTCCATCCGCTCCTTCGATATTTCCGATCAGCGTTCGATTGATAAGATGGATGCTTTAACGATTTTGCCGGCACAAGAGTTGATTGCGGATAGCAAGCGCTTTCAGAATGCGGCGCAGCATGCAGGCGACCTCCTGGAGCAACAACTTGGCAAGATGACGGACAGGACCGCTAAACAGAAACTGAACGAAGGCATCAAGCAGGATATTGAAATGCTGCGGGAAGGCATCTATTTTCCCGGGATTTACAAATATGCATCACTCTTATATCCCGAACGACAAACGTTAATTGATTATCTGCCGAAAGACGCCCTCGTCTTGATGGATGAGCCCGCCCGGTTGCTGGAGACCGCCAAGCAGCTTGAGAAGGACGAAGCCGAGTGGTTCACGCAGTTATTGCAGGACGGAAAATCCTTGCCTGGCTATGTCATCTCCAAGAATGCGGACAGTATTCTCTATACACGTTCGCATCCGACCTTATTCCTTTCCTTATTTTTGAGACAAGTACCGCATACCCAGCCCCAGAATATCGTGAACTTCATGGCTAGGGCGATGCAGGACTTTCACGGTCAGATGAATTTGTTTAAGGCCGAGATGGATCGCTGGAAGAAGAGCGGAACCCGTGTTATTGTGCTGGCCAACGGCGAAGAGCGGATAGACAGAGTACGCAGAGTATTGAGCGACTACCATATTGAAGAGCCAGAAATCCTGAATGGAAATCTACAGTCGGGGTTTGAAATTCCTTCGATTCATCTTGTGGTTGTGACGGAAGGCGAAATGTTCTCCCAGAAACAGCGCAAAGTAAGAAAAGCGGACAAGAAAATAGAGAATGCCGAAAGAATCAAGAGTTATACGGAACTGAAGGTTGGGGATTATGTTGTTCACGTAAACCACGGCATCGGGAAGTATGTTGGGATCGGCACGCTTGAAATCAACGGAATTCATAAAGATTATATGCACATTGTTTATGCGGGCGGGGATAAGCTTTCCGTACCGATTGAACAAATTGATATGGTGCAGAAATATGTAGGCTCTGAAGATAAGGATCCGAAGGTATTCAAGCTCGGGGGCAGCGAATGGAACCGGGTGAAGAGTAAAGCGCGGGCATCCGTTAAAGACATTGCGGATGATCTAATCAAGCTTTACGCCGACCGGGAGGCCGCTCCCGGCTATGCCTTCAACAAGGATACGCCTTATCAGCAGGAGTTCGAAGACATGTTTCCATATGATGAAACCCGGGATCAGATCCGCGCTATCGGTGAAATTAAGGAAGACATGGAGAAATCCAGGCCGATGGATCGCTTGTTATGCGGGGACGTGGGTTACGGGAAGACGGAAGTGGCCATACGCGCAGCGTTTAAAGCCGCTATTGACGGTAAACAAGTCGCTGTGCTGGTGCCTACCACGATTCTGGCGCAACAGCATTATGAGACGTTCCGGGAGAGATTCTCGGGCTATCCGTTCAACGTTCAGGTCATTTCGCGGTTCCGCTCGAAGAAGGAACAGAATGAGACCATTAAGGGTGTGAAAGCAGGTACCGTCGACGTTCTGATCGGGACGCACCGATTGCTTTCGGCCGATGTGCAGTTTAAAGAGCTGGGGCTTCTCATTATTGATGAAGAACAGCGCTTTGGTGTAACCCATAAGGAAAAGATGAAGCGTCTGAAGACGAACGTGGACGTACTGACATTAACGGCCACACCGATCCCGAGAACGCTTCACATGTCCATGCTGGGTGTACGCGACCTCTCCGTAATTGAGACACCGCCGGAAAATAGATTTCCCGTGCAAACCTATGTGGTCGAACACAGTACGGCGTTGACTCGGGAGGCTATTGAACGCGAGCTTGCCAGAGGGGGACAAGTGTACTACCTCTACAACCGGGTTCAGGGCATTCAGCAGATGGCGGACCAGATTTCGGCGCTGGTGCCTGATGCGAAGGTTGGCGTGGGGCATGGCCAAATGTCCGAGCAGGAACTGGAGCGCACCATTCTGGACTTCCTGGACGGAGAGTATGATGTGCTTGTCAGCACCTCCATCATTGAAACCGGTGTGGATATCCCGAACGTAAATACGTTGATAGTGCACGACGCCGATAAGATGGGACTCTCGCAGCTCTACCAATTGAGAGGACGGGTCGGGCGTTCGAATCGAGTGGCCTATGCCTATTTCACCTATCAGCGGGACAAAGTGCTCACCGAGGTGGCTGAGAAACGTCTGCAAGCGATTAAAGAATTTACGGAGCTGGGTTCCGGGTTCAAAATCGCGATGCGCGACCTCTCCATAAGAGGCGCGGGCAATCTGTTAGGCGCGGAGCAGCACGGGTTCATCGCGTCCGTCGGCTTCGATATGTATTCGCAAATGCTGACCGACGAGATTGCCGAACGTAAAGCGCAAATGCACGGAGAGGCCGCGGCAGAGAAGAAGGAATGGACAACCCAGATCGACATGACCATCGACGCCTATTTACCATCCGACTATATTTATGATAGTATTCAGAAGATTGAGATTTACAAGAAAGTGGCGAATATACGCAGTATGGAAGAGGCGTCCGACCTGCATGAAGAGCTGGTGGACCGCTTTGGCGACCTGCCTAAGGCCGTAACCCGTTTACTTGCGGTAGCCCGGTTCAAAGTATACGGCAACCGTTACGCCATTGAGACCGTTTCCCACAAGGGCGACGACATCATATTGCGAATAAGTAACGGCATGAACGATCAGATCGACGGCCAGAAGTTATTCGAAATCGGCACGGAATTCGATGGTCGGGTCAAGCTGGTTTCCGGTCCGCATATCGAGATTATCTTGAAATGCAAGGGACTGAAGCCTGACGAATCGCTGGAGCTGCTGGAAACGTTCCTGGAACGATATGAAGAAGTGCTAAAAACGAAGGGAGTCTTACACAATGTTGCGAAATAAAGCGTTTAGCATGGCCCTGATCTTTCTGGTCATCGCGGCTTTGATCAGTGCCTGCGGAAAGTCCAAAGAAGAGGCGGCGGTCCCGGTTGTCGCTAAGTATAAAGACGGCCAAGTAACCCAGAAGGACTTCGATAAATTCAAAGGTGTTGTGTCTATTTTTAATCCGAGTTATGGTCAAATGATTGACCAGCCCGAGGTTCAGGAGAGTCTGCTGAAGCAGCTTATCGCCTACCGTGTTCTGAACGACAGAGCGGACAAGCCTTCCAAGGAGACGGGCGAAACGAAAGCCAAGGAACAGATGAAAGAAATCGAGGCTTACTTTGGTTCAGCGGCGGCGCAAGGGCAAACCTTTGACGAATTGCTTAAATCCAAGAACGTGACGAAAGAAGACCTTGAAGACTTCTTGAAGCTGGATATTACAACTAGAACCTATATGTCCACACAAGTTACGGAAGACGAAATGAAGAAAGAGTACGACCGTAATCTGGAATCGGACAAGAACTATTACGATAAAGCTTCGGTTCGGCATATCCTGATCGCTTTCAAGAACAATGAAACGGGCAAGGAAATTACGAAAGAAGAAGCACTCAAGAAAGCCAAGGATGTGCAGAAGAAGTTGAATGAAGGCGGAGACTTCGCCGCGTTAGCTAAGGAATTGTCCGAAGACCCGGGTTCCAAGGAAAACGGCGGTCTTTACCCGGACGCGCAAGTTTCCCAGTGGGTTCCTGAGTTTAAGAAAGCTGCTCTGGAGCTGCCTCTAAACAAAGTCAGCGATCCGGTGGAAACTTCTTATGGTTACCATGTGATGAAAGTTGAGAAACGCACAGAGGGTAAGTACGAAGATGTGAAACAACAGCTGCGCGACAATCTTGCGGGCGGTAAGATGACGGAGTTCATGGATAAAGAGCTTCCGGGTCTCATCACCGAAACCAACTTGCCTAAGAAGGAAGAAGCCAAAACGGAAACCGACGGCGCTACGAACGGAACCGAGAAGGATAAAGCCGACACAGGCGCTAAGACAGACAATCCTACCAAGGATACAGCGGAAACTAAATAGTCGTTGGAGAGTGCCCCTGCGGGGGCATTTTTCTTTTGAACAGACACTGTAGAAACAAGGGTTTTTCCGGTCTATTTAAGCATTCATGTTATTTTAAGCTTCGTCGTGTAAAGTATAAATTGTATTTGATTATTATGGACATAATGTAAAGACATCACCGCAAGTCAACATCCGAGTACATAAGTGGAAAAATGCGGTGTTGTGCATAAGCCATTGGGAGCAGTTGAATACTATGGACAGATAATCAATATCTGACACCTGACTCCTTACGTATAGAACTTTATTATGGATCCCAGTCGTATCCAAACCTTCAAGGAAAGTGAGGCAACATGAGTTATGAAAGCAACTGGAATCGTACGTCGGATTGACGACCTCGGACGGGTCGTTATCCCTAAAGAAATCCGCAGAACGTTAAGGATCCGTGAGGGTGATCCTCTTGAAATCTTTGTGGACCGCGACGGAGAGGTTATTCTTAAGAAGTACTCCCCGATTGGAGAGCTGGGCGATTTCGCCAAGGAATATGCGGAATCTCTTGCAGAAAGCACAGGCCACATGACGATGATATCCGACCGGGATACGATGATTGCGGTAGCCGGAGCTTCAAAGAAAGATTATTTGGAGAAGCAAGTCGGCTCTATCGTAGAAAGCTGTATGGAAGGCCGCAGAAGTGTGCAAGAAACCAATGCGGGCGAATATGAAATTGTTAAAGGCGGAACAGAAAATTACGGTTCCTTCGTCATTGCGCCGATTGTTGCAGGCGGCGACCCGATCGGGACAGTCATCTTGATTAACAAGGATGAAAATACGAATATGGGCACGATGGAAGTGAAAATGGCGGAAACCGCAGCAGGTTTTCTGGCTAAGCAAATGGAGCAATAACAGAGAATTTATAAGAATTAATTTTGGATGGCTTCCTCCGCTCACAGCATGCTGACGGCGAGGGAAGCTTTTTATATGGAAAATCGGTATACTATAGGGGATGCGTAGGGATTAAAAGCGAGGAACCTGGATGAAAACAGATAAAGTTACGGAACTGCGGCGCGGAAATATCGTTAAAGGCGCGGCTATATTAGGAGCGGCTGCTCTCATTTCCAAGTTGATCGGCACGCTTCAGAAGATTCCCCTGCAGAATGTGGCCGGAGATACCGTTTTTGGGATTTATAATACGGTTTACCCGTTCTATGTCCTACTCTTGTTTATTTCTACGGCGGGCGTTCCAATTGCGGTTTCCAAAATGGTGACAGAGCGGCGCGCGCTCGGGGATCGTGAAGGTGCCCTTGACGTGATTCGAGTATCGGCCGCCATATTGACGATAACCGGAGTACTAGTGTTTGGTATGTTATATTTCGGGGCAGACGGGATCGCGCTCCTGATCGGTAACAGTCAAACGGCACCGGCAATCCGCAGTGTATCCTTCGCGCTGCTGCTTGTACCGCTCATGTCGGTACTGAGGGGATATTTCCAAGGACTGAACGACATGGTGCCTACAGCCGTTTCACAAGTGGCGGAACAATTCATTCGTGTGGGCACTATGGTGGCTCTGATGTTCTGGTTTATTCATGCTGGATATGGCGACGCCTCCATTGCGGCCGGTGCAACATTCGGTTCGGTAACCGGGGGCGCGGCGGGGCTGGCGGTCATGCTGTATTATTGGCACCAGCATCGGCGGCTTGACCAGTTGAAGGGTATAGGCGCTTGGACGGTGGAGGGACGGCGGCCGTTGGCAGCCAGGGCGCTCGGCAGACGGATGCCGTTGGCGAAGCAGATTCTGGCTTACGCGATCCCGATCTGTCTAGGATCCATCGCTTTGCCGATTCTCAGCATCGCGGATACATTCACCTTGCCGCGGTTATTCGCTATGCAAGGCATGAGCGAGCTGGCGGCCATGGACGCGTTCGGCGTCTATAACCGCGGCCTTCCGCTGACCCAGCTGGTCGCCATGCTGGTCAGCTCCGTCTCCGTGGCGGTGGTACCCGCCATCGCCGCAGCGAAGCTGATCCGGGACGAGGCGCTGGTGAAGGATCGCGCCGAGACTGCTCTGCGCTTGACGTGGCTCGTCACCTTGGCGGCTTCCGTAGGACTAGCCGTCTTGGCGGAGCCCATCAACGTCATGCTGTACACGAACGCGGCGGGCTCCCGCACGCTGGCGATCCTGGCCTTCACCGCGGTGTTCAGCTCGCTGAACATCATATCCGGCGCGCTCCTGCAAGGCGCCGGCAATGTGAAAGCGCCCGCGGTGCATCTGGGCTTGGCGGCGGCGGCCAAGATCAGCCTGAACATCGTCCTCATCCCCCTGTGGGGGATTGAGGGCGCTGCCATCGCGGCTGTCGCCGCCTTCGCCCTGGCCGCCGCGCTGAACCTGCGCGCGCTGGCCAAACACACCGGCGCGCGGTTCTCCCCGCGCCGGTACCTGCTCCGCCCGGGCGCAGCTGCGCTGGCCATGGCGGCAGCCCTGTTCGCGTTCCGTTCCACGTGGAACGCGTTTCCCGCCGCGCTGGCGATGCCGCCGCGGCTGGAGATGACGGCGCTTGCGCTGCTGAGCATCGCGCTGGGCGCCTTGGTTTACGGCGCGGCGGTGTTCGGCACGCGCGCCGTTACGGAAGCGGAGCTGGCGCGGTTCCCCGCGCTGAGCGGCAAGCTGCTTCCGTTGCTGAGGAAGCTGAGACTGCTGTAGAGGCTGGCGTGCTTCGCTTAGGGCCAAGTAAAGCAGCGACCGAGCTACACGCACTCCGCAATCTATAACTACTTTCGAGGAGGTTCGATCATGACCATAACGGCAAGCATTACGATTATCGGACTGGGAACCGGCGATCCGGATCAACTGACTCTCGGCATCTGGCGCAGATTGCAGGGGGCAGAACGCTTGTACCTGCGTACTGAAGATCATCCTATGGTACATATGCTTCAAGATCACGGAATCGCCTATACAACCTACGACAATCTGTATGAAGCCAAAGCTTCTTTCCCCGAAGTGTACGAAGGCATTGCGGCGGATCTCATCCGTCTGGCCTTGGCGGAGCAAGGGGAGGTTCTTTACGCAGTGCCCGGACACCCCATGGTCGCTGAATCGACGGTGCAAATTCTGCGGGAACAATGTCCGGCGCATGGCATAGAGCTAACCATTCTCGGGGGCGAAAGCTTCCTGGATGAAGCGTTCACCCGGTTCGGATTTGACCCGATTGACGGTTTTCAATTGTTGGACGCAACCTCAATGACGACCGCATCACTCCAACCGCAAATGCACACAATCATCGCGCAGGTTTATGACGTACATACCGCTTCGGATGTGAAGCTAAGTCTGATGGAAATGTATCCTGACGATTATGAAGTGGTTATAGGTCATGCGCTTGGGGTAAGAGATCAGGAGTCCATCGTGAGCGTTCCGCTTCATGAGTTGGATCACGCCGAAGGGTTCGGCAACTTATCCTTGATCTGGGTTCCTCGGACAGAGCGTGAGGATGTACGCAACCGTACCTTTAACCGCCTCCATGAAATCGTTCAGATCCTGCGAAGTCCGGAAGGCTGTCCTTGGGATCGGGAGCAGACGCATCAAAGCATCCGCAAAAATCTCATCGAAGAAATGTACGAGGTGCTGGAAACGATTGATGACGATGATCCCGACGCGATGTGCGAAGAGCTCGGGGATGTGATGCTGCAAGTCATGCTTCATTCTCAGATGGAAGAAGAAACAGGAGCTTTCACCGTCTATGATGTGATTCAGAAATTAAACGAGAAATTACTGTTCCGTCACCCGCATGTTTTTGGTTCCAATCAGGCCGATAATTCGGAAGAGGCGCTGCAGAATTGGGAACAGATGAAGGCGGAAGAAAAGCGCCGCAAGGGCATTAAGCCTGAACAACAATCCATTCTTTCCGGCGTGCCGCGTGATTTGCCAGGTTTGATGAAGGCGTACAAGATACAGAAGAAGGCAGCGAAGGTCGGTTTTGACTGGGAAAAAATTGAGGACGTGTATGACAAAATCGACGAGGAATTAACCGAGTTGAAAGAAGCTGTCGGTTCCGGAGACGCCGATCACACCTTGGAAGAACTGGGAGATGTCCTCTTTGCTGTCGTTAATGTGGCCCGATACCTGAAGTTGGATCCGGAAGAGGCGCTTAGCTCGACAAACCGTAAATTTTTGCGTAGATTCGAGTATATTGAGGAACAATTGCGTATATCCGGTAAATCTTTTGACCAAACTGACTTACTAGAGATGGATCGCTGGTGGACGGAAGCCAAGACCCGCACATAATATTTTTACAATTTCTCGTTTTCTAGCAGGAATTTCTACAAGGATCAAGAATACATAGGCGTGCAAGGTTTCTAACCAACCAATATTTATGGATGCAATTAGGAGGAGAATGTAATATGAACAAAACAGATCTGATCAACAATATCTCTACAAAAAGCGGTCTTACCAAGAAAGATGTAGAAGCCGTACTGAACGGTTTCCTTGGCGAAATCACAGATGCTCTTGCTGAAGGCGACAAAGTGCAACTGATCGGTTTCGGAACTTTCGAAACTCGCAAGCGTTCCGGACGCACAGGCCGCAACCCGCAAACAGGCAAAGAAATCAGCATCCCTGAATCTGTAGTTCCTGCTTTCAAAGCCGGAAACAAACTTAAAGAAGCCGTAAAATAATGCGTCTTGATAAGTTTCTTAAAGTATCCAGATTGATTAAACGGCGTACCGTTGCCAAGGACGTTTCCGATCAAGGCAGGGTTTGGATTAACGGCAGGGATGCGAAAGCAAGCAGCACCGTCAAACCCGGCGACGAGCTCAAGATTCGCTTCGGTCAGAAGAGTGTGACCGTACGGGTGGAGCAGCTTGTTGAGACGACCCGCAAGGAAGAGGCCGCCAATATGTATACTTTATTGAAAGAAGAATCGCATAAAGAGGAATCGGACCTCTAATCCGAACAAGAACCTGTAGCGGAATTCCGCTGCGGGTTCTTTTTTCATTCGTATGCTCTCGAAGAAAGTTTGCTACGCAAAGCGTATGCTTCCGAAGCGAGTTTACTGCGTAAACTTTTAAGTTCTAAACAACAGCTTGCCCCCATAATCTACAATAGAAGGAGGGGTACATGCTATGAACATGATGGACCACGGGAAGAACAAACGGCAGGAAGTGAAAATGCTCAACCGCAAGCTCCTGGAGGTTTCCGGCGTGCTGAATGTGGAGAGCTTCGATAGCGAGGAATTCCTGCTGGAGACGGAATGCGGCTTTATGGCCATCAAAGGGCAGAATCTGCACATCAAGAACCTGAGCTTGGAGCAAGGGCTTGTGGCGATTGAAGGGTACGTGCACTCCCTGGGCTACATCGACGCCAATGCGCAAGACAAATCCAAGGGCTTCCTGGGGAAACTATTTAAGTGACCCTTCAAGAACAGTTTTTCACCTTAGCCATGATGTCCTTAAGCGGTGTGGCGCTGGGCGTTGTATATGACGCCTACCGGGTACTGTGCAGCGAGCTCCGCGCGCCCCGCTGGATCCTCTCCGTCATGGATTTGGTCTATTGGCTGTTTGCTACATTGTTTGTATTCCGGGTTCTGTATTACAGTAATCAAGGTGAGATTCGACTCTTTGTCTTTTTAGGTCTGATTTTAGGGATTTTGTTCTATTTTTGGCTGATCGGTTCTATTACGGTACGAATTATGTTATGGTTGATTGGAGTTGTCAGAGCGTTAATTCGCTTTGCCGTCAAGGCCTTTCGAATATTGATTCTGGCGCCTCTGCGGTTGTTGTACAGGCTGTTGGTCATTCTTTTCGGGTTTGCGGCCGCAGTCACTATATTCATTTCCCGAATTGTGCTACAATTGTTGAGACCTTTCGGAACATTGTTTTGGCGACTAACGAAACCTTTACATAAATACGCGGTGCTCCCTTCCTGGATTCAGAAAGGCGTACAATGGTTACAAAGAATATGGAAGCGACCGTCTTAGGAGGCTTAAACCGGAATGGCTGGACAAACGAAGGATTCGAAACAATCCAACAAGGGCGTACGCAGACGACTTCGCCTGTACCTGTTCGTTCTCGTGTGCTTTATGGGATGGGCGGGTTCGATTCTCATCGGACAAACTTCCAAAGTGAATGAAACGCATTCGCAGCTTCAATCTCTGCTGAAGAAGCAAGAAGAGATTAAGGTGCAGAGCGAAGAGTTGAACCTGCAACTGAAACGACTGAATGATCCGGAATATATCGGCCAGATTGCGCGTAAGGATTTGGGGATGTCCCTTCCCGGGGAAACGTCGATTCGAGTGACCAGACCGCAGCCTTAAGCATATGCTATTAAAGGCGCGTTCGGTTGATATTCCCTCAAGGGTGCGGTATAATCAACATAGTCGGCTTTTTTGCGTTAGATTAGCATAATAGAGGCACAATAGAGTTTGTATATTCTTAAGGGAGGAACATTTTATTCTATGTCAATTGAAGTAGGCACCAAGTTAGAGGGCAAAGTCACGGGGATAACCCACTTCGGAGCATTCGTTGAATTGCCCGGAGGCGTAACCGGTCTGGTACACATCTCCGAAATCGCGGATAACTATGTTAAGGACGTCAAGGATCACCTTAAGATGGAAGACATGGTTACAGTGAAGGTCATCAACGTAGACAAGGACGGC
Source organism: Paenibacillus swuensis (assembly GCF_001644605.1). Classification (NCBI taxonomy): domain Bacteria; kingdom Bacillati; phylum Bacillota; class Bacilli; order Caryophanales; family Paenibacillaceae; genus Paenibacillus; species Paenibacillus swuensis. The sequence goes on along the minus strand of NZ_CP011388.1, from coordinate 1,495,728 downwards.
AAGATCGGCTTATCCATTAAACAAGCCGTAGACAAACCTGTGGAGCAGCAGCAACAACAGAGGCCATCCCGTCCTGACAGACCGGGTGGCGGAGCACCTCGTCCGGACAGACCGCCGGGCGGCGGAGGGTTCAACCGTGAAGGAAGAGGCGGCGGCGACCGTGGCGGCCGATTCGCAAGCAAGCCCAGCTTTGGTAAACCGAGCTTCGAGGATAAAGTGTCCCGCTTTTTGAAAGATAGCGAGGAGCGCATTTCATCGCTCAAGAAGAACACGGAAGGTAAACGCGGCGGACGCGGAGCCAAGCGCGTTTAATCATCCATCAAGAGAACTGCAACGCGTTACGCGTAGCAGTTCTTTTTTTTATGCGAATTGGGACAGGAGGATTGGCAATGACAGCACGCAACATAGGTTTAACGGCGGGGAAAATTGCATTAGGGTTGGCTGTATCCTTCGTGATTGCAATCATCCTGATGATTCCGGCTTTTGTAATTTTGGCGTTCCTGAACGGAGGCGATGCGGAGCAGCTGCTTGTGAGTTCCGATGAATTAAATCCAATCAATATTGTGTTCGGCATCGTGCAAGCGACGGCTTTTATCCTGGGGACGCTCCTCATGTATAAGTTTTTTGAGAAGAAAGCGGGTTGGCCGCTGGGGTGGAAAGACCCTTCTCCGGCGCGTCACTTCGTAGTGGGCTCAGCAGCGGGTATCGTCCTGATTACCGCTTCATTCCTGATCATTATGGCGCAGGGCGGCGTCGATGTTGCGGGTGTGAATCCTTTTGGCAAAATAGCGGGGCATTTCGGTTCTTGTCTTGTGTTATTCGCGTTTGTGGCGGTCAGTGAGGAGCTCTTCTCCCGTGGTTACGTGTACGGTCTTATCAAGCATCATTTCTCATCAAACTGGGCAATCGCGGGATCATCCCTGGTCTTTGCCGGCTTACACAGTATGAATCCGGGGATGTTCGAGCAGCCGTTCCCGTTCATTAACCTGATTGTCGTAGGCGTTCTCTTTGCGTTAAGCCGGGAGCTGACGGGCGGATTGTGGGCGCCGATCGGGCTTCATTTCACATGGAATCTGTTTCAGGGAAATGTCTATGGCTTTGCTGTGTCAGGTACCAAGGGCCCATCGCTTATAGAGTTGGATGTCCAAACCGGTTTGACGGCGGGAGGCACTTTCGGCGCGGAAGGAAGTTACGTTACAACTCTAATTTTGATGATTGCGGTCATAGGTATTTATCGGCTCGGCTACAAAAAGAAAAAATAGTATAACCCGAAATACTAGACTTGAATCATTCAGGTCTATTTTTTTTGAATATTTGTAAGCGGATTCAGTAAAGTCGACAGCGGATGTTGTCAAAATGAGGTTGCATTTCGAGGCGGTGCTCATCAATTCTACGACAGCATTCGGAACCGTTGGTTCGATTTGGAAGAGTTTATTCTAGCATGATCTCATACAGGCTATGGGATCACGGTCACCGATATTTCGCGTCCATTTTTGTCGGAAAAAACTTTTGCGCTGCTACCTCATTCTGACAAACTTTATGATAGAGGGTTTTTATAATAGAGAGACCAAATTCGATAAGGCGGTGTTCTCTAATGGCAAAGATGATGACGGCGGGGATGGATGAGAAATGGACAAAGGCGACGGACAAGCTCAAAGCAAGCGGAAAAGGGCTTCTGATGGAAAATCGGGTCGTGCAAGCGGTGGTGGCCAAAAAGTGGTCGATTATTATGCTGGCCATGGCTTTTTTGTTAGGAAGGGCCATGATTCTGGAAGAGCTCGCGCCATTTGCCATTGCATACTTCGCCGTGATCTATTTTTTGCGAAAGGACTTGCTGCTGTTAACGGGGGCAACGCTGATCGCGGGGAGTATTCTGGCGCAAGGGGCGCAAACAGGGATATTGATCGCGGAGCTAGTTGTTTTTCTCTTCATGCTCAAAGGTTTGGAGAGGTTCGAGCGAGCGGGAATTTCATTCGCGCCGGTCCTGGTCTTCACCTCCTCGTTCCTCACCCATACCTTCTACCTGATCGTAACCGACGGATTGACCTGGTATTCCATGCTCATGGCGGTGGTCGAGGCCATCCTCTCCTTCGTGCTGACGCTGATTTTTATCCAGGCTATACCGGTGTTTACACTGTCGCGTAAAAATTACAATCTGAAGAATGAGGAAATCATCTGTCTTATCATTCTTCTGGCTTCGGTGATGACGGGACTGGTGGGATGGAGCGCGGGATCTCTGTCTCTGGACCATATCATGTCCCGCTATCTGATTCTCCTGTTCGCACTGGTCGGGGGATCGCCGATGGGCGCCTCGGTGGGGGTGGTGACGGGTCTGATTCTCAGTCTGGCCAGAGTAGACGCCATCTATCAGATGAGTCTGCTGGCTTTTGCCGGCATGTTGGCGGGATTGTTGCGTGAAGGGAGGCGAATGGCGGTCGGCCTAGGCATGCTGCTGGGTTCTTCGATTCTTTCGGTGTATATGGGAAACCAAACGGATGTGATGAGCTCCACATGGGAATCGGTCGTTGCGGTTGCCTTGTTCTTGCTCACACCGCGCAGCGTCATTCAGACGATTGCGAAATATGTGCCGGGGACCCAGGAGCATCTGAATTCCCAGAATGATTACGCGAAGCGAATCCGTGATCTGACCGCGGGGAGGGTGCAGCAGTTCTCCGAGGTATTCCGTCAGTTGTCCAAAAGCTTTATACCCATGACCTCAATGGCGGGCGCGGCTGACGAGATGAGGGATGAGAAAGGTCATTTCATGAATGCGGTTGCCGCACAGTCCTGTGATTCATGCCATAAGCAACGATATTGCTGGAATGATAAATTTCAACGCACGTATTCTTTCATGACGGATGCTATGACGGAAGTGGACAAGCATGAAGCGAAGCCGCTCAAAAAAATTCCAAAGGAATGGAAGGATGCTTGCCAGCGAACGGATCATGTTCTGGATGTGATGCGGATGCAATATCAGATGCACCAGCATGACCAGCATTGGAAGAAACAGATTCAGGATTCCAGGCAGATTGTGGCGGATCAGTTATTCGGTGTATCCCAGGTGATGGAGGACTTGGCCAAAGAAATCCGCCGGGAAGGACAGGAGCTGTTCATGCAAGAAGAACAAATACGACAAACACTGGAGGAGCTGGGGCTATCGATACACAGCATTGATGTGATTTCTCTCGATGAGGGCAATGTGGAAATTGAAATTATCCATCAATATACGAAAGGGTTTGATGAGTGCCGCAAAATTATCGCGCCGTTATTAACCGACATCTTAGGCGAGCATATTGCCGTGAAATCAGAACAATACTCCGCCAAAGGAACGGGGTATTACACGGTAGTGTTCGGGTCGGCTAAGGAGTATGAGGTCGAAACTGGAATCGCTTGCGCAGCCAAGGGAGGAGACTTGCTGTCGGGAGACAGCTTCAGCATTGTGGAGTTGAGCAACGGGAAGTTTGCCGTAGCCATCAGCGACGGGATGGGGAATGGGGAGCGAGCCCGTGCGGAGAGCAGTACGGCTCTGAGCATCTTGCAGCAACTGCTGGACTCGGGGATGGATGAGAAACTAGCGGTTAAGTCCGTGAATTCCGTGCTATTGCTGCGATCCTCTGACGAAATGTACGCCACAGTGGATGTTGCCATTATTGATCAGTACAGCGCATTGACAACATTCGTGAAAATTGGATCGACGCCAAGCTTTATCAAAAGGGGGGATTTGGTCATTCCGGTGCATGCCAACAATTTACCGGTCGGCATTATCCAGGATATTGATGTAGACCTGATTACCGCGCAGCTGGAACCGGGCGATGTGTTGGTGATGATGACCGACGGCATTTACGATGCGCCCGGACATACGGTGAATAAGGAGCTTTGGATGAAGCGTATGATCTTGGAGCTGAATACGGATGATCCGCAGGAGATGGCCGATCGGCTGATAGATGTCGCGGTGCGTTATCATGAAGGATCCATCTATGACGATATGACGGTAGTCGTGGCAAAAGTGCAGAAGCATAAGCCGGAATGGGCATCCCTGCGTTGGCCCGGCATGAGCCGTATGGAGCGGCCGAGGACGGTTAGCTGAATCTATAGAATCGCCTGCGGGGCTGCCGGATCAACAGGCAGCCTTTTATCGCGTTGATGTGCTATTATGGTAGAAGATCTGACGTAAAAGGCAGAATCTAGTAAATTGCAGGTTAAAGTCTCGCTTATTTGGTAAAAATGGATGATAGATATCATTTTTACTAGGAGGCTTGATGATGAAGCAGATTATATTAATTACAGACGGTTGTTCCAACGTCGGGGTAAGTCCGGTGGTTGCGGCCGCGCAAGCGCTCACCCAGGGCATTTCGGTCAATGTCATCGGCGTCATTGACCACGGCGAGATCGGCGAGCTTGGCGCCGCTGAGATCGAAGAGATTGCCCGTGCCGGCGGCGGCATGAGCCGGATCGTGGGCACCGGGCAGCTGTCTCAGACTGTGCAGATGGTGACGCGCCACACAGTGGCGCACACCATCCAGCAGGCGGTGAATCGACAGCTGCAACATATTCTCGGCGAGAGCACGATTGCGGCGCTCCCGCCTGAGCAACGGGGACAAGTCGTCCAGGCGATGGACGACTTGGGCGAGACGGCAGCGCTGCAGGTCGCGCTGCTGGTGGACGCCAGCGCTTCGATGAAGCCGAAGCTGCCGGCGGTGGAAGAGGCGATCCGCGATCTGGCGCTCAGCTTGCAATCGCGGGAAGGACACAGCGAGATTGCTGTGCTTCACTTCCCGGGTCCTGCGGGCAGCGGCGCTGAGTATCAGCTGGATCTGCCGTGGACCCATGAAATACATAGAATAAAGCATCTGTTTCAGAAGCTCAACGCAAGGGGAACAACACCGACCGGCCCAGCGTTGTTGAAAGCCGCCGAGTATATCAATCAGGGCGAATCTTCCAGAACGGTTGCCGAAGACAGGGGCGCCGGGAAGTTGTTACCGGGTGCAAGTAAAGGCGGAATGCTGAGTGATTACATCGTCTGACAACTCCAGTAACTTTAACCGGGGGGATCTCATACGCGGGAAATGGAACGGAGTGCGTTACAGGGTCGAACGTCTGCTGGGACAAGGTTCTAACGGAAAGGTTTACCTTGTATATGAAGGAAGTCGGGCAAGGGCCTTGAAATTCGGGTTTTCCGCGGCGGAGCTTCAATCGGAAGTCAATGCTTTAAAGGCCATTTCGGCTGCGGAACCTAAACAGGAAAGCTACTTACTGGATGTGGATGATGCCGAGCTGGGGGGACACCGTCTCCCTTTTTATGTGATGCGATTCGTGGAAGGGGAGAGGCTGCATCAGTATTTAGGAGCTAAGGGATTGGACTGGTTCCCGCTGGTAGCCTATAATCTGTTATGCAAGCTGGGGCAGTTGCACCGGTCCGGTTGGATCTTCGGGGATCTTAAGGCGGACAATGTGCTCGTAACCGGATACGGACAAGTTCATTTGGTGGATTACGGCGGAGCCACTCTTCAAGGCAAATCAGTTAAGCAGTTCACAGAAATTTACGACAGGGGTTATTGGCGAGGCGGGGAACGATTGGCTGATGAAGGATATGATCTCTTTTCCTTTGCGGTCCTCTGGCTGCAGATGATGCAGAAGGAATCCCTTGAGGCGCAAGCATCGAAACTTCTTCCCCAGAACCGTACCACCGAGTGGTTAATTCAACAGTTGAGGACAAACCGGAGATTATCTCCTTACGAACCAAGTTTAACTCGTATGATTAACGGCAAGGCGTATTCGACAAGGGAGGAATGCGCAGCGTGGCAACGGTTGCTCCGGGGTTCCGCAAACCATCCCGATGAGAGGTTTGTTTCTGGTAATCAGACTATGTCAGGGACAGCGGTTAAAGGCATGTTTGCCGTTTCGGTGATGCTTTTGTGCGGTGCGGTTTATATGGTTTGGCAGCAATAGCTTACAATCGTCTATTATTTTGAATATACACAAAGGGGAATTACCATGCACGATGGCCTGACATCAAAGATCGCGGAGACGATCCGGCGGGAACAGCTGCTGATAAGCGGGGACAAGGTGCTGGTCGCTTTATCGGGCGGTCCTGATTCCGTGGCGCTGCTGAACCTTCTGCTTGCGTTGGCAGAGCCTCTCGGATTCACGGTGTCGGCGGCGCATGTAAACCATCAGTTTCGCGGAGAGGAATCCGATGAAGAGGAGAGGTTTGTCCGTGGTTTAGCGGAGGGGCTAAATATCCCTTTGGAGGTAGGAGTTCTTGATATTCCCGCCTATATAAGGGAGACAGGAATGAATGCACAAGCGGCGGCAAGAGAGAAGCGCTATGCATTTCTTCATGAAAGCGCCGCGCGCACGGAAGCCAATGTCATCGCTTTAGGTCATCATGCGGACGATCAGGCCGAGACGGTATTGATGCGTATCCTTCGCGGTACCGGCGTTCACGGCTTATCGGGGATTTCCATTCGAAGACGCGAAAAAAAAGTGGAACTCATACGCCCTCTTCTCCGTATATACAAGTCAGAGATCTTATCCTATCTCCATACCGAACGAATCCCATATTGTAAAGACAGCAGCAACGGTAAACTGAAGTACTTACGCAACCGGATCCGGCTTGAAGTTATGCCGTATTTGGCCCGTGAGAACGAGAACCTGCCCCAAACACTTAACCGTTTGGCGGAAACCGTAGCTGCGGAAGATGATTTCATGCATCAGGAAACGAAGCTGATTTATGAACGCATCGTCCGGTCTGAAGGGGACCGTTTTTATTTTAACAGGGCCGATCTGGCGCCTGTGCATGTCGCTTTACAAAGGAGAGTGATTCTACTAATATTAAGTTATCTTGCTCCCGGTAGCGACGCCTTTGACTTTCAGAAGATTGAAACGATAAGGAACGCGGCTTTGTACAACCGTACTTCTTCAATCCGTCTAGATTTAGAGCGGCGAATTGCGTTTATAAGAGAATATGATCGCTGCCAATTCGTCGTGAAGGCAGAATACGCTCCGAGCGCCAAGTTCGAATACATGGTGCATGAGGTTCCGTTTCTTATCGATATGCCTGAAGCTTCAGGCATCCTCAGCGGAGATTGGACGACCGGATCAACGGAGACGAGCATGAATTCCGCCAACGAAGCACGATTTGACGCGGACTTGCTTCTTTTTCCCCTAATAGTCAGAAATCGCCGTAACGGTGACAGAATGCAAATCGCAGGGTTAAACGGAAGCAAAAAAGTGAAAGATATCTTCATTGACGACAAGGTTTTTCCTGCCTTGCGGGATCAAATTCCCATCATACTTGATGGAAACCATAATATATTATGGATACCGGGTATTCGCCGGTCTGTTTTCGCCCAAGATTTTTCTTGCGGAAGAACGATCCGGATCTCGTTTAAGAAGTACAACCAAGGTACGGAAGAAGCATAACTTAACACATAGTTCACCTTAGGAGGACCCATCGTTGCATAATGACATTCAAGAAGTTCTTTATAGTGAAGAACAGCTGCAAGAGAAGGTAAGAGAACTCGGGGAACTCCTGAGTAAGGAATACGGCGGGCGCAATCCGCTTGTGATTTGCGTGCTGAAGGGCGCGTTTGTTTTTATGTCCGATTTAGTGAAACGCATCGAAATTCCGCTGGAAATAGACTTTATGGCTGTATCCAGCTATGGCGCATCCACCAAGTCTTCAGGCGTTGTCAAGATTATTAAAGATCTGGATACACCGATTGAAGGCCGTAACATTCTGATTGTAGAGGATATCATCGACAGCGGCTTAACCTTAAGCTACTTGATTGACGTATTGGAAAGACGCAATGCGCAATCGATTAAAGTCGTGACCCTTTTCGATAAACCGTCCGGCCGAAGAGTGGAAATGGAAGCAGATTATACCGGCTTCACGCTTCCGGACAAATTCATTGTCGGATACGGATTGGATTACGCGGAGAAATACCGCAACCTTCCTTACATCGGCGTTCTCAAACCCGAGGTGTATTCCGAATAGTCGGAGTCAGCTTTACTTGATTTTAGTTCTATTGTGATGGCAAGACATGCTGTGGTAAAATAATGAAAGTGTGTCGCCCGAGAGGAGGTTGGGGATGAATCGAATCATCCGGAATACTGGATTTTATTTGCTTATTTTTCTTGTAACGGTCGGAATTGTTCACTTCATCAGTAATCAAAATGACCAAACCAAGACGATCAAATACGATCAATTTGTGAAAGCTGTTGAATCGGACAACATCAAGAGTATAGAAGCCCAATGGGACGGTTTTACGTACTACATCTCAGGAGAGTACAAGAAATCCCCGAATCCAGAGAGTGCAACTTTTGATACACGCGCCTTTGAAGATTTTCCCGACACTCCCGAGCTAGACAAGATCATCAAATCGGGTGCAACGGTTAATGTGAAGAAGATGGAAGGTCAGAGCGGTTGGCTTACATTGCTGACTTCAATCATTCCTTTCGTGATCATGTTTGTCTTATTCTTCTTCTTATTGAATCAAGCGCAAGGCGGCGGCGGCAAAGTGATGAACTTTGGCAAGAGCAAAGCCCGTTTGTATAACGAAGAGAAGAAACGCGTTACATTCGAGGATGTAGCGGGTGCGGACGAAGAGAAGCAAGAGCTTGTCGAAGTCGTTGAATTCCTGAAAGATCCACGGAAATTTGCAGCCGTTGGCGCAAGAATTCCGAAAGGCGTCTTGTTAGTGGGTCCTCCGGGTACCGGTAAGACGTTGCTGGCTCGCGCTGTTGCTGGCGAAGCGGGCGTACCGTTCTTCTCCATCTCCGGTTCCGATTTCGTTGAGATGTTTGTCGGTGTCGGCGCGTCTCGTGTTCGTGACTTGTTCGAGAACGCGAAGAAGAATGCTCCTTGTATCATCTTCATTGATGAAATCGACGCTGTAGGCCGCCAACGTGGCGCGGGTCTGGGCGGAGGTCACGATGAGCGTGAGCAAACCCTGAACCAGTTGCTTGTTGAGATGGATGGTTTTGGCGCGAACGAAGGCATCATCATCGTAGCCGCAACCAACCGTCCTGACATCCTCGATCCGGCGTTGCTTCGTCCGGGACGCTTCGACCGTCAGATTACAGTCGACCGTCCGGATTTGAAAGGCCGCGAAGAAGTTCTGAAAGTGCATGCGCGCAACAAGCCGTTGGCAACCGACGTGAAGTTGGATGTCATCGCGAAATATACTACCGGTTTTACCGGAGCCGATCTCGAGAACCTTCTGAACGAATCCGCCTTGATTGCGGCACGCCGCAATCGTAAGGATATTTCCATGGAAGAAGTTGAAGAAGCGATTGACCGGGTTATCGTCGGTACACAGAAGAAAAGCCGTGTCATCAGTCCTCGGGAGAAGCGCATTGTGGCTTATCATGAAGCGGGACATACCATTTCCGGGTACTATCTGGAGCATGCTGACCGTGTCCACAAGGTAACAATCATTCCGCGCGGCCGTGCCGGAGGGTACCTGATGATGTTGCCGAAGGAAGACCGTATGCTGATGACCAAGAACGAATTGCTTGACCGTATTACCGGCTTGTTAGGCGGCCGTGTAGCTGAGGAACTGTTTATCGGCGAGATCGGTACAGGCGCATACGACGACTTTAAGAAAGCCACAGGCATCGCCCGTTCCATGGTTATGGAATACGGTATGAGCGAGCGTCTTGGACCTCTTCAATTCGGTAATTCGCAAGGCCAGGTCTTCCTGGGTCGGGATATCGGACATGAACAGAACTACAGTGACGCGATTGCGCATGAGATTGACCAGGAAATTCAGAGCATTATTCGCGGCTGTTATGACCGTTGTCGCGAGCTTCTGAAACAACACGAAGATAAGATGCATTTGATTGCCAATACGCTCCTTGAGAAAGAATCGTTGGATGTGGATCAAATTACTCAATTGTTGGAAACTGGTGAAATCATTCCATTGTCCGATGCCGCTAAGGCGGAAGACGTGAAAGTAAACATTCAGAAGCAAGATCAAGAAAACGACGAGAACCGGTTTAAATTCGAGAAGAAAATCGATAAAGCCGCGGACGACGATATCAATAAAGAATAGTTCTTTGATAATCCGGCAGCAGCACGATTGTGCTCGCCGGATTTTTTTATGAACATAACCGCGTATTTTGATACAATGAGAAGTGCATCTGTCATTGACACGCTATGCGAGGTTGTGTAAATTAGGTGTAAATCATTAAGTGTATGGTCAAACTTTCGGGGGTTTATTTAATATAGAAACAGGGGAGATGAGTGCACAGTGGAAGCGCTGGCCTTAGAACGCAAAGAGCAGCAGAACAAGGAATTGAAAGAACGTCTGCTGCAGTTGAAGAAAGAGCGAAATGCCATTATTTTGGCCCACTATTATCAGAGGGATGAGATTCAGGAAGTAGCCGATTTCCGGGGAGATTCTTTCTTGCTGGCTCAGAAAGCCGCCGAGACGGATGCGGATGTTATCGTATTTTGCGGCGTGCATTTCATGGGGGAAAGCGCGAAGATTTTGGCGCCCAACAAGACGGTGATCATTCCTGACGAACGCGCGGGATGCCCGATGGCCGATATGGTCAACGTTGACGGATTACGCAAGCTGAAAGCTGAACATCCGAATGCCACTGTAGTCACTTATATCAACTCTTCAGCCGATATTAAAGCCGAGACCGACATTTGCTGCACATCCGCCAATGCGGTGAAAGTCATTCAATCGTTGGATACAGATGAGATCATCTGGGTTCCGGACAAAAATTTGGGTGACTATGTGTCAAAATTCACAGACAAGAAAATGATTATTTGGGAAGGCTACTGTAACACGCACGATATGCTAACGGTTAAAGATGTGGAAGAAATGAAAGCGAAGCATCCTAACGCGCAATTCGTAGTTCACCCAGAGTGCCGGCCAGAAGTTGTCAAACTCGGTGACTTTGTGGGAAGCACAACCGCCATCATTAAATACTGCAAAGAATCTGACTGTCAGGAATTCATTGTTGGCACGGAAGACGGAACAGGATACCAGCTGCGGTTGGATAGTCCGGGTAAGCAGTTCCACTTTGCAACGAAATTCCTGGTCTGTCCGAACATGAAGGTTAATAATTTGAAGAAGCTTGTGAAATGCCTCGAGACGATGCAACCTGAAATTTACGTTCCGGAAGACATCGCGGAGAAAGCCAGACTTTCCTTAGAGCGCATGCTTCTTGTGAAATAGAAATAATTTGTTAGGTAATGGATATCGAAGTCCCCAGAAAGGTTCGGACTAAGCTGCAGAGCTTTGCTGTGACTTTTTGGGGACTATTCCATTGTAATAGGGCCGAAGGAAGGTGCTATAACGAGATGATCCCACGGTATTTGGTTGATTTCAATTTGGACAAGCTCCCCAGAACAGAAACGGACGTTATTGTCATCGGCGCGGGCATTGCCGGTCTGTTTGCTGCCATTAAGGCGAGCGCTACGAATAAAGTCATCATGATCACGAAGAAATCCCTGATGGACAGCAACACGCGTTACGCGCAGGGCGGTATAGCGGCCGTCATATCGGAAGATGATTCCCCCGCATTCCATCGGCAAGACACGCTTATCGCCGGCGCAGGCTTGTGCTCGCATGATGCGGTGGATGTGCTGGTGCATGAAGGACCCGATGGTGTACGGGATTTGATTCAGATGGGCACCCAATTCGACTATGAGGACGGCGTCTTGGCTCTGACGAAGGAAGGCGCGCACAGCCAACGTCGTATTCTTCACGCCAACGGGGACGCTACGGGATATGAGATTGTACGCGCCCTCTCCGAAAAGGCAGCGAATCACCCTAATATTGAAGTGTGGAACGATCACTTCATTCTGGACTTGATTACGGTCGACGGCGAGTGCCGGGGTGTGCTGACGGAGCGTCCGGATGGACAACGTGTCTTCGTTGAAGGAAAAGCGACAGTGCTGTGCAGCGGGGGCACAGGTCAACTCTACCGGTATACAACGAACCCCGACATCGCGACCGGGGACGGCATCGCCATGGCTTATCGCGCCGGCGCCCACATTCAGGATGTGGAATTTGTTCAATTTCACCCCACTTCTTTGTGCTATCCCGGCGCACCGCGGTTCCTGATATCCGAAGCTGTACGCGGCGAAGGGGCCGTGCTGCGGAATATCCGCGGCGAACGATTCATGGAGAAGTACCATCACCAGCTGGAGCTTGCCCCGCGCGACATCGTGGCGCGGGCCATCGTCAGCGAGATGGAGGAAACGAGATCCACGTTCGTTTACCTGGATATTACGCACGAATCTTCGGAGATGGTCAAGCACCGCTTTCCGACCATCTATGAGTTCTGCATGCAGTTCGGGCTGGATTTAACGAGCGACTGGATGCCTGTAGCTCCGGCCGCCCACTACATGATGGGCGGCGTCAAGACGGATTTGAACGGCGAAACCAACGTGAAGCGTCTCTTCGCCTGCGGCGAGGTCTCGGCGACCGGCGTACACGGAGCCAACCGACTGGCGAGCAACTCGCTGTCGGAAGCGATCGTGTTCGGGCGCCGGATCGTGCAGCGGATTAACGAGCTGACGCCGGTTACGGTCGTCACGAGTGTCGCATCCGCCACGGACCGGACTGAGCCCCCGATGCAGGCCATCGTAGAGAAGCGGTTGAAGCTGCAGAAGATTATGGTTCGCTATGTGGGCGTGCGGCGTAACCTAAAAGGGCTGGAGAAAGGCATTGAGGAGCTGAAGCGCCAGATGCCGATCTATCAGTCTGTGCTCACGAAACGGGAAGAATTCGAGTTCGTGAACTTATTGACTTGCGCGTTGCTGACGAGCGATGCCGCGTTGATGCGGGAAGAAAGCCGCGGAGGGCATTTCCGCGAGGACTTCCCCGAGCGGGACGACTTGTTATGGCGCAAGCACATTGTGTTAAATCGCGAACAGGGTACGGTAGAGGAGCGAATTGAAGATGTTGAATATAAATGAGCGGCAGCTGCAGACGATGATCCGGGATTGGTTGGCGGAAGACATTGGGTCGGGCGATGTGACCACCATGGCCACCATCCAGCGTGAGCATCAGTCCAAAGGGATCATCCACGTGAAAGAGGACGGCATCCTGGCGGGACTTCCGATTGCGCAGGCCGTGTTTCTTGAAGTGGATGCCGACCTGAAAGTGAGCATGTTAAGTGAAGACGGAGAGCGTGTTGCCAAAGGCACCGTCATTATGGAAGTGACCGGATCCACACATAGTATACTTACAGGTGAAAGGCTTGCTCTCAATTTAATGCAGCGCTTATCCGGCATCGCCACCAAAACACAGCGTTTTGTGGAAGCATTGGACGGAGCTCCGGTTCGGTTGGTCGATACCCGAAAGACAACGCCGGGACATCGCATTCTTGAGAAGTACGCGGTTCGTGTCGGCGGAGGCGCAAATCACAGATTCGGTCTGTACGATGCCGTTATGATTAAGGACAATCATATCAAGGGCTCCGGGGGGATCACGCAAGCGGTCGCGAACGCCAGGTCCGTGATTCCGCATACGATGAAGATCGAAGTGGAAACCGAAAATATGGTTCAGGTTCGGGAAGCCCTTGAAGCGCAAGCGGATATCATTATGCTGGATAATATGGATTATGAGCTGATGAGGCAAGCGGTCACCTATATACGCGAAGCGGCCCCTCATATTACAATAGAAGCTTCCGGAGGCGTATCGCTCGAAACCGTCAAAGAGATCGCGGATACCGGTGTAGATGTGATTTCTGTCGGGGGTTTAACTTATTCTTTCAACGCGCTTGACATCAGTCTGGATTTAAATGACAAGAAGAGGGGTTAAACCGTGATTCTGGTTATCGATGTAGGAAATACGAACATAGTGCTCGGTGTGTATCAGGACAAGGAACTGCTGCATCACTGGAGACTAAGCACCAATCGATCCACCACGGTGGACGAGTACGGCATGGCCATATACGGCCTGTTTCAACATGCGAAGATTCGCTTCTCCGATGTGGAAGGCATTATGATTTCCTCGGTGGTACCGCCGTTGATGCATACCCTTGAGAATCTATGTGAAAAATATATTGGCAAAACACCGCTAATCGTCGGTCCAGGTATCAAAACCGGATTAAATATACGTTATGAAAATCCTCGCGAAGTAGGTGCGGACCGCATCGTGAACGCCGTGGCTGCCATTGAGTTGTATGGACCGCTCCCTCTCATTGTTGTGGATTTCGGAACGGCTACAACGTTCGATTATATAGATGAACAAGGAAACTACTTAGGCGGAGCCATCGCGCCGGGCATCGGAATTTCCACGGAGGCGCTGTATCAACGGGCCGCGAAGCTTCCCCGGATTGAGCTGACCAAGCCCAAAAGTGTGGTCGGCCGGAATTCTATCGCTTCCATGCAAGCGGGCATTATTTACGGGTATGCCGGTCAGGTGGACGGGATTGTAGACCGAATCCGCGAGGAGTTCAGCCAAGAAGCCAGGGTAATCGCCACAGGCGGCCTAGCCGAGTTAATCAGCGGAGAATCGAGAACGATTGAATTAACGAACCCGCTCTTAACGCTGCAAGGTTTACAGATGATTTATGAACGCAACATACAGTAGGGCAGACATAACAGGAGGTACAGCAATGCAAGATTATTTAATTCGCGGTACAGCGCTTAATGGAAAAGTTCGCGCTTTCGCCGTAGATACCAGGAACATTGTAGAAGAGCTCAGCCGCAGACATGGAACTTACCCGACGGCGACAGCCGCTTTCGGTCGCACATTGTCCGCCGGCGCCATGATGGGTGCTATGCTGAAAGGTGAAGAAAAGCTGACCATTCAAGTGAAAGGCGATGGTCCGATCGGGCAAATTGTTGTGGATGCCAACGCCAAAGGCGAGGTTCGCGGTTATGTCGATCATCCGCAAGTTCATCTGGCGAGCAACGATCAGGGCAAGCTGGATGTAGCCGGCGCTGTGGGTCGCGAAGGCTTTATCCATATCATTAAAGATCTAGGTATGAAAGAACCTTACCGCGGAAGCACACCTATCGTTTCCGGCGAGTTGGCGGAAGATTTCACGTACTATTTTGCCAAATCAGAGCAAACGCCATCCGTTGTTTCCTTAGGCGTACTAGTCGATGCAGACGCATCAGTGCGGGCATCCGGCGGTTTTATCATTCAGTTGATGCCGGGTGTGACGGATGATGAGATTGACGCGATTGAGCACAAACTTGCCTCGCTGCCTCCGATTACGGCACTGTTGGATCAGGGGGAAAGCCTGGAGGAAATTCTGAACTGGGTCATTGAGCCGGTAGAGATTCTGGATCGGATGGATCTTCATTTCCGTTGCAAGTGTTCACGAGACCGTGTGGAGCAGACGTTGGTGAGTTTGGGCAAAGACGAGTTGGAAGGCATTATTGAAGAGGACGGAAAGGCTGAGGTCGTGTGCCATTTCTGTAATGAAGCCTACGTGTTCAACCGTGAAGAGCTAACTGTCATCTTGGAAAGAGCCATCCAAAAATAGCACTATAGTTCAAGATCAACTAGCCGCTTCTTATTGTTCATAAGGAGTGGTTTTTATTTTGTCAGGCATCTGAGAATGTTGATCTTTGCTGTTGACAACAATTTGGCAGGTTGATATCATTAAGGTACAAAACCTACTGAATTACTCGGATTATAATTTATTCATTCCCTGGGAGGCTTTATTCATGGCTAAATTAGTGCAAAGCATTACGGATTTAATCGGAGATACACCCCTTGTACGCTTAAATCGGGTGGTGCCGGAGGACAGCGCGGAAATTTATCTGAAATTGGAATTCCAGAACCCGGGAGCGAGTGTTAAAGACCGGATCGCCATCAATATGATTGAATCGGCAGAGAAGGACGGCACGTTGAAGCCGGGCGCCACCATTATTGAGCCTACCAGCGGTAACACAGGAATCGGTCTTGCAATGGTAGCTGCGGCTAAAGGATATAAAGCGATTCTGGTTATGCCGGAAACGATGAGTATGGAACGCCGCAACTTGCTGCGCGCATACGGAGCTGAGCTTGTTTTGACGCCTGGAGCTGAAGGCATGAAAGGCGCTATTCGCAAAGCGGAAGAGCTGCAAGCGGAGAATCCTTCTTATTTCATCCCTCAACAATTCAAGAATCAGGCCAATGTGGAAATTCATATTAAGACAACAGGTCCTGAAATTGTCGAAGCTATTAAAGCGCATGACAGCCAATTAGACGCGTTCATTTCCGGAATCGGTACAGGCGGAACCATTACCGGTGCGGGCAGCGTCTTGAAAGAAAACTTTCCTGGCATTCAGATCATCGCGGTTGAACCTGCTGCTTCCCCGGTACTATCGGGCGGCAAACCGGGCCCGCATAAAATTCAGGGCATCGGCGCAGGTTTCGTGCCGGATATCCTTAACACCGAAATTTACGACGAAATTATTCAAGTTGAGAACGAGGACGCTTTCGCAACTGCTCGCCGCGTAGCTAAAGAAGAGGGAATTCTGGGAGGCATCTCCTCTGGCGCAGCCATCCACGCCGCTCTTCAAGTAGCGAAGAAGCTGGGTAAAGGCAAGCGCGTCGTTGCTGTAATCCCGAGTAACGGTGAGCGTTACCTCAGCACGCCTTTATACCAATTCGAAGATTAATCATCTTCACGAACTCCTGCCGATTTCGGCGGGAGTTTTGTTTTGCCCGGGAATGCAGTATACTTTGGTCATTATCATTGCTTTGGTAGCAGGAAGAGCTGTCTTTTTGCTGAAATGGGAGGAACCGTGTGTTGCGATTAACTACATATGCTCATTGGGAACAGTGGGCCGAAAATTATACATGCCTGCCTTATGTGGCTAAATTTGAAATCCGAAATCTGCGGCTGCCCGTGTCTTGGGAACAGGTATGGGCGGAGGCGGGTGAGGACGCTGTTGTTCTGGAGAGCGGCAAGGATGGCCGGTACACCTATTTGGCGATTCAAGCGAAACGCACCATTCGGGGCAATGGGGATATCGCGGTAATTTCCGCTCCGGACCCATCTGGTGATGCCTTCAAGACAGAGAAGAAGGCGAAGCCTCTGACGGCAGTTAAGGAATGGATGGAGCCGTTCCGCACACCTAAGGTGGAAGGCGCTCCAAAGTTCACCGGCGGGTGCATCGGATATTGGAGCTATGATGTAATTCGCTCTGTGGAACGTTTGCCGGTTGAAGCGGCGGACGATCTGCCCTTCCCGGATTATTATTTCATGATGGCGGAAGAGCTGTGGATCGTGGATCAACAAGAGGGCGCCCTTTATTGCGCCGTTCACACAGGCGTCCATCCCGAGATACCCTTAGAAAGGCTTTACCGGGAGGCGGAGGACCGGATCCTTACCATGAAGCATCAATGGGACGGCTGGGTGGAAGTCGGCGCGGAGGTAGCAGAGCGGACGGAGGCAAGGAAAGCCGCTCTTGCTTCAACAAGTCTCGCCATTGATGTGGAACAGATAGATCAGGTTACGAAGGTGTTTACCAAAGATCAGTTCATGGCAGCGGTCGGGCGGATCCAGGAGTACATTGCGCAAGGCGATGTGTTTCAGGTGAATCTCTCGGTTCGTCAAAGCCGCCCCGTCGCAAGCCGTCCCGAGGAAATTTACGAGTGGCTGCGATTGTTTAACCCGTCCCCTTACATGGGATATATGCGCTTTGGCGGTCTACATCTGGTGTCCGCGTCGCCGGAGTTGTTGGTGGAAACCGATGGGGACACCGTATCCACCAGGCCGATCGCCGGCACACGCAGGCGGGGGCGGAATGAAGCAGAGGATCAGGCTATGGCTGAAGAATTGCTTGCCAGCGAGAAAGAACGGGCTGAGCATATTATGTTGGTGGACCTGGAACGTAATGACTTGGGGAGAATTGCCGCTTACGGCAGCGTCCGGGTTAAAGACTTGATGGTCGTTGAATATTATTCCCATGTCATGCATCTGGTTACCGGTGTGGAAGGGCGGTTGGCTGAGGGGAAAGACGCATATGATGTAATCGCGGCTTCCTTCCCCGGAGGCACCATTACCGGGGCGCCCAAAATTCGCACCATGGAAATCATTGAAGAATTAGAGCCCACAAGACGCGGTCCTTACACCGGTTCTATGGGATGGATTGACTATAACGGGAATATGGAATTTAATATTATTATAAGAACCCTGGCAGTAGCCGAGGGCATCGGTCATATTCAAGCCGGTGCAGGGATCGTCATTGATTCGGATCCGGAGCGGGAGTACTATGAATCCTTGAATAAAGCCAAAGCGCTGTGGAAGGCCATTCAATACAGTGAACAACAGTAAGGCAAGAAGTGCGGAATTACAGACGATGGACGGGAGGCACGGCATATGATACTGGTAATCGATAATTATGATTCTTTCACGTACAACTTGGTGCAGTATTTAGGTGAGCTTGGCGAGAACATTGAGGTCCGCCGGAATGATGAGATTGATTTGCCCGGCATTGAGGCGTTAAATCCGGATCATATTCTGATTTCACCCGGTCCTTGTTCCCCGAACGAGGCGGGTATCAGCTTATCACTAATTGATCATTTCAAAGGACGGATTCCGATTCTGGGCGTGTGCCTTGGTCATCAGTCCATCGGACAAGCTTTTGGCGGCGAAGTAATTCGGGCCGAGAAATTAATGCACGGCAAGACTTCTGAAATTCACCATGACGGCCAAACTTTGTTCGAGGGCATTCCTTCCCCGTACACAGCGACGCGATACCATTCTTTAATCGTGAGACGCGAGACGCTTCCGGATTGTCTGGAAATCAGCGCGGAGACGGCTGACGGTGAAATTATGGCTCTACGGCATAAGGAATACCCGATTGAAGGGGTACAGTTCCACCCGGAGTCCATTATTACGGAGCACGGGAAACGGTTGCTGCTTAACTTCCTGAATCGTAGTGTACCTATAAAGCAGGAACAGCAAGCATGATCATCAGTGTAAACGGCAAGCTGCATAACGGACAAGATACCGTGATCTCCGCTTTGGATCACGGTTTTCTTTATGGACTTGGTTTGTTCGAGACATTCAGAACCTATAACGGAACCCCGTTTCTGTTGGAGCAGCACATGGAGCGGCTGCGCAGCGGCTGCTCTTCGCTGGGTATTCAGTGGGATGCGGATCCGGATGCGATAAGACATCAAATCACGGAAATGTTACAAGCAAGCGGACTAAGGGACGCTTATGTGCGCTATACAGTCACGGCCGGAGAGGAAGCGCTGGGATTACCTTCGTCCGATTATAGGAAGCCTACTGTGGTCATCTATACGAAGGCGGTTCCTGTCGAACACCCGGCATTACGCCGGGAAGGCAAGGCGTTGCAGCTCTTGCGAATTCCGCGCAATACACCGGAGGGACCGGTTCGTTTGAAGTCGCTTCACTATATGAATAACATTCTGGCCAAGCGGGAATTATCCACTTATCCTGCACAACCTCAAATCCCGCAGCAATTTGCTCACGGTTCAGAGGGATTGATGTTGACGGCTGAAGGCTACTTGGCGGAGGGGATCGTCAGCAATATCTTCTATGTCCGCGATCAGATCCTGTTCACCCCCTCGTTGGAAACCGGCATTCTGCCCGGCATTACCCGAGGGTTGGTCATCGAGGAGCTCGCGGCTGAAGCAGGATGTTCCGTCCGGGAAGGCTTATTCCGATGGGAGGACTTGCTTCAAGCGGATGAGGTATTTATAACGAACTCTATCCAAGAAATCGTTCCGATATCCGTACTGCTCGATACCCAGTCTCAGTCGGTGTTAATCAACCAAGGCAGGACCGGGCGGCTAACAGACCGATTGATCGTACAATACAAACGTAAAGCAGGAGTGTAAGATGCAAATACAATCACCACATCGTGCACATAGGACGATACATTATAGAGATATGAAGCTTGAGATGGGCAGCCGCACTTTGATCATGGGCATCCTCAACACCACGCCGGATTCATTCTCCGACGGCGGTCATTATGTTGATGTGCAGCATGCGGTAGACCAGGCGGGGCGGATGCTGGAGCAAGGTGCGGACATCCTGGATATCGGGGGCGAATCCACAAGGCCGGGGGCCGAGCCTGTGGCGCTTAAGCAGGAGCTGGAACGCGTCATTCCTGCAATCAAGGCTATTCAGGCGACATACGGCGCACATATCCCCATATCTATTGACACCTACAAGGCTGAGGTGGCGCGTCAGGCTTTAGCAGCAGGCGCTCATATCATCAATGATGTATGGGGCTTCAAGAAAGATCCTGAGATGGCGAAAGTGGCTGCGGAGTTCGGCTGTCCTGTCATCCTGATGCACAATCGTAATGATATGAATTACGTTGATTTTATAGAAGATGTGATAATGGACTTGTCGGAGAGTGTTCGGATTGCGAAGCAAGCGGGTGTGGCGAAGGAGAGCATTGTGCTGGATCCGGGCATCGGTTTTGCCAAAACATTTGATCAAAATTTATACCTCTTGAACCAACTTCAGCGAATTACGGACCTGGGATTTCCTGTGTTGCTGGGGACTTCACGTAAGCGATTCATTCAGAGGGTTTTACAGACAACCGCTAATGATGCCTTGGAGGGCACGGTTGCTACAACGGTCCTGGGAATCATGCAGGGCTGCGAGATTATCCGGGTGCATGATGTAAAGGCGAACAAACGCGCGGCAACCATGACGGATGCGATGGTGCGTTCGATACCGACTGTATAACGGGGAGGAATTTAGGAAATGGATAAGATCATTCTGCAACGTATGGAATTCTTCGGTTACCACGGGGTGTTTCCGGAAGAAAATAAACTGGGTCAGCGATTCTATGTGGATGCGACGCTTATGTTCAACATTCAACCTGCGGGAGTTAGCGATAATCTGGAGAAAACCGTGAACTATGCCGAAGCCTACTACACGATCCGAAAGATTGTTGAAGAAAAGCCGTTTAAACTCATTGAAGCCTTGGCTGAGCATATTGCAACCTCATTGCTGGACACTTATACTATTATAAATGAAATTCAGATTAGGGTGACGAAACCGCACCCGCCGTTTGATATTCATTTTGAAGGCGTCACTGTAGAAATCCAGAGAAAGCGGGCAAGCGGATGACGGCGTATATCGGACTAGGCTCGAATATCGGCGATCGGGAAGCTTATCTAAAGCAAGCTATTGTAACCCTGCACCTCCAGGAGAACCTAGAAGTTATCCGTTGTTCGTCTATATATGAAACAGACCCTGTAGGATTTGTGGATCAAGCTTCTTTTCTGAATATGGTTATTGGCGTGAATACGTCATTATCCGCTGTCGAATTATTGCGATTAATGCTCCACGTGGAACAACAGCTGGGCCGAACAAGAGATGTTCGGTGGGGACCGCGTACGGTTGACCTGGATCTGCTCATCTACGATAACGGTACCAGTGAGGATTCAGAGCTGACTTTGCCGCATCCGCGAATGCATGAAAGGCAGTTCGTGCTTGTGCCGTTGCTGGATGTCATACAGGAAGATACGACACCGGGCCTAGAAACCGTGCAACTTATGGCTAGCGAGGCAACAGGAAGGGAAGGCATACAGTTATGGAAGCGAACGTATTGGCACAGCGAATCCGGGCATTTCGTAAACTGAAAGGTCATACTCAGCAAGAGCTTGCCGATATCCTGGGGATCTCCGTCGCCGTGCTGGGTTCAGTGGAACGAGGTACCCGCAGGCCCGAAGGAAAGTTATTGAACACCATAGCGAAAGCTTTAAATATTGAAGTATCAGAGCTGTCACCTGAGTAGAACCCGATACACAACCAGAGTGGAAAGTGCTGATGAAGGAGGGAATTTAAATGTTAAAGATCGGTGATATAGAAATGAAGAATCAAGTCGTTCTTGCGCCCATGGCCGGTGTGTGCAACCCCGCGTTTCGACTGATTGCCAAAGAGTTCGGTACTGGGCTCGTATGCGCGGAGATGGTTAGCGACAAGGCGATTCTGCACGGGAACAAGCGGACGATTGAGATGCTTTATGTGGATGACCGCGAGAAACCGTTAAGCTTGCAAATATTCGGCGGAGACCGCGATTCCTTAGTGGAAGCGGCGAAAGTCGTCGACCAACAGACCAATGCGGATATTATCGACATTAACATGGGCTGTCCCGTACCGAAAATTACGAAGTGCGACGCGGGTGCGCGATGGTTATTGGATCCCGACAAAATTTACGAGATGGTGTCAGCGGTTGTGGATGCGGTTGAAAAGCCGGTTACAGTCAAAATGAGAATAGGCTGGGATTCGGAACACATCTACGCGGTAAGAAATGCTCAAGCAGTGGAACGTGCGGGCGGGAAAGCTGTTTCCGTGCACGGACGTACCCGGGAGCAATTGTATACCGGGACAGCCAACTGGGAAATTATAAAAGAAGTTAAGGAAGCCGTATCCATTCCGGTCATCGGGAACGGGGACGTACTGACGCCTGAAGACGCGCGCCGTATGCTGGATACGACCGGTGTGGACGGTGTCATGATCGGACGTGCAGCGCTAGGTAACCCGTGGATGCTTTATCGTACAATCGAGTATCTAACAACAGGACAGTTGCCGACAGAGCCTACGCCAAGAGATAAGCTGGCTATTGCCACGTTGCATCTGGACCGTCTGGTTGCCCTGAAAGGCGAGAATATCGCGGTAAAGGAAATGCGCAAGCATATGTCCTGGTACCTCAAGGGCATGAAAGGTTCGGCCCGGATCAAGGATGCGATTATGGAAGCTACGAAGCGGGAGCAGATGGTGGAGACTTTCGAGAACTTTATCACTGGGCTTGAGGAACTGGCGGATCAGCCGGTTGAATCGGTCGTTTCAGAGCATTCATCCGTTCACTAGAGACCGCAGCAGGGACGCTGGAGAAAACGGTATCATCCCACGCCGCTTTCGACCTTTTCCTCAGTCTTGATGCTCATTGACATTTAGTCAGGAGTGCAATATAATCTTGCAATATAAATGCCGATTGGAGAAATTTTCAAGTTCTCAAGGCGATATCATATTATGATAGTGAATTCATATTCCATATGAAAATTGTTCACGCGACGGGAGATTTTTCGAAATGAGCGAAAAACAAGTCATTCTTACTCCGGAAGGCCTTAAGAAGCTTGAAGAAGAATTGGAGACCCTTAAATCTGTAAAGCGTCGCGAGGTCGCTGAGCGGATTAAAGTCGCCATTGGCTACGGGGATATCAGTGAAAACTCCGAATATGAAGATGCGAAGAACGAACAGGCTTTTATAGAAGGCCGAGTTATTACGCTTGAGAAGATGCTTCGTAACGCGCGAA
>NZ_CP011388.1:1365000-1467500 GCF_001644605.1 Paenibacillus swuensis | reverse complement strand
GAGTTACGTTCACGTGCAAGGTTAAGGTGAGAAGCCGTAGCCGCAGCGAAAGCGAGTCTGAATAGGGCGACTAAGTACGTGGGTGTAGACCCGAAACCGAGTGATCTACCCCTGTCCAGGGTGAAGGTGAGGTAACACTCACTGGAGGCCCGAACCCACGCATGTTGAAAAATGCGGGGATGAGGTGGGGGTAGCGGAGAAATTCCAATCGAACTCGGAGATAGCTGGTTCTCCCCGAAATAGCTTTAGGGCTAGCCTTGGATTCTAGAGTCGTGGAGGTAGAGCACTGATTGGGTGCGGGGCCCGCCAAGGGTTACCAAGCTCAGTCAAACTCCGAATGCCATAGACTTATAGCCAGGAGTCAGACGGTGAGTGCTAAGATCCATCGTCAAGAGGGAAACAGCCCAGACCATCAGCTAAGGTCCCCAAGTGTGTGTTAAGTGGGAAAGGATGTGGAGTTGCACAGACAACCAGGATGTTGGCTTAGAAGCAGCCACCATTTAAAGAGTGCGTAATAGCTCACTGGTCGAGTGACTCTGCGCCGAAAATGTAACGGGGCTAAACACGCCACCGAAGCTATGGATTGATCGTAAGATCAGTGGTAGGGGAGCGTTGTATGTGGGTTGAAGGTGTACCGTAAGGAGCGCTGGACAGCATACAAGTGAGAATGCCGGTATAAGTAACGAAAAGACAAGTGAGAATCTTGTCCGCCGAAAGCCTAAGGATTCCTGAGGAAGGCTCGTCCGCTCAGGGTTAGTCGGGACCTAAGGCGAGGCCGAAAGGCGTAGTCGAAGGACAACAGGTTGATATTCCTGTACCACCGTAAGCCGTTATGAGCAATGGGGTGACGCAGAAGGGGAACGTTGCGGACTGATGGAAGTGTCCGTCCAAGCAGTGAGGCTGATGTGTAGGTAAATCCGCACATCGTAAGGCTGGGCTGTGATGGGGAGCGAAATATAAGTAGCGAAGAACATGTACTCTGGCTGCCGAGAAAAGCCTCTAGCCAGGTGATGGTGCCCGTACCGCAAACCGACACAGGTAGGCGAGAAGAGTATTCTAAGGCGCGCGGAAGAACTCTCGTTAAGGAACTCGGCAAAATGACCCCGTAACTTCGGGAGAAGGGGTGCCTCGGTAGGGTGAATAGCCCGAGGGGGCCGCAGTGAAAAGGCCCAAGCGACTGTTTAGCAAAAACACAGGTCTGTGCGAAGCCGTAAGGCGAAGTATACGGGCTGACGCCTGCCCGGTGCTGGAAGGTTAAGGGGAGCGGTTAGGAGCAATCCGAAGCTGTGAACCGAAGCCCCAGTAAACGGCGGCCGTAACTATAACGGTCCTAAGGTAGCGAAATTCCTTGTCAGGTAAATTCTGACCCGCACGAATGGCGTAACGACTTGGGCGCTGTCTCAACGAGAGATCCGGTGAAATTTTAATACCTGTGAAGATGCAGGTTACCCGCGACAAGACGGAAAGACCCCATGGAGCTTTACTGCAGCTTGATATTGGACTTTGGTACGATCTGTACAGGATAGGTGGGAGCCTGAGAAGGCGGAGCGCAAGCTTCGCCGGAGGCGCCGCTGGGATACCACCCTGATCGTATCGGAGTTCTAACCTGCGCCCGTGAAACCGGGCGAGGGACAGTGTCAGGTGGGCAGTTTGACTGGGGCGGTCGCCTCCTAAAGAGTAACGGAGGCGCCCCAAGGTTCCCTCAGAATGGTTGGAAATCATTCGAAGAGTGCAAAGGCATAAGGGAGCTTGACTGCGAGACATACAGGTCGAGCAGGGACGAAAGTCGGGCTTAGTGATCCGGTGGTACCGCATGGAAGGGCCATCGCTCAACGGATAAAAGCTACCCTGGGGATAACAGGCTTATCTCCCCCAAGAGTCCACATCGACGGGGAGGTTTGGCACCTCGATGTCGGCTCATCGCATCCTGGGGCTGAAGTAGGTCCCAAGGGTTGGGCTGTTCGCCCATTAAAGCGGTACGCGAGCTGGGTTCAGAACGTCGTGAGACAGTTCGGTCCCTATCTGTCGTGGGCGCAGGAAATTTGAGAGGAGCTGTCCTTAGTACGAGAGGACCGGGATGGACGTACCGCTGGTGTACCAGTTGTCTCGCCAGAGGCATCGCTGGGTAGCTATGTACGGACGGGATAAGCGCTGAAAGCATCTAAGCGCGAAGCCCCCCTCAAGATGAGATTTCCCAATTCGTAAGACCCCTTGAAGACGACGAGGTTGATAGGTTCGGGGTGGAAGTGCAGCAATGCATGGAGCTGACGAATACTAATCGGTCGAGGGCTTATCCAATTACCTGAATTAACAGGTTAACGCGTTGAGCATGCTTACGAAGCTAGCTTTGCAAGCAAAGCTCTCATTCATTCACATTCAGTTTTGAAGGATCAAACCTTCAACAGTTTGGTAACAATGGCGAAGGGGAACCACGCGTACCCATCTCGAACACGAACGTTAAGCCCTTCAGCGCCGATGGTACTTGGACCGCAGGGTCCTGGAAGAGTAGGACGTTGCCAAGCAAAAGTAACAGGAAGAACCTGACTTGTCTCTGAGACAAGTCAGGTTCTTTTCTTTTTCCAGATTGAAAATGTTCTAACGAATCGTAAAGACGCTTAAAAGCCCATATGTTAAGTTTTGAGATTATAACGAATCTACACAGCTCTTAGCGGGCTATTCAGAGCAAAACAGATCAACAAATGGCCTCTAAGCATGCCTACGATTCTTTAGAAATTAAAAATGGCGTTAGCTGACGTCTAAGCGTTACTACGATTCGTTAGAATTTTAAGGTGCGCACATTCCGGTTATTTTTACTTAAAGTTAACTTGTCCCATCGTTATACCTCATGGTAATCTCCTGTTGTAATCCAAATTGGGATGGAGGGAATTTATGACCATGCGTAAACGAAGTACCCTTTTGGCCGCTATATTCTCATTACTCTTTTCTGTGTTTTTCACAAATGCAACATTTGCTGTAACAGGGAACGGCACCTGGGAATCTCCATTGTCCGTGACGCAAGCCATGGATCTACAGAACAATAGCATACAAACCGTTCAAGGCTACATCGTCGGCCAACCCACTGCGGCATCTACGGTGATTACCAGCAACTACCCTAATGATTACGCGCTTGCCATTGCAGAATCCCCAGGCGAAACTCAAACCTCAAACATGTTATATGTTCAAATTCCTTCTAATTACCGCGCAACCTTCGGATTGCAGTCTAACCCCTCGCTTAAAGGAACACAAATCAAGGTAACTGGGCAACTCACAGCCTACTTCACGCATGAAGGATCCAAGAATGTAACCAGGATGGAAACCGCGACTCACGGAGAACCCGGAGAAGAACCCGGAGGAGGCACCGGCACCGGGACTACCTCTCCATACGACAGCACCTACTATAACTCCGCCCTTAACAAGACTGGAGCAGCGTTAAAATCAGCCCTCCACAATATCATTGACGATCACAGAAAGTTGTCCTATGACGCGGTATGGGATGCGCTGCGCTACACGGATGAAGATCCTAACAACAGGAATAATGTCATCCTTTTGTACACAGGACGGTCTCAAAGTAAATTAACGAACGGCGGCGGCGTGAACGACTGGAACAGAGAGCACGTATGGGCGAAATCCCATGGTAACTTTGGAACAGCGATAGGACCGGGTACCGATCTCCATCATCTTCGTCCCACCGATGTATCTGTTAACTCCGCGAGAGGCAACCTCGACTTTGATTGGGGCGGGTCGCCGCATGTCGAAGCAACGCTTTGTAAATATGATAGTGATTCCTGGGAACCGCGGGATGCGGTAAAAGGGGATGTCGCGCGCATGATTCTCTATATGGCCGTTAGATATGAGGGTGATTCCGGGGAACTAAACCTGGAAGTTAACAATAATAACAACAGCGGCACATCAGCTCCCTACCACGGCAAGTTGTCTACCCTGCTGGAATGGAATCGCTTGGACCCCGTGGACAGTTTTGAAATGAAGAGAAATGATACGATCTATACGAAATATCAAAATAACCGGAATCCGTTCATTGATCACCCGGAATGGGCAGATTTAATTTATAACTAGCATAATGCGCATAGCTGTGAAGGAGTTGTTTCTGGTCTGAAAGCGGACTAAGGAGCAACTCTTTTTACGCCTTATAATGGAAATAGGGCGAAACACACGGATGGCGCATAATAAAGGACATGACGCCAAGCTTGACACGAAAAAAGCCGTTCTGATAAGATGAGCAATAACAGTTTTGGGACAAGACCTAAGAAAGATCATAAAAGGAGGAACTTACGAAGTGTGGGAAACGAAATTTGCTAAAGAAGGCTTGACGTTCGACGACGTTCTTTTGATTCCGCGCAAATCGGAGACTCTGCCAAGAGAGGTAGACGTTTCCACGAGATTAAGCGAGACTGTCAAAATTAACATACCTTTGATCAGTGCCGGCATGGATACCGTTACGGAATCCAAATTGGCGATCTCCATCGCAAGAGAAGGCGGCATCGGCATCATCCATAAGAACATGTCCGTACAGCAACAAGCCGAAGAAGTGGACCGGGTGAAGCGTTCAGAGAGCGGTGTAATCACAAATCCATTCTCCCTGACACCTGAGCATCATGTCTATGACGCGGAAGCTCTTATGGGCAAGTACCGTATTTCCGGAGTTCCCATCGTTGACAAGGAGAACCGTCTGGTTGGTATTATCACAAACCGTGACTTGCGTTTCGTTCATGATTACTCCATCAAAATCAGCGACGTTATGACCCATGAACACCTGGTTACCGCACCGGTGGGAACGACTTTGGATCAAGCGGAGCATCTATTGCAAAAGCATAAGATTGAGAAATTACCTTTGGTGGATGATAATAACGAGCTTAAAGGTTTGATCACCATCAAAGATATTGAGAAGGCAATACAGTTCCCGAATGCGGCTAAAGATCGTCACGGACGTCTGTTGGTCGGAGCTGCTGTAGGAATTTCGAAAGATACTTTTGAACGGGCAGAAGCCTTAGTTGAAGCAGGGATTGATGTCTTGGTCGTTGATTCCGCGCATGGCCATCACATTAACATCATCAATACAGTGAAGAAGCTTAGAGAGCAATATCCGGATCTTACCATCATTGCCGGCAATGTGGCTACAGGCGAAGCGACAAGAGACTTGATCGAAGCAGGCGCGTCTGTCGTTAAAGTGGGAATTGGACCGGGATCCATCTGCACAACCCGTGTCATCGCCGGCATCGGTGTACCTCAGGTAACGGCTATTTATGATTGCGCGTCCGTTGCTCGCGAATATAATATCCCGATCATTGCCGATGGCGGGATTAAATACTCCGGTGATATCGTTAAAGCGATAGCGGCGGGAGCCAGCGCGATCATGATCGGTTCCATCTTCGCAGGTACGGAGGAGAGCCCTGGTGAACAGGAAATTTTCCAAGGACGCCGCTTTAAAGTTTACAGAGGTATGGGCTCCATGGGCGCGATGAAAGAAGGCAGTAAGGACCGCTATTTCCAAGAGAATGAGAATAAGCTGGTTCCTGAGGGGATTGAAGGCCGCGTTCCTTATAAAGGGCCGTTGGCCGATACGATTCATCAATTAATCGGCGGACTTCGCTCTGGTATGGGCTATTGCGGCACGAAGAGCATCCAAGAGTTGAAGGATGATACGCAATTCACAAGAATTACTGGGGCTGGTTTACGCGAAAGCCATCCGCATGATGTTCAAATCACGAAAGAAGCGCCTAACTACTCGCTGTAACTGTACAGTTTGTATAGGCATTACCCCGAAGACAAGGCGGATTTACTTTATCTGCCTTGTCTTTTTTTGCATTGGGGGGTGTGTTACAATAGGACAACAACGACTATTTCGGACTGGGAGTGTGAATGATGGGTTACCGCAAGTTGAAAGCAATGATAATGATCCTCTGTTTTACATTAATGATGAATATGGCTTTTACGCTGCAACCAAGCCCCACGAACGCTGCGCCTGCACCTCTGGCACCGCTGCAATTGGACGCCAACTCGGCTGTATTAATTGAAGAAAGCACCGGACAGGTGTTATATAGCATGAATGCGGATGTTGCGTATCCACCGGCCAGTATGTCCAAGATGATGACGGAATACATAGTGATGGAGCACATTCAATCCGGTAAGCTAACCTGGGAACAAAGTGTGACTACCACAGAGAACGCGGCTGCCCAGATCGGCTCGAGAATTTTCTTGGCTGAAGGCGATCAACATAGTGTTAAAGACCTTTATACCGCAATGGCTGTAGGGTCAGCGAATGATGCAACCGTAGCGTTGGCTGAGCAAATCTCGGGTACGGAGCAGACGTTCGTTAAGCTCATGAACGATACGGCTAAGCGATTGGGTTTATCGGACAAGACCCATTTCATTAACGCAACGGGATTGAGTCGCAGCGATATGCCGGATGCATTCCGTCCGCAGGCGGCAGATAAAGAAACGCTGATGACGGCTATGGATTCCGCCAAGTTGGCGTATCATATCGTGAAGGACCATCCGGAAACGCTGGAAATTTCGAAGATTCCTTCTTACAAGTTCCGCGAGCGCGATACGAAACCTATGATTAACTACAATTGGATGCTCGAAGGCAACAAAGATAACGAGAACTTCCGCAAGTACGTCTATGAAGGGCTTGACGGCCTAAAGACGGGTCATACTAGCCAAGCCGGCTACTGCTTTACAGGCACGGCTAAGCGCGGCGAAATGCGTCTGATCAGTGTGGTCATGGGCGCTAAGACCGAACCAAAGCGTTTTATTGAGACGAAGAAGGTATTGGACTACGGATTTAACAATTTTGAACTGAAAACGATTGTGGCTGAAGGTGCTGAACTGCCTGATGTGAAGACCGCGAAGGTGACGAAAGGCAAGGAGCTTGAAATTCCTGTTGTTGCCGAGAAAGCGATAAGTGTTGTGATGCGTAAGGGCGACACTCCGGAAAGTGTGAAGATTACCACAACGCCAACCGCTGCCGACAAATTAGTCGCTCCGATTAAAAAAGGGCAAGAAGTGGGCATAGTAACCTTAACTTACGGAGATTCGAAACAAACGATGAAACTAGTGGCCAAAGAGGACATGAGCAAGGCTGGCGGATTGAAGTTATTTTTCCGTGGAATTAAAGAATTTTTCGGTGAGCTGTTCAGCGGCATCAAGAATCTTTTCTAGTTCATTTCATGCGCATTCGAAAGCACTATAATTCCAACCAAATGGGTTGTATATTTAGGTGTCTTACGGTAAAATGACTTCTTATAAGGCTTGAAAAAAAGCAACGATAACATCTTATTTTTTCATAATAGATCAGGGGGATATCGGGACATGGAAACAGGTACATCACGTGTAAAAAGAGGTATGGCTGAAATGCAAAAAGGCGGCGTCATCATGGACGTCATGAATGCTGAACAAGCGAAGATCGCAGAAGCGGCAGGAGCAACAGCGGTAATGGCATTGGAGAGAGTACCTTCCGACATTCGCGCAGCCGGCGGTGTAGCCCGTATGGCGGACCCGACTGTTCTTGAAGAAGTGATGAAAGTAGTATCCGTACCCGTTATGGCTAAAGCCAGAATCGGACATATCGTTGAAGCTCGCGTACTTGAAGCTTTGGGCGCGGATTACATCGATGAGAGCGAAGTATTGACTCCAGCGGATGAAGTATACCATATTGACAAGCGTGAATTTACAGTTCCGTTCGTATGCGGCGCCAAAGATATCGGTGAAGCTCTTCGCCGGATTAATGAGGGTGCTTCCATGCTTCGTACGAAGGGTGAACCGGGAACGGGTAACATTGTTGAAGCGGTTCGTCACATGCGACTGATTAAAGGTCAAATTCGTCATATCCAAAGCTTGTCCCGCGACGAGCTATATGCCGAAGCTAAGAACCTTGGCGCTCCTTTCGAGCAGTTACTATACATTCATGAGAATGGTAAGCTTCCGGTTGTTAACTTCGCGGCAGGCGGCGTAGCTACACCATCCGATGCGGCATTAATGATGGAATTAGGTGCAGACGGCGTATTCGTAGGATCCGGTATTTTCAAATCGGACAACCCTGAGAAGTTCGCTCGCGCCATTGTTGAAGCTACAACACACTACAAGGATTACAAGCTGATTGCGGAAGTGTCCAAGAATCTGGGCGCACCGATGAAAGGGATTGAAATCTCCAAGCTTAACGCTCATGAGCGCATGCAAGACCGCGGTTGGTAAGAATCAATTGGGTTTGCTGTACGGCATAAAGGTGGGTATACAATGAAAATAGGTGTATTGGCTCTGCAAGGAGCCGTGGCTGAACATATACGCATGATTGAGCTCGCCGGTGGCGAAGGTATTGCCGTAAAGCGTACCGAGCAACTGGGCGAGTTGGACGGGATCATTCTTCCTGGCGGCGAAAGCACTACCATCGGAAAACTCATACGCAAGTATGGCTTTCTGGAGGAGCTTAAACAGTTCGCCAATGAAGGTAAAGCTGTCTTCGGCACATGTGCCGGACTGATTGTGGTAGCGGATGAGATTATCGGACAAGATGAAGCTCACTTGCAACTCATGGATATGAAAGTATCCCGAAATGCATTCGGCAGACAACGCGAAAGCTTTGAGACGGACCTTCCTGTAAAGGGCATCTCAGAACCGGTAAGAGCGGTGTTTATCCGGGCACCTTTAATCAATGAGGTAGGCCCCGAGGTTGAAGTACTATCCACATACAAAGATGAGATTGTTGCCGCCAAGCAAGGAAACGTTCTGGCTACTTCATTTCATCCCGAATTAACGGATGACTTCCGGATGCATGCTTATTTTCTGGATATGATTCGCGCCACACGACAATAACAACACGCACTTTTCAGCCCGATGCGGGTTGGAAAGTGCTTTTTTCGTAAGGATATAGTATAGTAATGCTAATATTTATAATAAATTTACCGTTCGGAGGGCGTTGCAGGTGTTGGACGTAAAGCTGTTAAGAAACGATATAGAACGTGTGGAACAAGCCATGAAAAGCCGCGGTAAATCGACGGACGAGCTGGCAGGATTTACGGAAGCAGATAAGCGGCGCAGAGAATTGTTACAGGAGAGCGAACAATTAAAGAACCGTCGGAATGTAGTGTCCCAAGATGTAGCGAAAATGAAGAAATCCGGCGAGAATGCCGATGAGTTGATCATAGAGATGCGGACCGTTTCCGATCGAATTAAAGAGTTGGATGAAGAAATTCGTGTGTTAGAGGAAAAGTTGGATGAAATCATTATGGCGATCCCGAACATCCCTCACGAAAGCGTGCCGGCGGGGTTATCGGAAGAAGATAATGTGGAAACGCGGAAGTGGTCAGAGCCGGCGTCCTTCGGTTTCGAGCCTAAGGCACACTGGGAAGTAGCTCAAGCTTTGGGTATTCTTGATTTTGAAGCAGCGGCTAAAGTGACGGGGTCCCGGTTTGTATTCTACAAAGGTTTAGGGGCTAGGTTGGAGCGCGCGCTGATCAATTTCATGATGGACTTGCATTCGGATCATCACGGCTATGAGGAATTCTTGCCTCCGATGATTGTTAATCGTGACAGCCTAAGAGGTACAGGGCAGCTTCCTAAGTTTGAAGAAGATCTGTTTAAATTGGAAGGAACAGAATATTGTTTGATTCCTACCGCGGAGGTTCCGATCACCAACTACCACAGGGATGAGATTCTGACCGCAGAATCTCTGCCTAGATATTATTGCGCTTACAGCGCTTGTTTCCGTTCCGAAGCCGGGTCGGCCGGTCGGGATACGCGCGGACTCATTCGCCAGCATCAATTCAACAAGATTGAGCTGGTCAAATTTGTGAAACCGGAAGATTCGTATGAAGAGCTGGAAAGCTTAACAGCTAATGCCGAGAAGGTATTACAGCTGCTGCAGCTGCCGTATCGGGTTGTAACTCTTTGTGCAGGAGATATGGGTGCGAACGCGGCGAAAACTTACGATATCGAGGTTTGGATTCCAAGCGGCGGGACGTATCGCGAAATTTCGTCGTGCACGAATTTTGAGGATTTCCAGGCGCGCCGCGCGGGTATTCGTTTCCGTCGGGATGCGAAGGCCAAGCCGGAGTTCGTGCATACCCTGAATGGATCGGGCCTTGCGGTCGGCCGTACAGTTGCTGCGATTCTGGAAAATTACCAACAGGAAGATGGCTCGGTTTTAATTCCGGAAGTCCTTCAACCTTACATGAATAACTTGAAAGTCATTGGCTTACAATAAGATCAATCATAGTATCACTCCCTCGCTTGCGGGGGCACCTGGAGAGGTGGTCGAGTGGTTTAAGGCAGCGGTCTTGAAAACCGCCGAGGTCGTAAGGTCTCCGTGGGTTCGAATCCCACCCTCTCCGTATAAGCTTCTTCGAGATTCGAACTGGTTTCCTGGGTTCGCTGGAGCATAAGCTTCGGAAGGATTACTTCGCATTCTCCACGTAGTGGAGCATCCCACCCTCTCCGTAAAGGCATCGTCGAGATTCGAACCCACGGACAGTGGGGGCGTCGGAGCATAAGCTTCGGCAGCGTTACATCGCAGTCTCCCTCGAAGAGGGAGTACCCCACCCCAACTCTCCGTATAGATTTCTTGCAGATTCGATAACCCTGACATAATGCTGTCAGGGTTTTTGTATTATACTAAAGGCATCAAAGCGCCTCGGTCCACAGACCGAAATAGTCTACACCTATCGGTGCTTTTCATCAGAGGAAGGATTGGTTATACTGAAACAGTGCTACAAACGGAAACGGATATTAGGGTATAGAGAGGGATCGGGTGGATATGACAACAAAAGCAAAAGGTAACAAAAACAACAGTATGGGCGTCGTCCTAGCAGGGTTGCTGTTAGGGATTCTGATGGCCTCCATGGATAATACCATTGTCGCGACAGCGATGGGGACGATTATCGGCGAATTGGGCGGTTTGGATAAGTTCGTTTGGGTAACCTCGGCTTATATGGTTGCTGAGATGGCGGGTATGCCGATCTTCGGTAAACTGTCCGACATGTACGGGCGCAAGCGTTTCTTCGTATTCGGTATTATTGTGTTCATGTTCGGTTCGATCCTGTGCGGTACGGCAGACTCCATCGTGGAGCTGAGCATATACCGCGCGATTCAAGGGATCGGCGCAGGTGCGATGGTTCCGACAGCGTTCACCATCATGTTCGACGTTGTTCCTCCGCAGGATCGCGGTAAACTCGGCGGATTGTTCGGTGCGGTGTTTGGTTTGTCGAGTATTTTTGGTCCATTGTTAGGCGCATATATTACAGATTACATCCATTGGGAATGGATTTTCTACATCAACTTGCCTCTGGGCGCCATCGCGTTCGTCTTGGTTGCTTTCTTCTACAAAGAATCGGCCATCCATACAAAGCAAAAAATCGACTGGGTCGGCGCGGCCACACTGGTCGGCGGTATAGTCGCACTCATGTTCGCCTTGGAGTTAGGCGGCAAGGAATACGCATGGGATTCCGTACAAATCATTGGATTGTTCGCGGCTTTCGCAGTATTAACCCTAGTCTTCATCTTCGTGGAAAGACGCGCGGAGGAACCGATTATCACGTTCGGTATGTTTAAACAGCGGTTGTATGCTTCAAGTAACCTGATCGCGATTCTAAGCGGTGCGGCATTCATTACGGCGTCCGTATATATCCCGATTTATGTGCAAGGGGTTCTGGGCGGTAAAGCGACCAACTCCGGATTACTCTTGCTTCCCATGATGGTAGGTTCCGTTGTAACAGCTTCACTAGGCGGTATTTTCTTGAATCGGTTTAAATTTAGAACGATTATGGTGCCGACGCTCGCTATTCTGGTTGTAGGCATGGGCTTGCTGGCCACGCTTAACCCGGATACGCCGCGATGGATGATCACCATTATGATGATCTTAGTCGGCCTCGGGATCGGTGCTTCCTTCTCCGTCCTGAGCAACGCGGCCATTCATTCCTTCTCGGCCAGACAGCGCGGATCGGCTACATCGACATTGAACTTCTTGCGCTCCCTGGGCATGACATTGGGAATTACCGTGTTCGGTATTATCCAAAGTCATTTGTTCAGCAGCAAGTTGTCCAAAGCTTTTGCTGAATCCGACATGGGCGCTATGCCTGAAGGCATGAGCAGTGATGTGCGCGAACTTCTCTCCGAGGAAGGGCGTAAAGCAATCCCGCCGCAGGTGCTGGAAACCATCACAGACACACTGTCTTCCTCCATTGTCACGACCTTTACCTGGGCGATTATCCCGGCGGTTCTCGCCTTGATAGCCTCCTTCGCCATGGGCGGCGAGAAAATGGATCCGAATGCGGAAGAAGGGGAGTACTCGGCAGCGCATTAAGCCGTTACCCGCACATTACTTAACTGAGGTCTCATGCGAGTACGTAGCATGGGGCCTTTTTTTGCCATTCCAAATATAACGTATAAAATCCACCTCTCCATCACACTTTAAACAAGTGGAGGTGTGAACAATGAAACCTGACAAAGACCAGTTAACGCTAGACCAGCAGAAGCTGACAGAGGAATGGAACAACACATTGCCAACGATTCTGGGGAGCTCGGACAAGGCCACGGTCCAAGCCGACGCGGCGGACCCGCGTTCTCTGCGTGTAGCCATCGCCAATTCGGGGCGTACCCAATACAGCTTCGATTTCAAGGTGACCTACACCGACTCCAGAGAGATTGATACCCAACTGGTAGATGTGGAAGCAGACGGTATTCATGTCGACGAACATACGGAGATTATTCAAAATATGATTCACGATTACGTCCGCCACATGCGGGAATGCGCTCAGAACTTGCAGCAAATCACCCACTATTCATCATCTAACTGAAAAGAGGTTTATAAGATGAAACCAAAGGTTCAATCGGTTACCAGCCCTGAGGAAAAAAGACAGCAAAACTCGCGGGATGACCACGAAGATCATCGTCCTGAAGCGGCCGCGGGCTCCAAAACCGTCAAAAACCGGAATCATTCTCGGCATAATCACGCAGAGGGAAGTTAAATCCGACATAAACACTAGTTAAAGTGCCCTTAATAGGGCACTTTTTGTTATAATAGGAGGAAAGGCTTATATACTTGTTATATGGGCCATGAACCGACTACAAGGGGGACGATCGATGAACCAAGAAAAGGTCAATGTGAACCAACTGCCCATGCCGAATAAGTTACCAAAGAATAAGCATAAGGAGCTTTCGCGGAAAGACATTTTGAAACGAGTAGTATTCATCATTACAGGAGCTCTGCTTGTCGCAATCGGTCTGGAATTCTTCCTCGTTAACAATAACATCATCGACGGAGGCATTGTCGGCATCTCGATTATCGCATCCCATTTAACCGGGTGGCCGCTCGGATTGTTCTTATTCGTACTCAATCTGCCTTTCCTGTTTCTGGGGTACAAACAAATTGGAAAAACCTTCGCTCTATCCACACTGTTAGGCGTTACGGTCATGTCGCTAGGTACAAACTTCTTCCATTCCTGGGAGCCGTTCACGCAAGACGATCTGCTTGCAGCCGTGTTCGGAGGCATTATTATCGGTATCGGTGTCGGACTTGTCATTCGTTTCGGCGGATCACTGGACGGTACGGAAATCGTAGCCATCCTGCTAAATAAGAAATCGCCTTTTTCGGTTGGCGAGATGGTTATGTTTTTCAACCTGTTCATTCTGAGCAGCGCGGGGTTCGTCTTTGAATGGGACCGGGCGATGTACTCCTTAATTGCATACTTTATCGCTTTCAAAATGATTGATATTACGCTGGAAGGTTTCGACGAGTCGAAGTCGGTGTGGATCATCAGCGAGAATAACCGCGAAATCGGAGAGGCTATTCTGGACCGTCTAGGCCGGGGAGTGACGTACCTGCACGGAGAGGGCGGCTTCAGCGGAGATTACAAGAATGTCGTCTTCTGTGTGATTACCCGGCTGGAGGAAGCCAAGTTAAAGTCGATCGTAGACGAGCTGGATCCGGCAGCGTTTCTGGCCATCGGTAACATCCATGATGTGAAAGGCGGCCGTTTCAAGAAAAAGGACATCCACTAAGGGATGTCCTTTCTTTCATCAAGACGGAGAATGGGATGCACCTGCTTGATTATAGGGTATCGGTTGAGGTACGCTTGGCTTGGGAGCGATAGGAAAGCCATTCCGGAAGCACGACACCGATCAGAATGATGATCGTGCCCGACCATTGCAATGGCGTCACCGTTTCCTTCAGCACGAGCCAAGAAGTAATTACGGCAACGGGAAGCTCTGCCGCACTAAGGATGGAAGCGAGCGAGCCGCCGATATGCGGTACACCCTTCGTGAACAGCAGGATGGGAATCACCGGACCGAACAGTCCGAGTAAGAGTCCCCACATAGGCAATGTTCCGCTGAACAGGGAACCGTCCAACAGGAAGGTCGGCGGGAAGATCAGGAAGCAGGTTACCAGTGACCCGAAGGACACCAACACACTGCGTTGTAATGCGGGTGCGGAAGCCGATATTTTGCCGCTATACACAATAAACAAAGCATAAGATACGGCGGATAACAATCCGAAGAGGATGCCAGAAAGCGCCAGCTCGCTCAGCCCCGCCCCCGGGCCTAATACACCGCCGGCCAGTACGGTTCCCAGGATAAGCAGCAGAAGGGCAAACATCTGGGCCCGAGAGGGACGCTGCCGATGTAACACCGACTCGATCAGAACACCAATCCATGTAAACTGAAATAAGAGAACAATGGCGATCGAAGCGGGAATCGTTTGTAACGCGCTGTAATAGAACACCCCGGTTAAGCCTGTAGTCGCTCCTAAACCCATCAACTGCAATACGGCGGTGACGGGAAGACGCGGATAGCTTCGGAATACACGGAGCAGCATGAACATAGTGAAACCGAACAGCATTTGCGAACCCAGCACCTGATTCACATCATAACCGTCATCATAAGCCAGCTTTACGAACATGGACAGAACACCATACGAGCAGGCGCCTGCGAATACATAGATTATATTTTTCATAATGAATAAAACCCCCTGTGACAGCAGTTCATATTATATTCCAATGGGTGTCACTTATGCAATGAGGGGTATACATAAATAAAGAGACCGGTCGGAGGATCCAATATGATTAGAACATTAGCCGTCACCCAAGACGGGATGCTGGAGATGGATGTGCCTTTCGAACAACTGGAAGATGAGCGAATCGATTGGTACTGGGTTGATTATGAGGCGGCTACACAGGAAGAACGATTGACGCTGGATACCCATTTTCACTTTCATCCGCTGGCCATTGAGGATTGTGTGCATTTCCTGCAACGACCGAAGCTGGATCATTACGATGAGACCCATTTCTTCGTGTTGCATGCGATGAATGACGTAACGCTGGAGGCCAACGAAGTCGACCTGTTTCTGAACAGCCGGTTTATCGTGACGTTTCATTTGGAACCTAATGCCGAGATTGAAGAGGCCTGGAGCCGTTTCACGCAACAACCCGGACTTCGTAAGCAAGGTCCGCTGCATGCGGCCTATATGGTCATGGACAAGCTGGTGGATCAGTATTTCCCTAGTGTGCATCGAATAGAAGATGAGTTAAACGAGATTGAATTCCGGTCCGGGAGCAAAATCAACGATATTATGGACCAAGTGTTCAAGCTGAGATCGGATTTGTTGAAGTTACGGCGTACCATTGTGCCTATGCGGGATCTTCTCTACCGAGTAGTGAATTCCCAACGAATTGAGGGCTTAAAGTCCCAGATGGTCTACTTCCAGGATATCTATGATCATCTGCTGAAATTATCGGAAATGATTGAATCCAACCGGGAGCTTACCGCGGATTTAAGGGATAATTATCTGTCGATCAGCTCGAATCGGATGAATCATATTATGAAAACCTTAACGGTTATAACGGTCATTTTCATGCCGCTGACGTTCATTGCAGGGGTGTATGGAATGAATTTCGACTGGATGCCGGAGCTGGAATGGTCTTTCGGTTACCCGTTAATTGTGGGATTAATGGCGGCGCTGGGGTTGGGGATGTTCACGTGGTTCAAGCGTAAAGGATGGT
Organism: Paenibacillus swuensis; assembly: GCF_001644605.1. NCBI lineage: Bacteria > Bacillati > Bacillota > Bacilli > Caryophanales > Paenibacillaceae > Paenibacillus > Paenibacillus swuensis. Next base: position 1,451,493 of record NZ_CP011388.1, on the reverse strand, counting down.
TTGAATGAGGTACGTCCCCGCCCGGAATTGAACCGAGATCTACCCTTTAGGAGAGGGTTACTCTATCCGATTGAGCTACGGAGACGCGAGTACCATTGATTATACCACACTCCGATACACGGCAAAAGGTACATGGCAAAAGAGAGACAAATGGCACAAAGGATGCGACTTCAGGACCGCAAGGTCCTTTTTGGCGTTCCCGAGCAGAGTTAGAAAATTCGTCCTGTAGACCCGTTTTCAATAAGAGGGGACAAGGGTATATATAGGGTACGGGTTCAAAATAGGCATAGGAACGAAATACGAATCAGGGGTGGAACGATTGAAATTAAGAGATAAAGTAGCGGTGATTACCGGCGGTGCCAGCGGAATTGGCCTTGCGGCGGCTCGGTTATTCGCGCAAGAAGGCGCTAAGCTGGTGATCGGAGACACCTCTGATGAAGGGCAACAGGTTGTGAACACGCTCATGCGTGAAGGTCATGAGGCGATGTTTGTGTATACGGACGTGTCCAAAGAAGCGGAGGTTCGCGGTCTCATGGAAGCGGCCGTGTCGCGGTTCGGCCGGGTGGACGTGCTGTTCGCCAATGCGGGAATCGGCGAAGCTTCCCCCGCCGATGAGGTGCCGCTGGAGAAATGGCAGCGCGTCATGGACGTGAACTTGACGGGCGTATTTCTCTCCGATAAATACGCGATTCAGCAGATGATGAAGCAGGGCGGAGGCGTCATCATCAATAACGCGTCCATTCTGGGCCATGTGGGCCAGAACGGCGTGACGTCCAACGCGGCAGCTAAAGGCGGCGTTGTGAACATGACCCGCTCGCTCGGCGTCACGTACGCCAAAGAAGGCATCCGCATTAATGCGGTATGCCCCGGGTACGTGGAAACGCCGATGCTGGCGGACGCGTCCGAGCCTGAGCGCAGGGCGCTCGAGGAGGCGCATCCGATCGGCCGCTTGGGGCGCGCGGAAGAAGTCGCCAAGGCGGTGCTGTTCCTGGCGAGCGACGACGCTTCGTTTGTCGTGGGCTCAAGCCTGATGGTGGACGGCGGGTATACCGCGCAGTAAACGAGGTAGTCAAAGAGCCGTAAAGTTATCCACATGTGGATACTTTACGGCTCTTTTTGGGTTTGGGGGGGAGTGGTAACCGTTATGTTTCAACAGTTGTGGATATACGCTAAGGTGACGGGTGATGCTCATCGGTTGTGGTTGATTTTCGTTATGGTAACTAGTTACGTTAAAGTGTTGTGGATTTACGTTATAAATCTAAACTTTAGTGTAATCCTTGGTGATAAAGTAACAAGTTACTATTAAGTGTATTGGCGACTGCGTATGAAGGAAAATGATTACTTTATGTGATACCAGCCACCTAAATTACCTTCAAAACAATTAAAATGCCGCCCGTCAGAAGGAATTTCGTTTCCAATTGCCACGGAAAGGCTGAGTTCCTCCGTTAATAGCATGAAATAAGCAAGCTGGGATGGAATCGTGCCATTAAAGCGTGTCTGGCTCGTCCGCCGAGCCTGCCGCTTCTAGCGGCAAAGGCGGCTTCCCGCGCAGGCGGCGGAAGAAGTTCGTGAGCAGCATCGCGCACTCCTGCTGCAACACGCCGCTGACGATCGCCGCCTCGTGATTGAACCGCTCCTCCTGGAGCAGGTTCATCAAAGTGCCCGCGCAGCCCGCCTTCGGATCGGGCGTGCCGTATACAACCAGCGGGACGCGCGATTGCACGATAGCGCCCGAACACATCGGGCATGGCTCCAGTGTCACGTAGAGTGTGCAATCGAGCAGTCGCCATGCATCCAGTACGACGGACGCCTCACGGATCGCAATCATCTCCGCATGGGCGGTGGGGTCGAAGGTCGTTTCCCGCAGGTTATGCCCGCGGCCGATAATGACGCCGTCTTTGACGATGACGGCCCCGATGGGAACCTCCTTTAAGGCCTCCGCCTTATAGGCCTCCGCGATGGCTTCTTTCATCCATCGTTCATGTTCCTCCAGGGTTTGCATGGAAGGGAGAAACCTCCTTGGATAGTGTAGTTATGCATCGAACATTTATTCTTGTTAACATGTTGTGGATAGAATTGTGGATAACTACCCTGAGGGGTTTGAACTTATCAACAAACTATGCACACTATACACAAAGTAACATTATAATCAGCCATAATTGTAGAAGAATCAGGTGAGAAAAGCAATGGATTAAGAATAAGCAAGTTTAGCGCCCAAACACTTGGCACATCGACTCCCTGTCTATTACAATAATAACCAGGAGGGTTGTCAATGTCCTTGAAGACGAAGCTGAGCTTAATCATCGTAATGGTTGTAACCGTCATTCTAACCCTGAATAATATTGCGAATTATTTCACCAATCGGGAAACCCTGACACGGGAGCTTCATAATCAGATGAGGCTGACATCCAAACAGATCAGCATGGATTTTCAACAATGGCAGAGCAGCACCCAATATATTCATCATATTCTGGGCGAACATCTGCGAAGCGCGGCGATTGGCGCCTCACAAGAGATGGGTCCGGATGCGGCCAAAGTTACTCAGACCATGCTAACTCGAATCAGCGATAAATTTAATATCTCTCATATGGCGATATACATCCCGGACCAGCGGGGGTTTAAAGCCGTTCAATCAACAAACCCATCCGAATTAAACAGCATGATTATGCCTCAAAGTTTAACACACCGTGCTGTAACAAAGCTTATGCAAGATCGTGAAGCCACACTCCAACACGGACAATTGAAAGATTTCTGGAGCGAGCCGATTCGTTATGCGAACGAGGACCCCCGAAAGATATCGAAGTCCGGATACTATTATGACGGAACAACGAACTACATTATACATATCTATTTTGACGAAACAGATCTCAAGCGCTTTGGCTTAACTTTAAATCCGGAACAAATGCTGCAAAAAGCGATGAAAAACTTTCCTGCTTTACTTGAAGTATCCGCCTTCAACACGAAATTCTTCATGCAAAATCCCGCCAATAAAGAAAAAATGCCTTTGGTTTCCTCTCATTATGCAGGACCGGTTTATTTTGGAACGTACAACTACAGCCATTATATTAAGGATGCTCAAGCCATTGAACAAACGCTCAAGACCCGCAAAGAAATTATGTACGAAGAGACGATTCAGGATAAGCGTGTCATCAAAAGCTTCTATGCTCAAACCTATTTCCCTTGTGTAATCGGGCTCGTGCTGGACTTGTCGGTCGTAGAAAGCACATTAATGAAATACACCCTGACCAACGCGGTGATTTCCTTGTTGTTGATTTTCGGTTTATTCCTGGGCATTTATACACTGTCGGGGTATGCCGTCCGCCCCATCCGAACCATTCTTGGTCATTTGACGGATATAGCGGGAGGGCAATTCGATATCCGGGTACCCATCCAGCGCAGAGATGAGTTGGGTCTGTTGGCGCTTAGAGTGAACACGATGTCGAAAAGCCTGGTTCAATATTCGGAGGCGATGGAGAACACGCTTGAGGAACTGAAAACGACGCAGGATTTCCTCGACTCCTTCATTAATCACACCTCCGATGCCATAGATGTCGTGGACATGAAGCATCAGGTCATACGGATCAACCGAGCGTTTGAGCAGCTCTATGGATGGTCCAAGGAGGATGCCGTAGGTCGTCGTCTGGAAGTGATCCCCGAAGATCTGACAGGGGAGGCTTGGACGCTGCACAGGAGAGTGATGCGGGGAGAGAATATCAGCGGATTTGAGACGGTACGGCAACGCAAAGACGGCACCCTATTCCATGTCTCGCTGACCGTATCGCCCATCCGTGACAAGAAGGGAAAGATTATTGCTCTGGTCGGCATCTCCCGGGATATTACAGAACGGCTGAAAACGGAAGAATTACTGAGGCAGTCGGATAAACTGACGGTAGTGGGACAATTGGCCGCCGGCGTGGCTCATGAAATTCGGAATCCGCTGACGACACTGAGAGGTTTTGTTCAGCTGCAGCGATATCAGAAAGCAACGGAGGAGCATGTAACCCTGATGCTGTCCGAATTAGATCGAATTAACCTGATTGTGAGCGAGTTTCTCGTGTTGGCTAAACCCCAGGCGGTCAATTACCAATATAAGTCGATTAACAGCATTTTGCGAAGTGTACTGTCTTTGCTGGAGCCGCAGGCCTTGTTACATAATATTGAGTTTCATGTCATATCGGAGGAAGAGTTGCCTCTGGTGAAATGCGAGGAGAATCAATTAAAGCAGGTGTTTATCAATGTATTGAAAAATGCGATCGACGCCATGCCCGAGGGTGGGAACATCACCATTTACCTGGAACCTGAAGGGAAGCATGCACTGCGCTTACGCTTCGTGGATGAAGGGATCGGCATCCCTGAGGAGGATTTGCAGCAGGTAGGGTCCCCTTTCTATACGGGCAAGGAGAACGGTACGGGCCTTGGCATTATGGTGAGCCAAAGGCTCATCGAAAATCACCACGGACATATGCATATTACGAGTGATGTAGGCGTGGGGACTACGGTGGAAATTATGCTGCCGTTCTCTTTTTGAACCGTGAACAGCTCCTTTTTGAAAACCGAATTCAATTGTGCTAAGGTGTAGGGAATGCAGGCTAATAACGGATGGAGTGAACAAACGATTTGAGAATTAATAAATTCATCAGTGAAACGGGTTACTGTTCAAGGCGGGAAGCGGACAAGCTCGTAGCCGAAGGAAAAGTAACCATTAACGGGAAGTTGGCGGAACTCGGCAGTCAGGCGGAAGAAGGGGACGATGTTCGTGTCAACGGAGAGCCGATTCAAGAGAAGAGCAAACACGTTTATATAGCATTGAACAAGCCTATAGGGATTACCAGCACGACCGAACAGCACATTGAGGGGAACATTGTGGATTTCATCGGGCATCGGGAACGGATCTTTCCGATTGGGCGGTTGGACAAGGACTCCGAAGGACTTATTCTGCTGACGAATGACGGAGATATCGTGAATCGTATTCTGCGCGCTGAAGGAAAGCATGAGAAGGAGTATATTGTGACCGTAGACAAGCCGTTAACGGATTCTTTCATTCGCGGCATGTCACAGGGGGTTAAGGTGCTCGGGAGCCTTACGTTGCCGTGTGAGGTCCACAGGGTTGGCGAGCGGGTGTTTCGCATTCTGCTGACCGAAGGCCGGAATCGACAGATTCGCCGGATGTGCTCCGCGTTCGGCTATGGGGTACATCGGTTGCAACGAATCCGAATTATGAATATTGTGCTGGGCGATTTGAAAAAAGGGGCTTGGCGTGATCTGACGGAATCTGAAAAAAAGGTTTTGTTTGAGCAGATTTCTTACGCCGATCCGACAGGGAAATAAATAAAAGGCATGTGTAGCCGGAACGCCGGGTGTACACATGCCTTTGTTGTTGTTGTATGCGTTAGTTAAGGGGTGTTGGGCGCGGTAGGTGTATCCTGCACGTCACCGGTTTCCTGAAATTTCCGCACAATCGCGACTTCGACACGGCGGTTCTTGGCGCGTCCCAGATCCGTATCATTGGATGCGATAGGACGCTGTTCACCGTAACCGATCGGGCTGAATTGCTTAGGATCCAGCTTATTGTTCGAGAAGAGAATCTTCATGAAATTAAGCGCTCGTTCAAAGCTTAAATTCCAGTTCGAGTCGAACTCGAAGTTACTGATCGGCTGGTCATCCGTATGGCCGGCCACAATAACCTCGTACTCCGGATACTGACCCAGCATGGTGGATATCGCTACAGCCAGATTCCGTGCTTCCGGCTTAAGGGATGCACTGCCGGAAGGATAGAGCGCGTTGTCGCTAATCCGGATAATCAATTCGCTATGATTCAGTTTCGTCACCAATTGCGTCGATAATCCGTTATCTTTAATATATTTGTCCAGCTTCTGCTTCAACCGCTGCAGGTCCTCGGTTTCCTTCTTGAACCGCTCCTGGTCCTCCGCTTTCTTCTCTTTGTCGGCATCATCTGATTTCTTCTTCAGATTGCTAGTACCTTCCTTGACAACGGTGGGTTGATCCAGCACGCCGTTACCCGGATTCAGCGCTATACTGAACGCCTTGCTCATTTCATCGAATTTGGCGCTGTCGATCTGACTGGACGCGAACAAGACGATAAACAGGGCCAACAACAGGGTCAGCAAGTCGGCGTAAGGAATCAGCCAGGATTCATCGGCGTGCTCTTCATGTTCTTCTTTCCTATGACGTTTGCTCACCGGAGGTTTCCTCCTTCTCATTCATCGCTCTGCGTTCGGTTGCCGATAAGAAGACGGACAGCTTCTGGTTGATGGCAATCGTCGATACGCCGGACTGAATGGACAGCAAGCCTTCCACCATCATGATGCGGATTTCGATTTCTTTCTTCGACAGCCGCTTCATCTTGGTAGCCAGGGGATGCCAAATGACATATCCGGTGAAAATCCCCAGCAGGGTAGCCATAAAGGCTGCGGCAATCGCATGGGACAGCTTATCCATATCGCTCATATCCGACAGGGCGGCGATCAGGCCGATAACCGCACCCAGAACGCCCAGGGTCGGAGCATACATCCCTGCTTGCGAGAAGATTAACGCGCCACCCTTATGACGGTCTTCCGTGGCCGCGATATCTTCCATCAGCACGTCTCTGACGAAATCCTGATCATTGCCGTCTATAATCATGCGCATACCGTTCCGCAGGAAAGTATCTTCGATCTCATCGACTTTACTCTCCAACGCCAGCAAGCCTTCTCTTCTCGTAATCGTTGCCCATTCCATAAACATGCGGATAATGTCGACTTTAGGGATCAGCTTCTGCCCCTTAAACGCAAGACCGAGAAGTGTAGGGAACTTCTTCAGCTCGGCCATCGGGAAAGCCACAAACAAGGACGCGAAGGTCCCGACGATGATGATCAGGAAAGCCGCAGGGTTAATAAAGTTGCTCAGGGCCGCGCCTTTCAGCACCATCCCTACTACTACCGCGAATATTCCCATAAAAATGCCAATAAATGTCGATTTCTCCACTGTTGCACCTCTGAATCTTAGAATATGTATATGACCCTATCGAATAGGCAGATAAGTTTTAGTATAGTATAAATGAAAGCAAACGGGACTAGCCCAAAAGGAGCGAATCACATATGGGTGTTAAGCACGCCAGATCGTACCAAGCGATTATTGTCGAATTAATGGATGCTATAAAAGATATCGGCAAGTTTTATGAATTTTTTGAGATGAACTCGCAAGAATGGGTAAATTTAAGTGAAAATGATCAGAAAGAAGTACTTGAAGCGTTGGCGGACGATGTATTTTACGGTTTAGGCGCCAATTCTCCGATCGCCGTGGGCGAGGGATTCATCCTTCATGACCAGGACTTTCATCTCATTGAAGTCCAGATTAACGATCAGACCGTAAAGGTGATTAAATTAGTGTAAAGACGAAGAATGGGATGGGGAACGGGATGTTGGACGGGCAAAATGCGGGGGCCGAGGCAGAGAAGGATAAAGATGAAGAAAGACTGAAAGCTTTCCCGCCGGTGTGGTCTCCTTCCTGCCGGATTCTGATCCTGGGCTCGATGCCCGGACGCAAATCGCTGGAGCAGCAGAGATATTACGGCCACCCGCAGAATCAATTCTGGCGCTTAATATACGGCTTATTCGGCGAGGAACCTTCGCCTGTCTATGAAGAAAGGCTGGCATTCGCAACCGCGCATGGCATCGCGCTGTGGGACGTGCTCGCTTCCTGCGAGCGGGAAGGCAGCCTGGATACGGCGATTCGCCATCCGGTAGTTAATGATTTTGAGACATTCTTCGCCCGTCCCGGCAACTCAATCCGCCATCTGTTCTTTAACGGGGCGAAGGCGGAGGCGCTGTTCCGGCGAAGCGTGCAATTTTCTTCAGGGGAGACGAGAGCGCCGGGGTATGTGTTGCACACTTTGCCTTCATCAAGTCCCGCGCACACGGTACCTTATGCGGTTAAGTTGGAGCGGTGGCAAGGGATAAGAGATATTCTGCAGGCTGAGCTTTAAATCTGAGTTAAACTTGAGCGTTCCGATATGCATCATAAATCTGTCGATTTATTGGCATGGAACTGATAGAATGATGGTGTATAGGTACTAGATTAAGGGCGGGGTAATCGTGAGGAAAGTCCATATATCTTCCGTAAGGCCTGGCGAGAAGATTGCCAAGCCCCTATTTACGGAAACCGGGAGCGTCTTGCTAGGCGTCGGTGTAGAGTTGAATGATAGATATATCGAACGCTTGAAGAACTTAGGAATAGATACAGTCTATATTGAAGATGTCCATACGGAGGATTTATTTCCTGAAGACAGTATTCGGGACGAAACACGCAACAAGGCGGTAGAAGCGGTGCATAAGACCATGACGGGTCTTATGGATGTGAAGAGCGTGAAAGGCCGCGCGTCTGTTCCGGAAATCGGCAACACGTTCCGCAAAGTATTCGGAACAATCATGCAGGATCTCTCCACGCGTAAAGAGGTGTTGGTGAACTTGTCCAACATGCATACGATGGATGGATATCTGTTTCATCATTCCGTGAATGTCGCTGTACTGTCCGGCATTATCGGAATTGCGAAGGGATACAACCAGAGTCAGCTGGCGGACTTGGGTGTGGGAGCCCTGTTGTTCGACGTCGGGATGATGAATATCCCGAAGGAAGTGTGGAACAAGAACGGTCCTTTGACTGACGATGAACGGGGGCTGGTTCAACGCCATGCCGAGGATGGCTATAACATGCTTCGTAATCAGTTTGACGTCTCTTTGCTCTCCGCGCATTGCGCGCTGCAGCATCATGAGCGGTATGACGGCCACGGCTATCCGCGCGGAATCAGCGGGAAGGATATGCACGAATATGCGCAGATTGTAGCCATCGCGGATGTGTATGATGCCTTAACTTCGCCAAGATTGTATCGTAAGCGTTATTCGCCCAGCGAGGCGATCGAGTTTCTTTTTGCATCGGGTAATCAATATTTCGATCTGGACTTGGTCCGGTTATTCTGTCGGCATATTTCCATCTATCCGATCGCTTCAACCGTGGAGTTGAACACCGGTCAGGTTGGCGTGGTATCCGCAGTAAACCCGAATTCGGTCCAGCGGCCCACCATTCGCATCCTGAAAGAAGCGGACGGGACGGACGTAGCCTCGCCGTATGAGATTGACCTGCACGCCCATTACAGTTATATGATAACGAAGACATTATAGATACTAATGATTGGAATGCCCCAAGAAGCATGTGAAGCAGGCTACAGAGCTTGCGGAGCTGCTTGTTGGGGTTTATTTTGCACATGGAAAAGGAGGGGTGGCAGATGGAGATTCAACCGGCGGTGGCCGTCATGATTCGGGATGAAGAGGGTCGTCTGTTGCTGCAAAAAAGAGCGGATGTAGGCAAATGGGCCGTCCTTTCGGGACATATCGAGCCCGGTGAGAAGGTGGAGGAAGCCGCGGTGCGCGAGGTGAAAGAGGAAGCGGGATTGGACGTGCGGATTGTGCGGGTCATCGGCGTGTACTCGGATCCTGCGGCTCAGGTGTTTCATTACCCTCAGGGGGAGACGGTTCATTTCATCACCATTTATCTGGAAGGTGTCGCGGTGGGCGGTACGTTGAAAGAGGCGGATGACGAGTCGCTGGAGATGCGGTATTTCGCGCCGGATGACTTGCCGGAGAATATGTTGCCGATGCAGCCGCAATGGCTGGAGGATTTATTGGCGGAACCGGGTCCGGCTGTACTAAGGTAGGCTTCTGTATGGGAAAACCAGGGAAGCCGCATACTACAGAATAGTAGAACTTATGCGAGATTATTAAGGGATAAAAAGAGGCGGTAGCAGTGTTGGACAAGTTTTTTCGGCTAAAAGAAAGAGGGACCACCGTCGGCACGGAGTTGTTAGCGGGGCTTACGACATTTCTGACGATCGCTTATATCTTTATCGTGAATCCGGCGATTTTGGCGGACGCGGGTATGAATTTCGACGGCGTGTTTATGGCGACCATTCTGACAACAGCTCTGGCGACGCTGATTATGGCGCTGTTCTCGAATTACCCGATTGTGATCGGGCCGGGAATGGGGTTGAACGCTTATTTCACCTACACCATTGTCTTGACGCAAGGCTTCACGTGGCAGGCCGCCTTGGGAGCTGTGTTTGTTACGGGTGTATTGTTTGTCATCATTTCCCTGACTCCTTTACGCGCCATGCTGATTGATGCAATTCCCGCGAGTTTGAAATATGCTATTACGGCGGGAATCGGGCTATTTATCGCTTTTATCGGGTTGCAGAGCACCAAGATTGTCGTAGACTCGCCGTCTTCCTTGGTCGCTGTAGGTAATTTTCGCGATCCGGTGACGCTGCTGTCGATGATCGGGTTGATTCTGTCCGTGGTGCTGCTCGTGTTCCGGGTACGGGGCTCGCTGTTTATCGGTATGATCATTACCTCGATTATTGCTTATGCGATGGGGATGATGGATCTGCCGGGCAGCTTGTTCGCTTGGCCCCAGGGCTTTGAGACGACGGCGTTTCAACTGGATATCACGGGTGTGTTCGAGCATGGATTATACGCAATCGTGTTCACTTATCTGTTGGTGATTCTGTTTGAGACGACGGGTTCCTTGTTAGGTTTGGCGGAGCAGGCGGGGTTGATGAAGGGGGAGCACTTTCCCCGTTCCCGCGGCGCGTATCTGGCGGATGCGCTTGGTACGACCGTAGGTTCAGTATTGGGTACGAGCCCGACGACCGCCTACATGGAATCCGGGGCAGGTATAGCGGTGGGCGGACGGACCGGTTTGACGGGTGTTTTTGCCGCCGGGCTGATTCTGCTCACGATGTTCTTCGCGCCCGTGGCCAATATGCTTTCCGCTATTCCCGCGGTCACCACGCCGCCGTTAATCATCGTTGGTTTCCTGATGATGGAGGGGCTGAAGCACCTCAATTGGTCAGATATGGAGGAAGCGTTCCCGGTATTCCTGATCCTGCTGCTCATTCCGCTGACCTACAGCATTTCAACCGGGATCGGGGTGGGCTTTATCGTCTACGTTCTGATCAAAATACTGCGCGGGAAGGCCCGTCAGGTGCATCCGATTCTTTATTTGTTCTCTCTGTTGTTCTTGGTGCAGATCGCGTTGGCTTGAGCTTAGGGATAAGGGCACGCGGGCGATTGGGATGTAGGGCGCTCGCGCGCTGGATAGTAGGGAGATGGGATGAGGGAGTAGGGATGTAGACAACTGTTGGCTGGTTCGCGGGTAGAGTACGGGAGGATGTTGCCGCGGTCCCGGAACACGGAACATGCATAGAGTAATCAATTTCGTTGATGGAATGCCGATTTTCGTTATTTTGGGATGAGACGGTGAGATGTTCAGGAATAAAGAAACGAATTTCCTTCATGTGTGCTCGAGACTGCACACGAGGGAAATTCGTTTCTTTGTTTTTTGGTTACAACCATAATCTAGCGGGAATAGCGTAATTCAGCAACCGATGAGCGTAATGTGTTACCTTACATCAGGAAGTAGTCGCATATTCGGTGTTTCAGGTGTCATTGTCCTCCTGAGTACCGTTTCCCGTGCAGACCATACAGTGAAACATGCCCTTGCCGGTAGGTGTCAGCCGCTCATAGGAATCGGTGATCTCGAACCCCGCCTTTAGATAGGTCCGGATCGCCCGATTGTTCCACGTGGAAACTTCAAGATCAATGCTATTCTCCGGCGAAAGATGCCTTGCATAGGCGACAATCGCATGAACGAAGTGAACCCCGCTGCCCTGACCGCATCGATCGGGATGAAGCCCTAACCCTAACCGAGTCCACCCTTCCAACGGAAAAAACTGCGCAAAACCAATCAACGTTCCATTCCCATTTACAACAGAGCGATATTGCTCTGCGCGAATCTCAGCATCGGCAAACTCAAATGAACTTGCGAGCATGTCTTCCCAAGCCGGGTTGTTATAGACATTGTAAGGAGGCAAGTATCTCCATGCGGCAACAGTTTCCGCATCCTCCACCGTCATAGGTCGAAGGGTGTAAGATTCTGGAGAATCGGGATGGGTGATGTGCATTAGACCGCAACCAACAGGTTGGTAACAATCGATACTTCTTCCAAATCAGAGGTGCTCATTTCAAAAAAGATAAACGCCACAACAAAGAATCCAATAATTAGCGCATACAGAGCTGTGCCCACGATACCGCAAATAAATCCTGCGAGGGCCAGTCCGTGTCCGGGTTCTCCGGTTTGTTTGATGCGGTTGAGGGCTTTCTTGCCAAGGATGATTGCGATAATGCCTAGAACAAATCCTACGTAAGGAACCAGAATGGATAGAATCCCTAATACGAAGGCGGTGACGGTTGTCCCACTGGTTTGCTGGGGACTGGGGTTTTTCTCGATATTGTCCACGGTTAAAATCCTTTCGGTAAAGCAAGATACCACTTATTATATAAAAATTGAAGCGATCATGCTGCTTTTCCTAAGAAATTGCGGCCGCTGATGAAATACTTTGCACGCCGACCCGAGTACCCGTTTCCTCCAACCAGAGAATCGCGGTCACGCCGCGCGGGTAATATTTGCTGCCGATGGCCACGCCGTTAATCATCTGGTCGCTCCAGCACCAATAGGACTCCTCGGGATGTAACAGCCACGAAACATGCGCGGCATCCGCGCGTAACATCGCCTCGTCATAAGGCATGCCCAGGCAGTGCCTGGCTACGTGTTGGCTTAAGTAAATTTTGCTCAACCAGGAATTGTTGCTTGTGGAGGAAAGCTTCCAACCGCCGTCATTAAAGAGGCAGATCCCCTCCCGTAACACCACGTCCAGATGCTTTTTCAGAACGCCAATGAACGCACCGTAAGACCCCTCGGCATCTAAAGCGTCGCTCCGACCAGTGTGCTGCAAAAACACCAAACCCTCAATCGCCGGAATGATCCGGGACTCATTATTCTCCTGAATGACTGCGGGAATCCAACCGTCGGCTGTGACCTGTGAGGTTAACGTTGCCGCAACACGCTCTGCCTGCAGGCGCGCCTCCGAGGCGTTGTCGTTACGGTTATATTGCGTGAACAGCTTCTCCAGCGCCAGATAAGCCGCCCAACTTTTGCCCGCGATATAGATGTTATTCCTGGATTGTCCAAGGGACACGTCCAGACTGTCGTAGGTCGTAATCTCCGCCCCGCCCATCGTCCGCGAGCTGTCCAGCCCCATAATCCCGTTCCGTTTCTCGGCTTGCGGATGGTCCCGATGCAGCATGCTCTCGAAGCATTGTTCCAACAAGTTCATACGTTCCGCCATCCAAGCATGGTCACCCGTACCTTCGGTGTAAACCGCCGCGCACAACACCCAATTGACGAGCTGTTCGTGCGTCATATACGAGAAGCAGTCATCGATTCCATGCTTTTCATAAGCGGAAAATCCCTTGCGCGAGAACACATTCGCCACACCCATATCATGCGTAAATGAGATGCCTCCGGGATACAGCTCGTCAGGTTTGCCAGGAAAAAATATTTGATCTTCATACGAGTAGCGGGAAGCGAACAGGTCGAGCTCGTTGCGAACGGTCCAGGGGTTCATTTTCATTTCAAAAAAGAGCTGATCCACCGTCAAATCAAACGTATTCATCATCCGGTACTCACCTTCGTTTACGACCCAGAGTGGTTCGCCGTCCAAGGCAAGAAACTGAGTACTGCCGTAATAACTCCGGATGGCGTGAATCAGCATGAATCTCTGTTCATCGGAGAGATGAGGCGCATCGACCATGGCATTCGATTTCTCGCACACTTCCCGGATCCTGTCGAAATGTTGCATGGAGTACTCCGCCACTTCCTCAATCCGGTTGTAGTACTGTGTATAGTAGTAGCTTGTTTCCAGTCCGGTCGTAGCTACTCCTCCGCGATAAAAGCAGATGGAGAGCCGGTACGTACGCACCTCTCCCGCAGGCACATCCACAAGTAAAGCGCCGACGCCGCCCAACCCGAAAGCCCAATTCTCCTGCAGAGGTTCAGCCAGAATTTTCTCCATCGAAAATCCAAGAGCGGAATGCACCTCCGGGTCACTTGTGGCGATCGCCGTAACCGCGCCTTGAGCAACACCGCGGAGCTTGCCATCCGTCGTATCATCCAACCTGCGCATAGCCGAATAGGGATCGTTACCTTGGTATCCGATGAAGGCTCTTTTGGACCCGGTACCTGTCGAATTGTCGATTGTAAGCTCGGCCAGCAAGGCGGGAAGCAGAGCTTCTTTCAGCGCATCATGTTCACCCTGTGCAGGATCGGGAACACCGCGCACCTGAGAGAAGATTGTTAATGTAAGCGGCCCCGCCGTCCAGGAATCCGTGCCCAGTTGGAAGTTACGTGTTATCGCTTCTTTGGCAAAAGGTTTGATGAACGGCGCAAACGCTTCACCCTCACCCAAATGCTCCGAACTATAGCGCAAAGATTCATCCTCGCCCGCCTCGAAAAAAGGTAAAGCCTCATAATATTGTCCCTGATCCGACTTTACGCCGATAAACAGATTCTGATCCGCCGGTTTGCCGAGCTCCAGACCGAGACCGCCTTTGGCACCGGGGTAACCCAACGTCAAACTGGCAAAAGCGCCGATCGGGGAATGATGCGCATTGAAGAATATGGATTTGTTGGTCATGAAAATAACCTCCGTTATTGGATGTGATACCTCCAAGTTACCATGGGAATTCGAGGTGAACCATGTTCAAATCGATTCAGCATTTACCCTTTTTGAGCTGAGCGTTAGAATAGAGGTAGAATCTTGTTGGAGAAGGGTTGGGTCATGGAGAAGTACGTTGAAGAATTGGGGCATTTGCCCGATGTGCGCGTATCGTTTCGGCTTATGGGTCTGCATGTACGCAAGGTGGATTCGGATTGGACCTATCCTTCGCATGAACACCCCCTGTTTGAGGTTCACTGGATTGTTGAGGGGACGCACGGCATGGTGGTAAACGGAAAGCGATATGATCAGGGCGCAGGCGATATGCTGGTGATTCACCCGGGGATGACTCATTCCTGTGTCAGCGTTCAACCGGCGGGGGCGACGTATTTCTGTGTGCATTTTCAGATTGATGATCAGGCTTTGTTGGAAGCTTTATTGCGTCAGAAGGAGGTTTATTTTCCAAGAGGGTCTGATTTTGCCGTAGAAATTACGCCATCCTTGGAGTCTCTCTGTACCATCGCTCGGGAGAACAAAGGCGCGGGGTTGCCGGTGCATCAGCAGATGAAAGCTTACGCGGCGGTGTTTGAGTTATTTGGCGCACTGGGGGAACAGTTGTCTCAGCACCATCTCCAGGTACGGTCCGAGTCGGAACGGCTGGCAGGTCTAATCGCGCAAAAGATCGAAGCGTCCGTCCAGAACATCCTCCTCCACGGAAGCAACGAGAACGACCGCGTGACCCTTGCCGAGATGGCAGGGGACTTGAACATCAGTGTATCGCATATGAACCGCACGTTTCGCAAGGTACTCGGGCAATCGCCCAGGCAGTATATGTCGTCGCTGATGCTGAAGGAAGCCCAGTTTATGTTGCGGCAGTTTAGCGTCTCGATCGATGAAATTTCTCTGTTGCTGGGATACAAGACGACGGGGCACTTCAGCCGTCAGTTTAAGCGTTGGACCGGGGAGGCGCCGAGTGAGTATCGGAAGGGTTTTGTAAGGCGGAGTGGTAACGTGGGGTAAAACTTGCGGTTTGCCGGTGGGATAAGGTATGTTTGGAGGAAAGAAGCGGGTTTGGCAGGGGCGGATTAGACGGCTGGTGTGAGCTCGGCTAGGGTACCTGAAGGTCAAGTAAATGACATGGTGTGTAATGATGATGCGAAAGAAGAGGGGATGATTGTTATGAGTCAAAATGTGGTTTCGGTCAACTGGGTGCTGGCGCGTATGTACGAACCGGATGTGGTGATTGTGGATTGTCGGTTTGCTTTGGGTAAACCGGAGTCAGGGCAAGCAGCTTATGAAGAGGAGCATATTCCCGGCGCGCTGTATCTGGACCTGGAGCGGGATCTATCCGGTCCGAAGGAAGAGGACGGCAGCGGGGGTCGTCATCCGTTACCGGATGCGGCGACGCTGGCTGGCCGATTAGGCCGCGCGGGCATTAGCAACGAGACGCGGGTCGTTGCTTATGACGACCAGGGCGGTGCGATGGCGTCCCGGCTGTGGTGGCTGATGAAGTACCTCGGTCATGAGACCGTGTACGTCATGGACGCGGGCTTCTCCGCTTGGAAGAACGCGGGGTTGCCGACGACGTCGGACGTGCGGGTGCCGATTCCGGCACAGTTCGTGGCATCCGTGCAGCATAATCTGCTGGCGGATATGTACGATGTGCAGGGAGCCATTGGGCGCGAGGGTGTGACGCTGGTGGATTCGCGCGAAGGCGCGCGGTACCGCGGCGAGGTGGAGCCGATTGACGCAGTCGCCGGGCATATCCCGGGGGCGCGGAATTATTTCTGGGGCGAGGGGCGCGATGCCGCTGGGCTCTGGAAATCAGCGGAGGCGCAGGCCGAGCGGTTCTCGAGCTTGTCCAAGGATGGCGAGCTGATCGTGTACTGCGGCTCGGGCGTGACCGCGTGCCCGAACGTGATGGCGCTGCAGGACGCCGGCTTCACGAAGGTGAAGCTGTATGCGGGGAGCTGGAGTGACTGGATTAGTTACGTGTCCAACCCCATAGACGTCGGGGATAAAGGAGCCCGACCCGTCCTGTAAGTATTTTCACGAACCGAGTGTTGACTCGGGGTTGACTTCGGGGCACAAAAAATACATCGCCAGGGCATATAAGCCATATGGCGATGTATTCACTATTTACACACTGCTATGCCTTGTTCGGTTCGAGCTACTTAGATACCAGCAACAATTAGCAAAAGAAATAGAATACGAGAACAAAAAGCAACCTTGTTGCCCAAAAGAAGATGGAACAAAGGTTGATTTCTACCCAACAGAACCTAACTAGAGAATTAGAATATCAGAGAAATATAATTCAGGAAAACAATATCATTCCTAATACAGTCGTGGCAACGAATGTGATAATGATTGAAAAACATGAACCCATGTACGATGTCTTTATCTCTCATGCTAGTGAAGATAAAGATGAATTTGTTCGGCCACTTGCGGAAGAGTTAAGTCGAATTGGTGTAAATGTTTTGTATGATGTGCATTCAATTATATGGGGAGATAGTTTGCGGCAATCCATAGATAGAGGATTGGCCAACTCTAAGTATGGGGTTATTGTCATATCCTCGTCGATTATAAACAAACGCTGGCCTGCCTACGAACTTGATGGATTGATTGCTAGGGAAATGGAAGGCCGGGCATAAGGTTTCAAAAACCGAAGTCATGAATTACAGTCCTACGTAGCAAACAAACTGGCATTGAATTCTTCAATTCATGAAATCTCAGAAATAGCAAAACAATTGAAGGACATGATATAGAATCCCTTTTATGTATGGTGTGGATGTAATTAACTATTAAAAGTTCACTTCCTGCCGGTGAATCAGCCGGCATTTTCATCGCTTCAACTGCAACTTTCGCCCATATAGGCACCTTACTCAAGGCTGTTATTATTATTTTATATACCTAATTGACATATGACAAAGTGGTAATAAAAAAGAAGCTCCTAAATGGGCTTCTCCATTTTGACGTTTGTCTAATATCTTTATTCTGCGTTACTGTTCACTGTTTGCTGATATTCTTACTTCAGCAATTTTTTGAATTAATTTATCAACAATATAGTTGGCTTGTTCAGTAAGATCTTTATCTCGATTGTATTCAATGCCGCCGTATTTTCTTGTTTCATCAAATAGACTTGGAGGAGCATACGAGAACCAAATTGGAATTACAGAATTTTCACCAAACCTGTGTTTGAATTGCTCGGATTCAAACTTTGTCCAAATCCTTTTTGGGTACTCTGGACCAAGTAAAACTACAACGAATTGGGCTTCAGTACGATAAATTGGACTTAAATAATCCTCAACGTTCTCCGCAAGTATACGAGCTTGTTCATTTTTATCATAAAAGACGGACAACTCCTCTACGGAGAGTCCTTCAAAAATGGCCTCTGCTACATCTCTATCTGATCCTGCAAAAGATAAAGCAAAATCATAACTGGTTTTGAAAGTAATGCTACTATATCCAACTTGACGAGCAAATTTATTCCAAAGAATGTTTCTAATATAATAAACAAATTTTGGGTCTTCCACACTAAGGGTATTCGTGAGGTTATCAAAGTGCAAAACTTCACTAAATAAATCTTTGTGCTCACCATTTAAAAAACTATCTAGAAACCCCTTGTCAACAACTTGACCAACGCTACCTCTTTGTTCTGGATTATCGCGAATCGCCTGCACTAAATCTAATGTCCATTCATTACCAACGGCAAGCCAATGTAGAATGTGAAGATATGGTGCACGACCTTCTCGTCGCAACTTTGGTCCTGTAGCAAATTCTCGCGCGGCTAAATAAAATTGACGTCCCAAATCTTCAAAAACTTTCTCACGAACCAGGTCGAAACTTATTTCTACATGGTTATGTTCAGTTTCAGCTTCAAGGATATTAGCAGCAAGGCAAGTTTCGTAGCATAAAAGCTGGGCAATATGAAAACTACCATTTGCTTCTCTTGCAATTTCTTCCTTAGTATTTAAATTGATTTTTAGGGCACCTTCGCCATTAGTAATTAATTCAATAACCTTATCAATAGGATTAGTTTCAAACCTAATTGTATCAATACGGTTATTTAAATCAGGGGCGAAACTTACTAGAGAATCACCTGCCTTATTTATGCCAACAATGACTATCTTACTGTTTTCAGCATCTTCGTCAGCTAGAGTTTTCATGAAGTCAGCTATTGCTTGTTTTGTCTGATCATTTAATCTATGAAAATCATCAATAATAGCAGTGCCGAAATTTTTTTCATTTGGCAAATTTTCAATCCTTGCTCTATCTTCATTCTTTCTCGCTGAGAGCTTAATAACTGTAGAACCTGTGCCCAGTTCTTCTATGGCTTTAATAATACTTGTAGTTTTACCAATACCAGAAGGTCCTTCAACAACAAGACCTCTTCCCTTTGTGCGAAGAGCGACGTAAAGTCTTTGGTATTCGGTAGGTCTAACAAAGGTATATGTTGGTATTCCAGAACGTTTGTATACATCTTCAAGTAAAGGTTGTGGCAAAAGTAATCTCCCCAATTCTCCCAATAGTATAGTAAAAAAATACCATAATAGATTGGCGATTTCAATTGCTTTTTAACTTACCCTTATAGACAACTTGGAGAGTCGTATGAAAAGTAAGTTCGACAGCTGGAGCGAATGGATTTCTTGGGAAGATAATCCCGTTATTATCGGAGACGAAGAGAAACCCAAGGATGTATAACATTATATAAATTTTAAAGAAGAGCAAGGTGAGTTTGTCGCCGTCACTCTGTATTTTTTATGGAGTAAAATCAACGTAGAGTCAACACTGGTTCGGTGAAAATACTTGTCTGCATGCAATTACAAGCGACGGTTCTATTGGAGAATACATACCAAGAAGTGCCGCACGAAACCCACTATATATCAGTTTTGGACATGGGATTCGTAAAAAATCAACAAGCGTTACATATGAAGAAAATGGTCAACGACAATTCAACAGTAGACCTTTAGATCATTGGAACTGTAAAACGAATAAAGATGGTAAGTTTTTTTAAAAGAACCTGTGTTATATTATGGACAAAATGGTTAAGGAGGACAAAATAATGGATAATCTTCCCAAAAGCGCAGAATCACATGATAAAGAAAGAAGATCGAAACTAGCTTTTGACCTAATCGTTCCAGACCATTTATTTCTGGTTCGTGATGAAGCAGGCGGAGATTATGGTGTTGATAAGATTTTAGAATTGAAATTAGTAGGTACACATATGTCAAACTTTCGTTCCCATATACAGTTGAAATGCACTTCTAAAACAAGAAGTGCTAACGGTTCTATCACATTTTCAGTTCCTATAAAAACCTTGAGTTATTTATTAAACCAACCAAACTCTCTATTTGTTGTTTATATTGAATCCGAGAACATCTTCATGTGGGAATGGATCATAGAAATTGCGCAATATGCAACTGCCCAGAATATTGATATTACAACAACAAACAATCAAACGCTTAATTATCATTTTATAAGAGAACTTAGATTAAGCGATTTTACTGAAATACATAAACAAATTAATCATTCGGGAGTATTGGTAAAACAAATATCAGAGTATATTAAAATATCTAATGCGAGTGAAAAAATAAGTTTAAATATTATCTCTGAGTCTGTTACAGATGTAAAGAATATAGTAGCGGATATTAAAAAGTATGGAATTGCATTTTCAAATAGTGGAGAATATAACTTGCTCTATGAGATGATCTCCAGGGTACCAAATATATTCAAGTCAGAGGATCCCGATTATTGTGTAGTTGTAGCATACTTAAAATATTGTAATGGTGAATATTACGATGCGATGTCTTGGATTCCAAAGGGAAGAAGATTTAATGTTGTTTCTGAGAACTTAATGGAAGTGTCTGAGTACATTGAATTAACACTAAAGCTACTATTAGGCATTTGTAGTCCAGATATATATTCAGTTCAGTTTGATAGACTTTGCTTGAAGTACCCAAAATCACTCATCACATTACAACATAGATTTTTTGAATATAAAGACAGACTAGTCGAAGCAGATCATACACTAAAAAACGAGTTTAGATTACTTCAAAAGGAATTTGAAAATATTGTATTAACTATAAGAAATCATGAATCTACGAATTCTATTTTATTAATAAATTTAGAAATTAACGAGTGGGAGATTACGGGTTTTCTATTACTAAGAGAGTTAAATTTTGCTCGGTTTAATATGGATGGTCGTGATAAGATAGGACATCCATTGTCATTAAGTGAAAGAGTTGATAGTGCAAATGAGTTTATCAAGAGAAATATTGAATGGTTGATGCGATTCGAATTCTTATATAAAACAGTAGCAGATGATATAATAAAAGCTCGACTTTATACGTCCTATGCCAATCTTCAAATGCAATTCATTTCTAGCGCAAGAATGAGCAATAAGGATAGTACTGATAATGGAAACGAGATGTTGAAAACAATCGTAAACTCGCTTCTGTATAATATAGAGATCTTAAGAAGTAATGGATACCTACATGAGTTATTACGTGCTTATATGTCACTAGCTGAATGTTATCAAGGACTTGGGTTACCTGATGAAGCGATTGGTATTGTTAATGATGTAATGGAGAATGCAGATAGCATAGGATTGGTGAAAGTTGTTTCTTATTGCAAGGCTTTTCTTGATGGGATATTTATATTTAACTTTGAAAAATTAATTAACGATTCAATGAAGGACAATATTTTTTTATCTGACCTATCTGATAAAGAACTAAATAAATATGCACGGCAAATGTTAGAACTACTTGGTTTATCTGACGATAGATTGCCTAACTTATTAATAGAATATTTTTGGTTACGAGATGATGAAGTCTCTGGATTGAATTTTTGTCGACATCTCCATACACACCAAGACCTTGAACACACACTTAGCCTTGAAACGATGTATTTAATTAACCCAAACAGAAAGTTTGTTTGTAGAAAGTTCGGTTATCAATCTTCTATGGGTCATGATAGAAAAATTCTGAGCAGAAGATTTAAATCAAGCTTTTGTTTGGCTTGCGAATATAAAGAGACTTTACATAATGGTATTGATTAGATATGGACTTTTTAAATTGGTTAGCTAAGAAATCCGAGAGCTGGAGCGATTGGATTAGTTATGAGGGGAATCCGGTGGCTGTGGGGAATGAAGAAGACCAGAGCAAAGCATAGCAGTATGCAAATTGTAAATACATCGCGAAGTAGCCTATACGCCCTGGCCACAGATTCATAAAAAGGTGTGAAACTCATGACTAACGAAGTATTCAACGGCGTAGCTGCCTTCCACGCACAAGATCGCGAGGCATGGCGCTCCTGGCTGGAGCAGCATCACGATCAGGAAAAGAGTGTATGGCTTATTATATATCGCAAGCAGAGTGAGACGCCGAGTGTGTACTATGATGAAGCCGTGGATGAGGCGCTATGCTATGGGTGGATTGACAGCACGCCGCGGAAGCGGGACGAGGAGAGTTATTATCAGTTTTTTGCACGGAGAAATCCCAAGAGTAACTGGAGTAAGGTGAACAAGGAGAAAGTGGAGCGGCTGACGGCAGAAGGGCGAATGACTGCCTCCGGACTGGCATCCGTGAAGCTTGCGAAAGAGACCGGCACATGGACGGCACTGGATGAGGTCGAGAATTTGACGATTCCGGATGACTTAAAGGCTGCCTTCAATGCTAACGAGCAGGCGTGGAACCATTTTGACGCCTTCTCTCGATCCTCGAAGCGAGGCATCCTGGAATGGATTCAGAATGCCAAGCGTCCGGAAACGCGCAAGAAGCGAGTGGAGCAGACCGTGGCACTAGCGACAGACAACATTAAGTCGAATCACCCTCGTCCATAGCCAGTCGCTGGTTGCGACCACTAGCGGGCCATATGTGCTTGGCGTTGTAACAAAGAAGGCTTCGCTGCCCTAGGGTTGCGAAGCCTTCTATCATTAATCCAGCGATACCTTCTCCTGCAGGAAGGTCTCAACCGCTTCGGACTTTTTGAAATCGGAAGCTTCAGCAATGCTCATGAACGTAGCTAACAGCTGTAGGAGCGGGCTAGCCGTCGCCGGGTTGCGTTTCAGCACGGCACTATAACCGATCCGGGCATTCGCGCGCATAACCTCTTCGCCGTCATAGTCGAACAGCGGTGTGTTGCTCGGACTGTAGAAGATCATGTATTTCGTTTCTCTGAACAGGTTGGCGACCTGTACGTAGCGGTTCGACTTCGGATACTTCGCCATGAATTGCTCCAGCGCAAGTCCGCGGTTCACCAACTCCTGGTAGCCAATCGCGAGCGCGGCGTCGTTGGTTGAAGGACGGAGAGTCTGAGCTGCCATAATATCGATGTACGCTTGAAGGTCCGCCGTAACATACTTCTTGTACTTGATCAGATCTGTGTAATCTACCACCGGATAAATGATTCCTTCAGAGGAGTGCTGACGGTACCCGCTGGAAGCGGCCAGTTGCAGCAACTTGCGCAACTGCGGGTCACGTGTACGACTTAGCGTCGAAGCAAAATCCTCCTTGTACACATACACTTTCATCAACTTCTCCGATACTTGTGGAGTGAACCTGGCTTCCATCCGCGGCAGCTCCGCCTTCAGTGCATTCTCCAGTTGGAGCACCATCGCCGTCGCCTGATAGTTGGTTGCTTGATGAATATGCGCGTTCAGGTAGGTAATGGCCTGAGGCAACCCGCCGGGCTTACGCAACAGAGTGTTGAAGGTGTTGTACACTTTGGCTGACGAGGATACGGTGACCGCGGATGCGGCAGCAACCGGACCAGAGGATGCAAGAGCGAACGCACTGCCGGCATGAACCGTCAAGGCTGCAACAGCAATAGCTGCAAGGGCTGTGCGCCGGGATAAGACACGATGGAACGCGAGCATAGACAATCTCCTCCTGATATTGAATTACCTTATATAACGCATATAACCCATAATTGTTGCGTAAAAGCTTATGAAATCAGATTGACAAATATCCATTATCTAGCATAAAATCTCATTTTATATGTTCTTCATTAAACTCTTGATTAGCGAGGTGAGCAGCGATGATTCGTGTAGCGTTAATCGGTGACTATGATCCACAGGTCGTAGCGCATGTGGCAATTCCTCAGGCTATTGAATTAGCGGCGAATGATCTTGGAATTGTTGTCGACTTCGAGTGGATTGCAACTACTGTACTGGAAGAAGGTTTCGAACAGAGGTTGGCGAAGTATCAGGCGATCTGGTGGACCGTTCCTGCAAGTCCTTATGCCAGTATGCAAGGAGCTCTTAACGGCATACGGTATGCTCGTGAGAATCAAGTGCCTTTCTTGGGGACGTGCGGCGGATTTCAACACATGATCATTGAATTCGCCAGAAATGCGCTGGGACTGCATGAAGCAGATCATGCCGAGGAAAACCCAGATGCATCCGTTCTGCTGGTTGCTCCTCTAACATGCTCGGTCAGTGAAAAAACGCAAAAATTCAGACTCGCTCCAGATTCAAAAGTTGCAACAGTGTACGGAACGAATGAAATTTCAGAGCAATATGGCACTTGTAATTATGGGTTAAATCCGGATTTTGCTTCACACTTAGAAAAGGCTGGTATTCGGATTGTCGGAGTTGATCATAATGGTGAAACTCGGATTATGGAATATAGCCAGCATCCCTTCTATGTCGGAGCATTATTTCAGCCTGAGCGGTCTGCTTTGAACAAAATTGTACATCCGTTAATTAAGGCTTTTATTCAAGCCGCAAATAAATAATTTCTAAATATTCATCAGGCCTAAGTTTAATTTATATTTTACTTGCAAAAAGACCGGGACCCACCCTCGTGGAATACCTCGGTCTTTTTGATGTGGCATGAATTTTGAATAGACTTGATTAATTAGTACGGTCGTACTAAAATATAAATATGAGCTTATATATAACCAGCATCTGAACGCAACGGAAAGGAGTGAAGCTTATCAATACCCGTGAACATATCCTGCATGCAGCTCAAGAGCTTTTGGCCAAATATGGATACTCGGGGTTTTCTCTTGGCTTGCTTTGCGAACATATGGAGATTAGCAAGGGCGTATTGACCTACCATTTTGCTCAGAAGGATATATTGTTTAGCGAACTTGTACAAACGTATTTCGGAGATGCCGCTGAATACATGGCAAAACACATGGTCATTACCGAAACCGCGCCTAAAGCGCTAGAGTCCTATATTTCTACCAATTTGCACTTCGTTTCCGATAACGCTATACGGACAATGGCTATGATTCAGATTATCGGAAACCATAGGAATAAGGCGGGCGAACTGGTCTTCTCGGGCACAGATAACCACGTATACCAACCTCTTATTGAAATTTTTCTTTATGGTCAGATGGAAGAAAAGAATTTCAGAATATTTGCCCCGGCGTTAATGGCGATGTTCGTCAGAAGTGCAATCGATGCGGTTAGCAACAGAATTGTAAACAACGAAATCCAGGATATGGACGAAACGATAGAAGAGACGGTACGAACTTTTATTCTTGCGACGAGGAGGGATGGACATGAGGAAAATACGCAATGACGGCTTGCAAGTGTTAGGTATCGTGTTAAGCCTTATCGGGCTGGCAACAATTGCTCAACCGTTGATTCGAGCGATCTTTGGTAAGCCGGTTTCCTATACATTTTTGGGATTATTGCCGGAAGGCTGGGCCTCGTTTGGCGCGTGGGCGTTCATATTGGTCATTGGGCTGATGTTAGTGTCTGTTACGAAGTCTCTTCCGAGAAAGTAAGTGGCAACCACAAGAGCATCGGCGTCAATTGCCAATGCTCTGTTTGTGACTTCCCGCACTTTAAACCCGCTTCTTATAAGCCCTCATTGCAAAAACATAAGCCACGAGCGTAATTCCCACACACCATGCAAGAGCGATCCAGATGTCATTGCCCACCGGCTGACTGGACAAAAGCGCGCGGATGGCTTCCACGATAGAAGTCACCGGCTGATTCTCGGCGAAGATGCGAACGGCTTTCGGCATCGTATCGGTAGGTACAAACGCCGAGCTGATGAATGGCAGGAAGATAATCGGGTAGGAGAAGGCGCTGGCGCCGTCCACGGTTTTGGCGGTTAGTCCGGCAATGGCCGCGACCCAGGTTAAGGCGAGTGTGAACAATGTGAGGATACCGGCTACGGCAAGCCAGGACAGCAGCCCAGCCGACGAGGAAAAGCCCATGATTAACGCTACGAGTATGATGACGACAACCGAAATCGCATTGGAGACCAGCGAGGTTAGCACATGCCCCCACAATAGAGCGGAGCTTGAAATCGGCATGGTGTGAAACCGCTCCAAGATGCCCCGTTGCACATCGGTGAACAGCCGGAAAGCCGTGTACGCCACACCGCTGGCAATCGCAATCAGCAGGATGCCGGGCAGCAGGTAATTCACATAGTTATCCGTTCCGGTTTCAATGGCGCCTCCGAATACATAGACGAACAGCAGCATCATCGCGATCGGCGTAATAGTCACCGTCATGATTGTGTCCACGCTGCGGGAAATATGGCGCATGGAGCGTCCTAGCATAACGCTCAAGTCGCTGATAAAGTGTTTTTTTGCTGCTTCCATTTACTTATGCCCCCTTCTTGCCAACGATCGCGAGGAATATTTCCTCTAATGTCGGCTGTTTCTCAACATACTCCACCTTCGCCGGTGGGAACCGTTTCTTCAACTCCGCCAAAGTGCCGCCTGCAATAATCTTTCCCTCGTGCAAAATGGCAATCCGGTCGGCCAACTGCTCAGCCTCTTCCAAATACTGAGTGGTGAGGAACACGGTGGTTCCGCCTTCGGAAAGCTCCTTCACAATCTTCCAAACCTCGATACGCGATTCGGGGTCAAGGCCTGTAGTCGGCTCGTCAAGGAACACGATCTGCGGTTTTCCCACGAGACTCAAAGCGATATCAAGCCTGCGGCGCATACCGCCTGAATACGTCGACGTCCTGCGGTCCGCAGCATCTGTCAGATTAAAGCGCTTAAGCATGTCATCTGCAACCTGTCGCGGATTGGGGAGGTAGCGGAGCTTGGCGATCATGATGAGATTCTCCCGGCCGGTCAAAATCTCATCCACTGCCGCAAACTGCCCGGTGAGGCTGATGGATTGCCTTACGCCGTCCGGATTGGTCACAACATCGTATCCGTTCACGGCGGCTGTTCCGCTATCCGGTTTCAGCAGCGTGGTGAGAATTCGGACAACCGTTGTCTTACCCGCTCCATTGGAGCCGAGCAGTGCGAATATACTGCCCTTCTCCACCTCGAAATCCACACCCTTCAGCACTTGCAGTTGCTTGTAGGATTTCTGCAATCCCTTCACTTGAATGGATTTATTGTTCATCTCGCTTCTCCTCCTTATTGAACCGTAACTTTGGACAAATCGGCTCCCATGCCTTTAAGCGAGGCGTAGGTCAGTTTATCCATGAACGCGCCGTCAAAGCAGATGGTCTTGATCCCGCGGTAATACTTATTGGTCAGCGAGAAGAACGCTTGGAACGAAACATTCTTGAGTGTAGCGCCCCTGAACGAAACATCGTTTACAGCCGACTTGTCAAATTTAACACCGATAAAGGTCTGCCCGTCAAAACGCTGCCCGCTCAAGTCGCAATGTTTAAAGTCTACGCCGTCAAACGTGCAGTTTTCAAAGATGGTTTTGGTAAGATCAGTCTTGCTTAGCGTGACGTCTCTCAGCTTAACGCCTTTAAATTGCGATCCTTCCAATCCGGAACTGCTGAAGTTAGTGCGTACCAGAATCGATTCATGGAAGCTTGCATTCGAAAGGTCAAGTGAGGATAAATGGCAGTCCGTCAAATTCGCCCCGTCAAAATTGGCTTCACGCATGTCACTGCTCTTAAACGAACTTCCGGTTAAGTCCGCGCCCGCGAAGTCGGTACCGCGTAACGCGCTTGCGTTAAATTGACCTTTGTGAGCGGTAACGCCTGCGAAATCGCTCTGCGCCAGATTACTCGCGCTGAAGTTTGTCACTACCTGACGCTCCAGTGAGCGCGAGAGGTTGGCGACCTCTAGGATCGTTTGCTCAATGTCGCCGATGCTTTCAATGGTCATCTGAAAAGCCGTTTCATCGTCCTTGCCCTCGGCTTTCAGTTCGTTAAACCGCTCCTGCAAATCAGACAGCAGGTCTGCCTTTAATTCAGTGACGCTCTTTACCCCGTCATATGGTGTGAAAACACCGTTTAGATAGTTGTTTAATTTCTGATTCATAATCGAAACACTCCTTATAATAAGTTTTTAAGAATACGTTTGGCATATTCCCAGTTGCTCTTGTTCTGTTCGTATGTCGTCTTGCCCTTATCTGTAATTCGGAAATACTTCCGTCGTCCGCCCTGGGATTCATCTCCCCAATACCACTCGATATCGCCTTCCGCTTCAAGCCGTCGAACGCTGGAGTACATTGTAGCTTCCTTTAATTCATACTCGCCGTCCGAGCGCTCGGCAATCAGCTTGACAATCTCGTAGCCATAGCGGTCAGCTTCAGACAAGATCCGTAAAATCATCGTATCCGTATGTCCGCGCAGCAGGTCGGATGTGATCTTGTTCTCGCTCATACCATCACCTCCATATCTGTATAATACGGCATACTACTGTGACTGTCAAGGTACTATTTCAAATAAATTACTTTGCTCAAAAAACGTCATGGAAACACGTGAAATTTAGGGGGAAATAAGATACCATCAAAATAACTGGAAACTATAGTAGAAGGGCGGGGCGGCTGATGCAGGAACAGATCCAAAGTTATTACGATTCTCCAAAGAAACAGCGGGAACTTTACCGAAGAAGTCTGGTGATCGTTGTCATTGCGCAGATTTTTGGCGGTGCGGGTCTGGCGGCAGGCGTGACTGTAGGCGCGTTGCTTGCTCTGGATATGATGGGAACAGACAGTTTGGCCGGATTGCCTTCCGCGTTGATTACGTTAGGGTCTGCAGGTGCGGCCTTTATTGTGGGCCGGCTTTCCCAGAGGTGGGGGAGAAGGACGGGGCTAAGCGCGGGGTTCTTGGCAGGAGGTACAGGCGCGGCCGGAGTCGTCCTTGCGGCAGTCGCCGACAATCTGACGCTGCTCTTTATTTCCCTCGTTGTGTATGGTGCTGGAACATCTACAAATTTGCAGGCTAGGTATGCGGGAACAGACTTGGCGAAGCCGAAGGAACGGGCGAGGGCGATTAGCATAGCTATGGTATCTACGACATTCGGGGCTGTGGCAGGACCCAATCTGGTCCATGTTACGGGGGAGTTTGCAGAGTCTCTCGGGATACCGGCCTTGGCTGGACCTTTCCTGCTTGCGGCCGCCGCGTTCCTGTTGGCTGGCGGGATGATCTGGGCGTTTCTCCGGCCGGATCCCTTACTTGTTGCAATAGCTATAGCCAATAAGGATAAAGTTGTAGCAGGTGTTGCTCTAAACACAGAGGGAAGCGAAAAGATTACCCGTAACCGCGGGCTTCTCATCGGGACGACCGTTATGGTATTGACCCAGATCGTCATGGTTGCGCTGATGACCATGATGCCCGTCCACATGAGGCTTCACGGACACAGTATAAGTGAGGTGGGTTTGGTCATTGGTATACATATCGCGTGCATGTTTTTGCCTTCCTTAGTAACCGGAGCGCTGACGGATAAATTCGGGTATACGGCAATGTCCTATGCATCGGGAGGAACCTTGCTTGCTGCAGGCGCGCTAGGGGCGATCGTACCGTCCCATTCCATGCTGGGACTGGTGACAGCTTTGGCGCTGCTGGGAATCGGATGGAATTTCGGTCTGATCAGCGGCACAGCACAAATCATTCATGCTACAACCCCGGATACACGCGCCAAAACGCAAGGCTCCATCGAGGTGTTAGTCGCATTGGCAGGCGCGTCCGGCGGCGCTTTATCA
Source organism: Paenibacillus swuensis (assembly GCF_001644605.1). Lineage (NCBI taxonomy): Bacteria > Bacillati > Bacillota > Bacilli > Caryophanales > Paenibacillaceae > Paenibacillus > Paenibacillus swuensis. The sequence goes on along the minus strand of NZ_CP011388.1, from coordinate 1,422,013 downwards.
GGTGTAATCGTATCCCACACCAGTTACGCTTTCCTTTCCCTTACAGGCAGCTTGCTCTCGCTGATGCTTATCCCTGTCATCCTCTATTCACGGGCCAAATCGACGTAATTAAGCGATGCCCGCCCGCAATTTTAAGAACGACGATAAACCAACCGCCGCAACAACACTTCCAAAGGTCCGTTCCGATTGCGCTTTTCCATCATTGCGGCCAAAAGAACAGAGAGTCCCCAGACCCCCAAGGCAATCAACGTCGCGGTTCCGTTGCTTGTCCGCCCGCCTAAGTCGAGAGCGACCGGCGACAGGAGCAGGACAAGAATCGCCTCATTCCACACGTAGAACGTCAGGGAGCGTTTCCCCAAAGCCGTGAGCGTAAAGGTGTACCGTCCGGGTTGTGTTAATTTGGCCCCGATGATACCGAATAGTGCCGCATATGCCAGCCCTCCCGCAAAGCCGGTGAGGATGTGAATGCCGTAAAGGATGCCGACTGTGAATAATGGAGGCTGCCAGCCCGTACCCACGAAGGTAAGAGGCAACGCTCCGGCTAAGGATACCGATAAGCCTATAGATGCGATAAAATAAAGAGTTTTTAACCGAAGCTCAGGGTTGGTTAACAGCCGGAATTTGGCGATCCACATGCCAAGCAGCACCGGCGGAAGAACCGGGAACATCAGATGGATCAGAACAGGAGTAATCGGAAACGTAAACAATCGCTCCAAGGTATAACTGAGGTAGGTATCCGTGGCGGCGAATTCCGGAGGAAAGCTGTAACTGCCGATATCTTGCATATTAAATCCCCATAGGATTGGGATCACCACAGCATAACATGCGGTGACAATTATAAATGTTCGTATTAACGCACGGTTGCTTCGAGGTAACAGCCAGCCAACGAGAAGGATGGCAATGCCGTAAGCCATGAATATATCCTGACCGCCAATCAGGACCGCCAAGGCGATCCCGAACAGAATGAGAACCCAGGAACGCCGCCGGAGGATGGCTAAAGCTTCTTTCCCGCTGAATCCCCTGGAGATTTGACTTTGGAAAGCAAGCACGATTCCATAGCCCAGGAGCACGGCAAACATCGCTCTGGCCCGGTTGTCAATCAAGAGTATACCGAACAGGTTTACGATTTGATCGAAGAAGGAGGCGCCAGCCACTCTTTGCAGCATTCCGGGCTCGGCGCCGTACAAGTAGAGAGGGGCATGCGCGAGGGTAATAAGCAGCAGCATGAACCCTCTGGCTAAATCCAAGGAAACGGCCCGTTGTTTAACTCCTGACATGTAATCTTCTCCCTCTATCCATAATTAATAGATATGCTCAGTAACAATGTATTTGACGGAATTCAGGTAGACAATCGCAAGACCGATCATAATCTCCTTCTATATTAACATGCTGTTTAAATCTCTCGCGATCTGACCCGAAAAATAGCACCCGTACCCGAAGAAAGACCCCTCGTAAAGCTATTTTGATTGGGATATAATTCGATAAGAAAAGGTTCTCATTCTGGCCAGTGAATCGAGTGACGTATGAAGGGGCGTGGAGTAAGGTGAGTTATTCCGTGTTGTCGAATGAGCAGGTGGAGCAGTTTAAAGAGCGCGGCTGGGTCAAGCTTGCGGAAGGGTTCCCGAGGGAGGTTGCCTTGGCTTGCCAGGACCTGGTGTGGGAGCGCATGAAGCCTATGGGTATGCTGAAGGATGATTCATCCACATGGACTAAACCGATGGTGCAGATCAATGAGGCCTATTCGCACGACGACTTCCAGCTGTGCAATACGAAGCGCTTGGCGGATGCCATAGAAGATTTAATCGGTGCCGGCCGTTGGGCGGAACGAAGTGTCTGCGGTGAGACGGAGCTTGTCGCAACTTATGGGTGGTGGCCGGTTAACTTCGCATTGGGAAGCGATAAGGCGTGGGATGTGCCGAAGGGCGGATGGCATTGGGACGGACAGCATTTCCGACATTACGTCGATAGCCCGGAGCAAGGGCTGTTGTGTCTGTGTTTATTTTCGGAAATTGGCACGCGCGGAGGCGGCACATTGGTTGCGGAAGGCTCCCACAAGATCGTCGCCAAGTACTTGTCCGCATTTCCGGACGGCACAGAGCAAGGACCCGCGATTGGCGCGGTGAATCGGAGTCATCCTTGGATGGCTGAACTGACGGGGGAGAGCGAGGAGAGCGGAGATGGTCGGAGCCGTGTGGAGAAGTTCATGACCGAGACGATTGATGCCGAAGGAGTCCGTCTTCGTGTCGTGGAAACGACCGGTTCACCGGGCGATGTCATCTTATGCCACCCGTTTCTGTACCACGCGCCCTCAGCCAATCACGCCGGAACGCCGAGATTTATGTGCAACCGTACAACGCCGCTAAAGGACCGGATGGAGTTTGATCGCACCGGAAATGAAGGGTATTCGCCGCTGGAGCTGAGTATTAAAGAGGCACTGAGCCTTTGATCAAAATAAAAGGCCTGAACCAACCCTGAGGGTTGTTCAGGCCTTGCTCATTATTTACGAAGTAACTTTGTAATGCGACCGTGCTGCGTCCACTCGGCAACGTAGATGTTACCGTCCGCATCGAAGCATACGCCGTGCGGGGAGCTGAAGCGGTTCGTGCGGAAGTAGTCCAGCGGAAGATCCGGCCAACCTTGCTGCTTGTAGGCCTGTTGATCTTCACCCAGATGCGCGATCAGTTGATCGTTCTTGTCCAGAATCGTGACCCGGCTGTGCAGATCAGGGAAAATCACTTCATCGCCATGATAGTAGAAGCTGCAAGGCGCGTCCATGTTCTCATCAATAATTCGTTTATACTGACCGTCCAATGTGAACACCTGAATCCGGTGGTTGCCGCGATCCGCTACATACAGCTCAGGCTCGCTATGACGCAGGTCCACTGAAATGCCGTGAGGGCAGTTCAGTTTGCCGATGTCGGAGCCTGCTCCGCCCCAGGAACGCAGCAAGGCGCCTTCCTGATTATATTGATGGATATAGTGTTGACCGTAACCGTCCGCAACGTAAATATCCCCGTTTGGCGCTACGGCAACGTCCGTAGGAATGAACTTGCGATCCGCATCGTAAATGTCAGGCAGATCCGGTGTCTCTATCGCCAGCAGAACCTTACCGTCCAACGTAGTCTTAACGACGCGGCCGGACATATCCGTCAGGTAGAAGAACTCCTCGCCGTCTTCTTGGTGCAAGAGAAAACCATGCGCTCTGCTTTCATATTCATCGCCCCAGGAAGATAGGTAGTTACCCTCGCTGTCGAATTTAACAACACTCGGCTTGTTCATATGGAATATATATACATTCCCAGCCGAGTCCACTTCAACACCATGCGTGTACCCCAGTGTGATGGTAGCGGGCAATTTCGCCCACCCTTCAGCCACTTCATATTGTCTGAATGCATTGCCGACCGTAACCGTTGCCGTTCCTGTTGCTGCCATTGATGGATCGCCTCCCATGTTTTGTAGTCTCAATGTAGACAATAATGAGCGCGTGAATAAAAGTCAATCCTTCTAAAGGAATAAATTACATAAATGACGCGTATCAGCTACATGCGGACAAGCCCTTCTGGCAATTCCCGTTCATAATGCTTGTACAGGACATATCGCTGTGCGCCTTTGGCAGTCCTCATCGCCTCCCCGGCGTGCCGCATCGCTTCGTTGCGGTTCCCCGCTTTAAGCTCGATTTCGGCCAGAATACTATGCTTCATCCACGGCTTCGTCAATTGCTCCGCCAAGGCTCTGGCCTCATCGGGACGTCTCTCTTCCAGTAGTATGGCGGTCTCATAATATATCCGGTAAGCAGCGGATTGTATTTCCCGTACGCTGTCTTTCACCGTGCTGACTTGGTCTTTATAAGCCGCATAAGAGCAGATCAATAAGGCTTGCCGCTGTTTGTTTTTATATTTGGCCAGCATAAGATTGTAGAGTTCTTCCACTTCCTCATCCTGTTTATTCGCCATAGCATAGATCAGGTTGACGGTGGGCTTAGCACGCTGCCCAAGGAGATACCTCTCCAACCGGTCAATTCTTGTCTCCAGAAACATCATATAGAGGTCGGGGAAAATCAGGATCAGAAAAGACAAGGCGAACACAATTCCGAGAATGAGGCCAATGTGCACATCCTGCCAAGTTAAGAGAAGAGTGAGCACGAAAACGAAGAGGTAGAATAGAATTTTGCGCAAGGTAGTGCCGATGAGAATCTCTCCTAACAGAATGTTAATTTTTTGGTCACAAGCATAGGTCTTTTATTGTAACACCGCGTCCGAAAGCCGTAAATATTGGTTCAGTCGGAATCATCGTCGCGACTATAACTTAATTGTTACCTGGACGAAAATCCGGCCAACGTGTACGATGAGTACCAAATGCTCATGCTAACGCTACACCGCAAAAAGGAGTGTCACAATGTCTCAAATCCGCCGCTTTATGGCCTATTATGTGCCTTACAAGAAACTGTTCCTGTTCGATTTCACCTGTGCTGTATTCGCCGCGCTGCTGGAATTGGGTTTTCCCATCGGTGTTCAGTGGACGATCGACAAGCTGCTGCCGACAGGGAATTGGACTCAGATTGTGTGGGTGTGCGTAGGTTTGCTGGTCATGTATCTCATCTCTATGGGGCTGCAATTCGTTGTGAACTATTGGGGTCATATGCTCGGGATCAACATCGAAACCGATATGCGCAAACAGCTCTTCAACCATGTGCAAAAGCTTTCGTTCCGGTTCTTCGACAACACCAAGACGGGGCAGATCATGTCACGCCTGACGAACGATCTCTTCGATCTGGGCGAGATGGCGCATCACGGTCCGGAGGACTTGTTCATTGCGATCATGACGCTGGTCGGCGCCTTCGGCATCATGTTCATGGTCAACTGGGAGCTTGCCTGCATCACGTTCATTGTTGTGCCGATTTTGGCATGGATTATCGTGTATTTCAACCAGAAGCTCAGCAAAGCCGCCACCCAAATGTTCGAAAAAATCGCTGATGTCAACGCGCGCGTGGAAGACAGCATCTCCGGCATCCGCGTGGTGAAATCGTTCGGCAACGAGTCGTTCGAGAGAGCTCGTTTCGACAAGAACAACCAGGCGTTTCGCTCGGCTAAGCTGCAGTCCTATCTTGCGATATCGTTGAGCCTGTCCGGCATTTACATGTTGACGCGGTTCATTACGCTGACCGTTCTGATCTTCGGCACCTGGTTCGCTTACCAAGGGAAATTGAGCTACGGTGAGCTGGTCGGTTTCTTGTTGTATGTGAATATTTTTCTGCGTCCGATTGAGAAAATTAATGCTTTGCTGGAGTTGTATCCGAAGGGGATGGCCGGGTTTAAACGGTTTTGCGAGCTGATGGATACCGAGCCTGACGTGAAGGATGCCAAGGATGCGGTGGAAGTTGCCCGGTTGCGGGGCGACATTGAATTCCGTAACGTCACCTTCGGGTACGAGAATCACGCGCATGTGCTCCGCAACATGAACTTGAAGCTGAACGCCGGAGAGACGGTAGCTTTGGTCGGGCCTTCCGGCGCCGGTAAGTCCACGCTGTGCAGCCTGATTCCGCGATTCTACGAAATCGACAGCGGGGAGATATCCATCGACGGGATGGATATCCGCAAGATGAAGCAGACGTCGCTGCGCAACCAGATCGGCGTTGTGCAACAGGATGTGTTCCTGTTTAACGGAACCATTCGCGAGAACATTGCTTACGGCCGCTTGGGGGCGTCCGAGGAAGAGATTGTGGCCGCCGCCAGCCAGGCGTCGCTTGACTCTCTGATTGCATCGCTGCCTGAAGGGCTCGATACGTTCATCGGGGAGCGGGGGCTGAAGCTGTCCGGCGGGCAACGTCAGAGGCTGTCCATCGCGCGAATCTTCCTGAAGAATCCGCCGATTCTGATACTGGACGAGGCGACATCCGCGCTCGACACCGAGACGGAGCAGCTTATCCAGCAGGCGCTGGAGCGCTTGTCGCATAATCGGACGACGCTGATTATCGCTCACAGGTTAGCGACCATCCGCCATGCGGACCGGATCCTGGTGGTGACCGAGAAGGGCATCGAAGAGGAAGGCCGTCACGAGGAGCTGCTCGCGGCGGGCGGCGCCTATGCGCGGTTGAGCGGGGCGCAATTCGCATAACATGAAGAAGGACCGGAAGCTGCTCGTGAGAGAGCTTTCTGGTCCTTTTCTTAATATATAGTATATAAATTATGGGGTGTTGCTGAACCTTATTTGGACTGAAATGCTGGGTTATCCCGAAGGCTCAGTGGTATGATCGAAAGTTACTTCACAAGTAGACATAATCCTCACTTCATCACCCATAAAATGGGAACAAGCGTTCTTAATATGTTATAGAATACCAAACAAATGCTCTTGTATCAAGTGTTTTTTTGAAAAGAACGGATATTATTTTTGCCTGATTCTTCGGGATAACCCAGCATCGGTGTTGAAATACAATCATACTTGGCAGTTGACCAAGCAACATGATCCAGCCTCGATAGAGGTTTTCTTATAGATCTTATAGTACACAAGCACTTCATTCTGGGCAGATGCATAGAGTATGGTGACAATAGCCCAATACCGAAAGGCAGGAATCCCCATGTTCGAACGTTATGAAGGAATGGATTTGGCTTCCCCTCAACTCAATTTAGCTTACGATATGAAGAACACCGTGCTCTTCAAGAAGAATGACCAGAACTTCATCTACGCCCTGACCAAAACGCAATTGCCCGTGTTGAAAGACCTGGCCTTGCTGGACATCTACTTAAGCCAAGGGAACATTGTTGAGCCGCACTGGCATCCGAATTCCGCAGAGCTCGTTTATGTTGTCAAAGGTGAAATCGTCATTTCTGTTCTAAACCCGAACACCAAAGAATTGCTCAGCTACCGGTTGAAAGCGGCGCAAACCGTCTACATTCCGATGGGCTGGTTCCACTGGCAGGTGGCTATGGAGGACAATACGCAATTTTTGGCAGTGTTCGATAACAGCTTGCCGGAAACCGTACTCGAGTCCGATGTGCTCCTGAAAACGCCGAAAGATGTGTTACAACTCGCCTACGGCATTAACGGGGAAGAGCTGGAGCAAGTGCTTGCGCCGCTTACAGAATCCGTCTTGATCGGCCCGCCGGTTCCGCAACGTACGGAACAGTTAGAGTATCTTGAGCAGCGTGCACAGGACCATTACCAGCCGAATTACGCATCCGCAGCCGGCAGTCATCAACAGTGGCGTATCGGAAACTACCAGCCTTAAATTGTAATCTCCAATACAACCGGGCAATGGTCGCTTCCGGTTATATCGCAATCAATTCCCGCATCAACCAGCGCATCCTCTAAACGTGTGGAAGCTAAGAAGTAATCGATACGCCATCCGACATTTCGGGACCGGACTCCGGGCATATAGGACCACCAAGAGTAAACTTCCGCCCGGTCCGGATAGAAATGTCGGAACGTATCCACGAAGCCGGATCCCAGCAGCTCCGTCATCTTGCCCCGCTCTTCCAGGGTGAATCCGGAATTGCCGAGGTTCGGCTTCGGATTCTTCAGATCAATCTCCTGGTGAGCGACATTCAGATCTCCGCAAACCATCACGGGTTTATCTGCGTCCAGCTTCATCAGATAAGCTCTGAAACGGTCCTCCCAATCCAATCTGAAATCCAGTCTGGAGAGGTCGCGGCGGGCATTGGGCGAATAGACATTCACGAGATAGAAATGCTCAAATTCCAGCGTAATAACCCTTCCTTCGGGATCCGGTTCGCCTTCGAGGCCGTTCCGTACCGAGAGAGGGGCTTTTTTGCTGAAAATCGCCGTTCCCGAGTACCCCTTCTTCTCCGCATAGTTCCAGAATTGGTAGTACCCATCCAGTTCCAGCGCAATCTGACCCTCTTGCAACTTGGTTTCCTGCAGGCAGAACAGATCGGCGTCCATCTCCCTGAAGTAGTCCATAAACCCTTTATTCACACAGGCTCGCAAGCCGTTGACGTTCCAAGATACCAGCTTCAATGTCATTCATTCTCCTTACTGATCAGAACTTATCCTTTTCTATGAGCAAAAGGATTCTATCAGTCTACCATATCCGCGTCCGCAAGGTTTACTCGGGTAGCCAACAAGCTGCGGTAGCGGTCGATGGCTACGGCGCGGGAAAGCTTCAGATCCACGATGGCCTCAGGCCGGGGTTGATGGATCTCCTTGTCGGACAGATGAGCGAGCTCGGGCAGCCAGCGCCGAATGTACTCTCCCCGGGGATCAAACTTCACAGATTGCGAGACGGGGTTCATAATCCGGAAGTAAGGTGCGGCATCGAAACCGATGGAAGAGCTCCACAACCATCCCCCCCGGTTCAAAATATGGTCGTAATCCGCCAGCTTCCGCCGGAAATACTGCTCTCCCAGCGGAAACGGGCAGAGCAGGTTCTTCGTCAGGAACATGGCTGTGACCATGCGCAGACGATTCGGCATCCGCCCGGTCGCGTTCAGCTCCCGCATAGCCGCATCGATGATGGGAATCCCCGTCGTGCCGCTGCGCCAAGCTTTCAAGTGAACGTCCGACAGCTCACGCATATCGTATTGTTCTTCATATCGGAAGAAGAACGGGTCCAGCTGAGCCTGGTACAGGTAAAACTCGCGCCATATCAGTTGCCGCAGCCACGGGTCGCGGTGTTCGCAGTCCAGGAGCCGCTCATACACGCGGCGGATCGACAGCGCTCCCGTATTCAGCAACGAGCTGATTCCGCTCGTGAAATCGCCGCGATAATCATCTCGTTTAGCGTCGTAATCCTCCAGGCGCTCCTCCAGAAACGTTGTAAGCACCGATTCCGCGGAAGGCTCCTCTGCAGAAGGCGCAGCTCTTTCCAATAAGGCTTGAACCTCAGGAGGAACGGCATAGGGACGCAGCACCTCTTCGTTCAGACGAACTGTATCCAAATCCTTCAATGAAACCGCCGACGCCGGCGAATAAAAAAGTTCCAGATACGTTTTCATTTTTCTGTAAAATGGTGTAAATACTTTATAGGGATCTTTTTTCCCCGAATATTGTTGAAACGACTCAATATCCGCTAACGTAGCATTAGGTACGGCGTAAACCGGTACGGCATGCGCAGCGGCTGCTTCAGCTAAAGCTCCATCCCGCCGACGAGCATAGGGAGTATAGTCTTCGTGGAAGACAACTTCTGTAACGGGATGCGCGCGCAACACCGCAGCAAGCACCTCGGCCGGATTTCCGTAGAGGAGATTTAAATGCCGGTCCGCCTGTTCATACTGCTTAATCAGCTGACCCGCCGCGCGCAGAAAAGTACGGCCGCTGTGATCGTTAGCCCGCTCTTCATCCAGTAACACCGGATCCAGAATGAGCAGATGTATCCCGGGCTGGCCCTGATCCCGCAGTCTGTCGAACGCTCGCAAATCTTCAATTCGTAAATCTTTTCTATGCATAAACAAGTACATTGGAATGGCTCCTTTAGTATCCGGCAGGAAAAAATAAAGCCCCGAAAGGCTTGTCCGCGGTAACGGCGCCTTTTCGAAGCTCTCTAATGAATGGCAGGTAAACCGATTCGCACTCGGCGCCTGCGGATGGAAGACCGACTACTTACTCTGCGATGACCTGTTTAAAGGAAGTCTCCGACAGAACTCTGCGAGCGGTCACATATCTCTTCACATAATAAGAATCGCTTAGCTTGCTGATACTGACGCCTTTCTTGCTTGAAGCATGTGCAAAGCTGCCATCTCCTACATAAACACCAACATGGGAGATACCGTCTCCGCCTGTATCAAAGAAAACTAAATCCCCTTCGCGCAATTCATCCTTGCTCACTTTCGAGCCAAGCTGAGCTTGCGATCTGGAAGAGTGCGGCAAATCAATATCGAACCGGTCGAACACATAAGATGTGAATCCGGAGCAATCGAAGCCGCTCTTGGTCGTTCCGCCGTAATTGTAATCAATTCCGACTAATTTCGACACTTCTTTGTCGAGCGATGTCTGGGCTGAAACCATGCCCACCTGTAAAGATAGTGAAACGGCTAGTCCTAGTACGAACACTGAAACTTTTCTCAAAACAAAGATGCCCCTTCCGGTGCCTACGAGGTTAGCTTGAGGGTTCGGTGAGAAGGTTCCCTATGACCACTTTGTTGCGAGGTCAATTCACCCAAAAATGGATCCCCCGTTTCCCTTGCGGGAACTCGGCAAAGATAAGTTTAATTATTTTTTCCTCTCCTACAATTCGATCTTTTTTTCGTAAATCCTCCTTTAGTCACAAATTAGTCACATTTTTTTTCGTGAAACAGCAAAAAAACCGTCCCCGAATTACAGGAACGGCTTATTTTCGCGTAATCTCTACAGCCCGCTTTTGGCGTGCCAGAGGTGGTATTGTGTGGCCACGCCCCATACTTTAAGCAGGGTACGGACCAGGTGGTACATTTGATGCATAATGAGCGCAAGCAACCCGGCCCAGACCAACGACACGGCCGTCGTTACGGCGTAGATGCCGCCGGCAATGGATAGCAGAAGCAACGCGGCAAGCGCCATAGGCATCAGGTGACGGAAGGATACCTTAAGCGAATGCAGGAGCTTGCCTCCGCTCACCTTGCCGATCCCGATGGACAGGAAGATCAGATGCAGGACGAACGCATACAGGATCCAGCCTGCAAGCCAAGGGCTGAAGTGCATCAGCATCGGGGTCAGGGACGGCTGACTGTCGTAAATGACGAGCGCATGAGGCAGAATCCAGTAGGCCGGCAGCAAGGTGAGAAAGAGTTGAAGCCAATACATTCCGATAAAGAACAGACCCCAGCGTTTCACGCCATGCAGAAACTTGCGCTTGTCTCTCACATCGGCCAAGTGAATACAATGAAAGAGTCCCGCCTGGATCAGGGGTGAAGCGATGAGACGGATCAACAACAGGGCGCCCAGAATGGCGATATAGGAATAGCTGATTCCGGTTTTCGTAAGCTGAAATTGACTTTCCGCGAAGAATAAGTGCAGGGATGAAGTTTCCAAAGCGTCTCCGGGGTACCTCCGCAAGAGCGGGTAAACAATGGATTCGATAAACCGATAGAGCACAAGTCCCCATAATAATTGATAAATAAATAACAGCAAAATGATCGAAAATTGTCGAATGGCCGAAAACCATCCTTGTTTTACCCATTGCGTCATCATCTTGGTTCACCTCACCATGCCAGGGAGCCGATCAAGGCTTCCACGATTTTGGTAATGCTAAGATTCCAGCGAATGTTCGAATCCGTTGCCACATCGGCTTTCATAAAGTTGTTAATATGTTTGTTCTCCACAACGATGGTGTATTGCGGATCAATGGCGACCCAAGCCAGCGGAGAGGCGTTCGTGATTTTGTATTCCGTCAGCGCTTCGGTTCCGTTCCACATTTTCTTCATGGAGGTTCCGTCCTCGAACTGAAATACGATCGGTATTTTGCTGAAATCCGCCCCATGCTTGCGAATGTACACCCGATGTTCATAGACCGTGTTTCCGTTCTGCCGCACACGCTCCGTTCGAATATCTTCCACGGCGTAATCCGCCATCATGTTGCCGTAAACATACTGATTGAAGTAGCGGTCCCAGTCTTTCTTGGTAATCTGCTCGAGCACGGCTTGAAAGTCGGAAGTGGACGGATGCTTGTATTTCCATTTGGCAAAATAGGTCCGGATCACCCGGCTCATCGCTTTCTGCCCGATTTCCTTCTCAATGCCCAACAGGACCAGCTTCGCCCGCGTATACACGTTCTCCGCGTAATGATTGTGGCTGTTGTATTTCCACGACAGCTGCTTCAGCGGAGCGGGTGAAGTGATGTAACTTGATTCCACCGGAAGATTGGGCGCGACCCCGTATTCCTTCTCCATGACCTTGTCTTCCGAGTAGGAGGCAAAGCCTTCATCCAGCCAAGCTTCCTCAAATTCATTGCTGGCCACAATACCGTACCAGTACTGATGCGCGATCTCGTGAACCACGACACGTTCAAGCTCGAGGCCGGGATCCTCGGTGGATGCCCCGAAACCCGTCACAAGGGTCGGATACTCCATGCCGCCGGCGCCGTTCCCCTCTTCCGGAGGAACCACGATCGACAAGGTGCTGTAGGGATACTGGCCATACCACTTGCTGTATTCCGTCAATGCGGACTTGGCGGCATGGAAATAACGATCCTGCAAATCTTTATGCTTCGGGTCCAAATAGAGCTTGATCCGCACGCCCGGCACATTCGGCGCGGAGAACGGTTCCTCCGCATAGACGAAGTGCGGGGAAGCGGACCAGGCGAAATCATGAACATCATCCGCGTAAAACTGATAGGTGCGGATGCCGTTCTTATCCGCGGTCGGCTTGGTCTGGAAGCCTGTCGCGGCAACGACGTAATTCGAAGGTACGGCGACCTTCACGTTATAGATGCCGAAATCGGAGTAGAACTCCGAATTGCCGTGGTACTGGTGGGCGTTCCAACCCTCCGCGCTTCGGCCCCGGGTACCGGCCAACTCATAGGCGGCGGCCTTCGGGAACCATTGACCCGCCATGACGAAATCGCCGGCGTAGCCCATTCTGGCGAATGTATGCGGAAGCTGAACCTCGAAAGCCATGCGCAGGGTAATACTGCCTTTCGGCGGCACCGGCTCCGGCAACCGAAGCTTAACCAGCGTTCGGTCGTTCTTGTTGCCGTCGTCCGGCTGCACGGGTTGCAGCCGCGGCAGCAGATTGGTTCCTTCGGCTGTTTTCATTGCCGTGATGTTCATGAACCCGAAGCTGCCCGCCTGCATTTGGTCCGAACGCAACTTGCCTCCCGACTCTTTCATGAACGTGGTGTCCATGGATTCGAACGCATTGGGGTACAAGTGGAAATACATTTCACTGACCGCGTTCTTGCCGGGATTCGTCCAAGTGAGTGTCTGGGTGCCGTTAATCTGTTTATTCGCCGGATTCCACTTGGCATGAATATGATACTCAACTACGCGCTTGCTCAAAGGCTCCGGCTTCTTTACCACGGGAAGGTCGGGAGCGGAAGTTCCTTTGGAGGGCGCTTTAGCGGAAGGCGGTTGGGGCTTGGCCTTCGGTTGCTGCTTGGATTTGTTTGCATTCGCGCCTTTGCCTGATGGCTTGACCTCGCTGAGAGCGGATCTGGAAGGCTCGGCCGGGTCATATAGAACAATGCCGATCAGGGCGATGATGATGAGCAGGGGCAGAAGTAGCAGGGTAAGCCGATGGTTCATACAATTTTTCCTCCCGTTGACAAGCTTGACAAGCGTCTATCGCATGTATATGTGTCTTGTCCGCAAAATATTTCTCAGCTAAAATAAACAATAGAAGGTCACACTATAATTAACAGCGTGATACAGGGAGGTAATATAGATGACGAACGGAGAACAACCGACGGGCAATAACGAAGGACAAGCAGCTGGTGCTGGCGCAGGCGCAGGCGCGGAACCGGCGAAGAAAGAGAAGAAGCAAATTGCGCTCAACGTGGTAAGCAATAAACCTCACCGGGGCTTTGGCGCGGGAACGATTGATCTCAGCAACGTCTCTTGCGTAATTATTGAAGACGGACAGGCGTATATCGATGACGGGGCGATGCATGCGAAGAGTAAGGTGGAACGCGGGATTAAGTTCTCGATGAATAAAGAGGATGTGCCGAACGGCAAGAAGTGCTGGGTTGTCTGGGTCGCTGTGGACCGGATGGAAGTAGGCACTTGCTACGGGGGTGCGACCGCTTGCGAGATGCTGGTGGATGCGGAAGCCCGCAGAGGGTGGAAGATCCTTGCGGACCATGTGAACAAGCTGGATTACGCGCTGAAGCGCCGATTCATCCTGGAGGGGCTCAGCCCGGAAGAAAAGGCTTCGCTTCGCAGTCTGCTGATGGCGCACAACCCGGAGTGGTGGGCGGCTTCCAGCGAGGAATTAAAGCAAGGCTTGGCATAGGAATGCAAAGAACCTGCCTCCCGAGTGAATCGGGGGCAGGTTCTATTTTCTTGCGGGATATTACAGTACGCGACGCGCTGTAACGTAATGGGAGTTCCACCATCCGGATTTCATGGAGGAATATTTTACGCCGCCGGCTCCGTACGTATGTAACACTCGGCTATTTCCCGCATAGATGCCTACGTGGGAAATGCCAGATCTGCTCGACGTGGTGAAGAAGACGAGATCGCCTTTCACCAATTGGCTGCGCGGTACGAAGTAGCCTTGTCTCGCTTGATCTTTAGAAGCGCGTTTCAGGGTTTTGCCTACGCGGCTGTATACCCATTTCGTGAAAGAAGAGCAATCGAAACGGCTGGTTACGCCGAATTGCGCTCCGAATTTGTAAGGCGTGCCTAAGTATTGGTTGCCGATCGAGATGACGCGATCGCGGGAGGAGCTTGCCGCCTCGACGGACGGCGCTATGTATGCGGTTGTGCCTGTAAGGAAAATCGTTGAGCTGATGCTGATGACAGCCAGTTTCTTAAGGATGTTCTTGTGAAGTGGATTCATGTTGTTCCTCCTGGATTCTGGCTTCTGGAGCCGTACCCGAAGTATAGCATATTGAATCTGCCCATCATTTACCAAGGCATGAAGAAAGCGGGTACCCTCAAGGAGTCCCGCTTTATTATTAGAAAACAATTAGAATATTTTAACTTAGTAGAGGTTGACGCGAAATTTTCCAAGTTAATATGTGGTAATGCTAAGTGTTACTAAGCGTTATTTCAATATAATTTTACGAATACTAATTCGTCCACCACTTCTTCAAATCCTGCCACCAAGAGCTGTGGTGCTTATCATCGGCAGGTGTGATCGGCGCCGTACCGTCTCCGCAATATTCCTTAGGCTCAGTGCCCTTCACGAACACTTCCATACGAGATTGTGCGCAGGCCGCGGTAGCCAGTTTACCGCTGACCGGATCCACATAGATGCTGACAACATCCTCCGGCATCTCGAACATCTTCGGCGGTACGGACGCGAGTGCGCCCTCCGTAAACTCGGCGAAAATGGGAGCCGCCTTTCTCGATTCAATGGAGGTGATGGCACGGCCTTTGTCATGTCCAACCCACACAGCCGTGCTCAGCTCCGGCGTATATCCGACCATCCAGGCGTCGGAATTCGTGGTGCCGCTCTTACCGGCGACGGGCCGCTTCAGGTAGCTCGACACCCGATTGCCCGTGCCGCCCTCTTCAAATACGCTTTGCATCAAATTGGTGAGAACGTAAGCGGAAGCGGGGTCCGCGGCCTGCTCCTCCACAGGTTGCGACTCGTACAGCACCCGTCCCTGGCCGTCCACGATTTTCACCACGGCGGTAGGCGTCGCCTTCACGCCATGGTTCCCGATGGTGCCGTAAGCTACGGCCATCTCGAACGGGCTCGCCGGAAACGTCCCTAGAGCCAGGGAAGGCAGCGGCTTCATGGCGCTGTCGATACCCAGCTTGCGGGCCGTTTCAATCACTTTCGCCGGCGACAGCTGCTGAATCGTGCTTACGGCGTAGATGTTATCCGATTCGGCGATCGCCTGCCGCATATCGATCAGATCGTTGACGTACTTCCCGCCGTAGTTACGGGGGGTGTACGTCTGCTTGCCGTCGTCGTAGGTGAACGTCGTCGGCTCGCTGCGGAAGCGGGTCATCGGCGTAAACGCTTTGCTCTCCAATGCCGCCAGGTACAACAACGGCTTAAACGCGGAGCCCGGCTGCCGCGTTTCGGCAAAGACGCGATTATATTGATTCTCGTTATAATCGCGTCCGCCGACCATCGCTTTAATGTAGCCATTGCGCGGGTCCAGCGAGATCAAGGCCGCTTGAAGCTCCTGCGTGCCCGCCAGTTGTTCGCGGATCGTTTTCTCCGCGATTTCCTGCGCTTTCACATCCAGCGTCGTATAAATCTTGAAACCTCCCGCGTCCAGCAGCTTCTCATCGATTCCCAGCTTGGTTGTGATGACCTGCTTCACGTAATCGCGGAAATAAGGCGCCAGCGCGGGCTTGGCGGCAGTCAGCGGTTTAAATTGCATAGGCACACCCGCTGCCTCATCCGCCTGGCGTTGGGTAATATATCCGTACTTCACCATGGATTGCAGCACGGTTTTCTGTCTCCCTAAGGCGTTGCTCAAGTTCATATAAGGAGAATAATATTTGGGACCTTTAGGTACGCCTGCCAAAAGCGCGCTTTCCGCAAGCGTTAATTCCTTAGCGGTCTTGCCGTAGTAAACCTGTGCGGCCGTTTCTGCACCGTATGTGGAATGACCGTAATAAATTTGATTCAGATATTTCTCAAGTATCTCATCCTTGGAATAATTCATTTCCAGTTGAATGGTGTACATGGCTTCTTTCACTTTGCGTTCCCAGGTGCGCTCCTGCGTCAAATAAAGGTTACGGGCAAGCTGCTGCGTAATTGTGCTGGCTCCTTGTACTTTGGCCATATGCTGAATGTCCACGACAATCGCCCGGGCTAACCCTCGAAAATCAATGCCCATATGGTTGTAGAACCGATTGTCTTCGATAGCCAGCGTCGCTTGGACAAGAAATGGGGATATATCTTTCATAGGCACGACCTGACGGTTCTGCCCGGAATGGTAGCTGTCGATCAACACGCCGTTCGTATCATAAATCTGTGAGGTTTGGGTGATGGAAGAGGCAGGGAGCGATTGGATGCGCAAAAATAAGAGACCGATGACAGACAGCACAACCAATACACCCGCGGTTTTGAACAGGAAAGACATGAACTTTTTAAACCGAATATAAGCTCTGACCATAGGCTGGTTTTCTTGTCCGTCCGAAGGGTCTGCAGGGGGATGGGTTGCCGCTCGTTTCATGATCCGCACTCCTTTCGTTAATACCGCTTAGTTAACAGTATGGAAAGTTATGGGCGGAGCTATTCAAGGAGCGGGTTTTATTTTGTAAAATTTTCATGAGCGGCTTGTTTATGGTTGCATTTTGACAGGGTTCGACTATAATACAATTTGTGCCTGGCACAGGCTTTTTCCCTTCAGGGCGGAAGGTCCTTAAACCTCAAATGACGCAAGGGATGAACGGGTCTCTTTTTGGTAAAATAATCACATCACAAATCACGAAGAAGAAAGAAGGGTTCACTATGGAATTATGGTACACGGAGAAACAGACGGAATCGTTCGGCATCACAGCCAAAATCACACAAACATTCGTTTCGGAGCAAACGGATTTTCAGAAGCTGGACATGATTGATACAGAAGAGTTCGGGCGTATGCTGGTATTGGACGGCATGGTCATGACCACGATTAAAGATGAGTTTGTTTACCACGAGATGGTAGCTCATCCTGCCCTGTTTACACATCCGAATCCGAAGCATGTATTGGTTGTCGGCGGCGGCGACGGCGGTGTCATTCGTGAAATTATGAAGCATCCGGGCGTGGAGAAAGCAGTTCTGGTTGAAATCGACGGTAAAGTTATTGAGTATAGCAAAAAGTACCTTCCGGAAATCGCAGGAGAGCTGGACAACCCGCGTGTGGAAGTGATTGTCAATGACGGTTTCATGCACATCCATGAGCATAAGAATACATATGACGTGATCATGGTTGACTCCACGGAGCCTGTGGGCCCGGCGGCGCCTTTGTTCGAGCGCGGGTTCTATCAAGGGATTTTTGAAGCGCTGAAGGAAGACGGCATTTTCGTTGCTCAAACAGACAACCCTTGGTTTAAAGCGGATTTGATCCAAAAGGTGAATAAAGACGTAAAAGAAATTTTCCCGATTACCCGTGTTTATGCGGCGAATATTCCTACGTACCCAAGCGGACTATGGACATTCACGATGGGCAGCAAGAAATATGATCCGCTGCAAGTGGACGAAACGCAAATCGCGGAAATCGACACAAAATACTACACGCCTCGTCTGCACAAAGCGGCGTTCGTATTGCCTAAATTTGTAGAAGATCTGTGTAAATAGGAGGAAGACTTCATGCGTTTGGATCAAACATACTCAGGCAACGTCTTCATCTTAAGCTCTGACGACTATGCGAGCAGCAAAGCGGTCATTTACGGCATGCCGATGGACTACACGGTATCGTTCCGTCCGGGTTCCCGGTTCGGACCTGCCCGGATTCGCGAGGTATCGATTGGACTGGAAGAATACAGCCCGTATCTCGACAAGAGTCTGGAAGAAATCACTTACTTTGATGCTGGCGATCTGTTGCTTCCTTTCGGCAACGCGGGACGCAGCCTGGATATTATTCAGGAGTACGTGAGCGGATTGTTGTCGGACGGGAAATTCCCGGTCGGCATGGGCGGCGAACATCTGGTAACTTGGCCGGTGCTGCAAGAAGTTTACAAGAAGTATCCGGATCTCGCCATCATTCATATCGACGCGCATGCGGATCTACGCGAGAATTATGAAGGCGAACCGCTGTCCCACTCTACGCCGATTCGCAAGGCGGCGGAGATGATGGGAGGCAAGAACATCTATCAGTTCGGCATTCGCTCGGGCTCTCGCGAGGAGTTCAAGTACGGACGCGAGAACATCAACTTCTTCCCGTTCGAAGTGTTGGAGCCGTTGAAGCAGGCGTTGCCTGAGCTTGAAGGCCGTCCAGTGTACGTGACAATTGACATCGACGTCCTGGATCCGTCCGCGGCGCCGGGCACAGGCACGGCGGAAGCCGGCGGCATCACGTCCAAGGAACTGTTGGGCGCTGTGCATGCGATCGCCGCATCCGGTGCTAACGTGGTGGGCTGTGATGTGGTGGAAGTGGCTCCGGTCTACGACCATAGCGAGCAAACACAAATTGTGGCTGCCAAGCTGATTCGCGAAATGCTGCTTGGATTTGTGAAGTAAAATATACGTTGTGGGGGAGCAGGGCTTAGGCCTTGCTCTTTTTTTTAATATATTAGAAAGTATATAAATTATGGGTGATAACTAGGTTTGTTTAGTTAAACTGGAATGCTGGGTTATCCCGAAGGCTCAGTGGTATGATCGAAGAACTGGAATGCTGGGTTATCCCGAAGGCTCAGTGGTATGATCGAAGAACTGGAATGCTGGGTTATCCCGAAGGCTCAGTGGTGTGATAGAAGTAGGCAATGCAGTGATATATGGAAAATGTGGAGAAGGAAATATAAAAAATTGCTCGTTTCTTCTAACAAAGAACAGAATCGCAAATGTAATTTAATGTGTCGCAAGCGTTATGCTTTCTGTAACCATAATGAACGAAAGGAACTCGAACAGAAGGACTGACATGAGTTTAAATGATGTTGGATTAATCCCAATAACTAAGTTATTTGTTAATTACTACAAATTTTTTTGGAAAGAACGGATAGCATTTTCACCTGATTCTTGGGGATAACCCAGCATCGAAACGAATATAATGTTCACCTGATTCTTGGGGATAACCCAGCATCGACGCTGAAATGCATTTATTACGTGGTAGTTGACCCAGCCAGCAACATGATCCAGCTCCGCGCGCGAACTCTGTAGTTTCCAACAGAGCCAAGAACACGGCCGCCTACCCTGAGAGACCTCGCTCGATAGAG
This sequence comes from Paenibacillus swuensis, assembly GCF_001644605.1. Taxonomy (NCBI): domain Bacteria; kingdom Bacillati; phylum Bacillota; class Bacilli; order Caryophanales; family Paenibacillaceae; genus Paenibacillus; species Paenibacillus swuensis. The sequence goes on along the minus strand of NZ_CP011388.1, from coordinate 1,402,601 downwards.
GTTTTCTTACGCTGTGCGGATGGACACCTAAAATGACAAATAAAGGAACACCCAGATTGACATTTCAAGGTGCATCAACTCTTGGTATGATCTCTATATCCAATAAACCCTATAAAATTAGTGGGTATTAATGGGTCTATCTATTAATCAGGAGGAATGAATGATGACGATGAAAAGATTTAGGAAATCCGGCCTGGTAAGTTTGTTCGCTCTTGCTCTGCTTGTGACTGCATTCCTGTACATCGCCCCTAATCGCGGATTCGCGGTGGGCCCTTCCCTGAAAGTACATGTCCTGGGAGTAACGGGGGACGCCATTCTGGTTCAACTCCCGAACAACAAGATTATGCTGGTTGATTCCGGTATTGCCGAGGAAGAAAGTATTGTGCTTCAGAAGATTCAGGATTTAGGCGTTACGCGTATCGATTATCTTGTCGCCACACATATGCATCTGGATCACATCGGCAACCATTCGGAGATTATTAATCAATTCGATATCGGACAAATCTTCTTCCCGGGCGACGGCGCACCGGACACTTCTCCGGATTATATTGCCATGCAAACCGCAGCTAGTGCGAAGGGCATTACGATCGAGAAGAAGGTAGCCAATGATTATCTGTTCCCAACCACAACCGTGAACGGCTACAGTTTATCCGCCAAAGTGCTTTCACCGCGAACCGGGGTCGTTCTAAACGCTTCCGGAACAGGGAATACCGCTAACAGTTACTCCCTTGTATTCTCTTTGAAATATAACAATAAAGGCATTCTCTTTACGGGGGACGCCTTAAACGATACGCTGAATGATTTGAGATTAAATCATGGTTTGAATGATAATCATATTCTCAAAGCGGGACATCATGGTTATAACGATTCCAACTCTAACACGTTCCTTGATTATGTGTTCGCCAAACAGACCCATAAAGTCATCATTACTCAAATTTCCAATGATCTTACCAACAGCGGACAATTAAAAGCCAGGTTGAATACGCGCTATCCGGATGTGGAGTACTGGAGCACCAAATATCGGCCCGACGTGTGGTTCGAAACCGATGGAGGGAACTGGGTTTCTTCCCAACCTCATGAATGATCTAAACAGACCTCCTCTTGGAGGTCTTTTTTTGTGAGTCGGGAAAGAACGAATGAGGGAAGGCGGCGGTCGTCACTCCGATGTAAGGGCATCTTTGTTGTTCAACTGGATCGCATAAGCTGTGGGTGTAACCGTATAGTGTCGCTTGAACGCTTTGGAGAAACTGAATAAGTCGGGATAGCCGACCGATAGCGCGATTTCTGTAAGGGAATATGTATTTTCGGCCATCATCTGCCTGGCTTGTTCCATCTTCAGCCCTTGAATGTATTGGATGGGCGACAAACCGTAAGTCTGTCGAAATTTCTTGCTGAAATGACTCCGATCAATGCCCACGAACTGCGCTGCCTTGTCAACGCTTACTCCCTCCATGTAATGGCTTTTTAAGTAGTCCTGAGCCATGGCAAGCCAATCCGTGGAGGCTTCCGTTCTGTGCTCCGGGGTATTCTCATGCGAGTTTACCGTCAAATGCCCGAATAACTTGAAGGTTAATGCAAGCCGGAAGTAATCCGCGCTTAGGCGTTCACCCCCTTCAGCAAGTTGAAACCATTCTTGCAGCGTTGCTTTTACTTCCGGAGTCAGGGCGGATTTCGTGTGAGGCTCGTTGGGCTTAATGCCCGCTCGATATAAGGTGCGTATCGTATGCTTGCCGTCGAATGCGACCCAGATCATCTCAAGAGGATGATCCGGATCGGTATAGTATACCGACGATTTCTTCGGGAATAAGCAGAATAAGTCTTGTTCGGCAATAGGATAATGAATCTCGTCTTGAACGAACATACCTTTGCCTTTCAATACGAAATGCAAGCTGCATAGGGAGGATACCTTGGGACCGATGTAATAGTTGGGCTTAGCCCGATTTCTGCCCAGCCTTACCGGCCATACCCCGCTGATCTTTTCATGTTCGGAGGGTGTAAAGAAGTGTCGTTCAATAAATTGATTATGCTGTTCGTACACAATGGATCTCCCTCTTTCGGTTAATATAGGCAGCACACAAAGTGACAAATGGTATTGGCACGCAAACTGACATTGACGATCCGCATCCGCCTTGATAATATAACTTTAACATAATAAATCCTATATGATTAGTAGGAATTGTCGACCGGACCACTGGAGACACCATGGAAACGAAGCCCCTTACGCGTGCATTAACGTTATGCGCATGTTTGAGCAACTCGCCGATATGGTGTTTTTCTGTATTCAGAAAGAGGAGGAGTTTCATAACTATGTTACTGACTTGCAAGGAAAATATGATTCAGGGTCTGAATATGAGCGAGGTTTGCAGGAAAGTGAAGGACGCGGGTTTTGATGGCATCGATCTTATGGGAGGGGTGCTCAAGCAACAGTTGATCGAGGTGAAAAGCGCGTTGCGGGATACCGGACTCGTGTCTGCCGCAGTCTACGGGCAATTGGGAAAGGCGGGCAGCTCATTAATCGATTTGACGGCGGCTGCGCGCGTTCAAGCTCTGGATTTGTTCAAAGAGCGTATAGAGCTGGCTGCCGAGGTCGGAGCCGGACGATTGATCTTTGTACCGCGTTTCGGTAAGTCGGAACTGAGGCCGGAGGCATCCGATTGGGTGCTCATTACGATGCTGGATGAGTTGGCCGAGTGGGCTGCGGGGATCCCCGTAACGCTCATCATGGAACCGTTAAACCGCAGGGAAAGCGAGTTTTTGCACGATCCTCTGAAGGGCTTGGCTCTTGTAAGCGAGGTCGGGCGCCCCAATGTGAAGACGATGATTGATACGTATCACATGTTTGTGGAGCAGCAGGATGTGACGGATGTTACCGCTCAGTTAGGCTCAGCACTCGGGCTCGTACATCTGTCCGATTCCGAGCGCAAGTTGCCTGGACAGGGTGTAGTTGATTTCCAGCAGGTTCTTCATGTGCTTCATAAGGTCCGTTACGACGGTCCGCTTGGATTTGAGTGCAAGGAAGCGGGGTTGACCGAACTTCATACCAGTGTTGCATATATTAAGGAGCTGTTGGCCGATGTGCAGGCCGCAGCCCGTTCTAAGGAGAAGGTTCAATGACCAAAGTGTGGAACATTGCGGTAATCGGTGCCGGTGACATGGGCAGGCAGCATGTCAAGGGCTGGCAGCTCGCCGGGCACCAAGTTGTCTCTGTTACCGATGTAGACCAAGGGAGGGCGGAAGCTCTAGCCCAAGCATTTCAAGTGCCGGGGGTTTATACCGACTACCAAGAATCCATTCCCCAAGGGAATGTGGATATCGTGTCCATCTGCTTGCCGCTTCCCTTGCATAGAGAGGTTACGGTATTCGCAGCGAATCAGGGAAAGCATATTTTCTGCGAAAAGCCGTTAACAAGAAGCCTCGAGGACGCGGATGCGATGGAGAAGGCCGTGACGGAGGCAGGCGTTCAATTCGGTTTAGGTTTGCAGCGAAATCTGTCGCAAGGCGTGCTGGCTGCGCGGGCTTTGGTGCAGAGCGGCCGGCTCGGGAGACCTGTACTCTTCGCTTGTGACTCTATAGCGGAAATCCGCCCCAAGCGAATCATGCACGATGCGAACGGCAATATGGGACCGTTGATGGACCTGGGCTGTCATTACTACATGATGTGGCAGACCGTATTTAATTCGTCGCCGAAGACAGTGTACGCGCAAGGCCGCGTGCTGGCTAGAGAACGCCGGGAGCTGTCCCATATCGAGGAACTGGCGATTGATTCCGCCGTCGTGACCGTGGAATATGAGTCCGGTGACATCGGAACATTCACGGTCAGTTGGGGGATGCCGCCTCAGACGAAGCTGCGGGGACACCAGGACCGCATCCTGGGACCCCGGGGCGGAGCTGAAGGCGGCTTCAACGCCAACCCGTCCAAGATCACCGTCTATGAAGAAGACGGTGTGGAGGAAGTACCGCTGCACGTCTACCCGTCCTTGCATCAGGAGCAGTTTCAGTTGTTCGTTCAATCGATCGAGCAACAAGGCGCAGCAAGCGCAGGATTCCAGGCCGGCAGGGATGTGCTGACCCTCACGCTTGCCATCTTTAAATCAATCGAGACCGGTGAAGCGATTGACTTCGAGCGTTTCTCCCGGGAGTTGAGTGCATGAAAGTAGGGATCTACAACTCCTGCCTGTTGCATTGGGAGGTTGAGCGTACGTTTCAGTGGGCCAAGGAGCATGGGTTTGCCGGCGTAGAACTGCATGCTGGTCCCCGCTACAAACATCTGAATTGGCGGCAGCTTGCGGAAGGCAAGGATCTGGATCGCTTGTTAAGCATACAAGACCGATATGAGCTGCCCATCACCGGTCTCATGTTCGGGGCCATTCCGTTTCTGTCTCCGAACCCGGCGGACCGCAGCGAAGCGAGGGAGATGATAGCCGTTCTGCTCCGTGCGGCACATCGCCTGGGTATTCCGATCGTTTCCACCTTTACGGGGCGTGATCCAAGCAAGACGCTGGAAGCGAATTTGGAGCCCTATGCCGAGGTATTTACACCTATCGCAGAGGAGGCGGAGAAGTTAGGCGTCAAGCTGGCGTTCGAGAACTGTCCCATGTATGAATTCTGGCCGCCCGTTCATAACATAGCGGTTTCACCCGTGTTGTGGCGATCCTTGTTTGAGCTTGTGCCGTCTCCCGCCTTAGGGTTGAATTTAGATCCTTCGCATCTCGTATGGCAGGGTATCGATTATGCCCATGCCGTTCACGAATTCAAAGACCGTATCTTCCTGGCGCAAGCCAAGGACACCGAAGTGCTGCCGTCTGTTCTGCGCGAGGAAGGTATGTTGACCTGCCGCTGGTGGCGTCATCGCATTCCGGGCCAGGGGGACGTGGACTGGGGCCGATTCATTACCGCGCTGCAGGAGGTTAACTACGGCGGCATCCTTAGCATCGAGCACGAGGATCCGGTCTGGTCCGGTTCGGATGAACGAATTCAACAAGGGCTGCTGCATGCCAAGAGGCATCTCGAGCAGTATCTCTAGGGGGCAATTCGATGAGTAACACCAAAGTGGCCATACAGGCAAGGTTATGGGGGCTTACGCAAGTGGCGGAGAATTTCGCCGCCGTCTTCGATCAGGCGGCTCTGGCAGGGTATGCGGGCGTTGAGGTTCGGTACACGATCTTGTTGGAGCAAGAGCAGCAGCTAAAGCGTTATTTGCAGCGTAACCCCGATTTCTCGTTGGCGGCTCTTCACGCCAATCTGCTGGCGTTCGAGAAGCAGGAGGGGAAAGAGAGGCTGAAGCGATTGCTTGAAGGGATGAACGAGCTGGAGATTCCATACTTGATAGTGAGCATGGGCTATGAGCCGCAGCAGCAGCCGTGGTTCGAGCTCGCCGCGCAGGTCAGGGAGCTATGCGGCGAGGAAGGAACGACATTGTGTTATCACAATCACGCTGCTGAATTTACAGGCGGCACGGCGTCGTTCTTCGACACTCTGACGAAGTCGTATCACGTGCCCTTGGCCGTAGATCTGGCCTGGGTACATCGGGCGGGAGTTGATGTGATCGACTTCATAGACCGTTACAGTGAGGACATCCGATATGTTCATGTCAAAGATACGCTGGGGGAGCAGTGGAAGGAACTTGGAGAAGGGGAGATGAACCTGGAGCCGCTGCTGCACAGGTTAGCCGATCTCCGGTTGCCTTGGTGGACGGTGGAACAGGACTTCACAGACCGGGATCCGTTCCTTAGCGCTTCCATGAGCCGGAACTATTTGAAACAGCAACTCAACGTGTAATCAGGAGGGTGCTATGGAAGGTAACAAACATCCCTCTACGTCAGGGTTGACCGCTGTGAAATTATCGCTGCCCAGGAAGCTTGCCGATACGATAAAGCTCTATTACAAACACAAGTACCTGTTCTTGATGCTGCTTCCGGCACTCGTATGGTACGCGGTGTTTTACTACGGCCCCTTATACGGAATCCAACTGGCTTTTAAGGATTTTCGGATTGTTGACGGGATCACGGGAAGTCCCTGGGTCGGCCTCAAACATTTTGAACGAATGTTCTCATCCACCAATGATTTCGGACGGATTCTGAAAAACACGCTGATCATCAGCTTCTATCACATCCTGTTCGGTTTCCCGGCACCCATCGTGTTGGCATTGCTTTTCAATGAACTCAGATTCAAGCTGTTCAAACGCATCGCGCAGTCCATTTCCTATATGCCGCATTTCTTATCCTGGGTTGTGTTGTCGGGCCTGCTGCTCACGATGTTGTCACCCAACCACGGGATTGTCAATCAGCTGCTTTCGCTGTTCGGCATGGAGCCGATCTATTTTCTCGGCGATCCTGCGTATTTCCGGTTTACACTGGTTGTTTCATCCATATGGAAAGAAATCGGCTGGGGAACGATCGTTTACTTAGCCGCTTTAGCCGGGATCAATCCTCAACTGTACGAAGCCGCTCATGTGGACGGGGCTAATCGTTGGAAGCAACTCGTGCATATAACGCTGCCCGGTATTCTGCCCATTATCGCCATCATGTTTATTTTGAGAGTGGGAGACTTAATGGATGCGGGGTTTGATCAAGTGTTCAATCTGTATAATGCGGGAGTCTATGAAGTTGGGGACATTATTGACACCTATGTGTTCAGGGTGGGCATTACCAAGATGCAATACAGCTTCACCACTGCGGTAGGCTTGTTCAAGAATCTGGTAGGCTTTCTCATGCTGTTGTCTGCTAACTATCTGGTCAAAAAATCGGGTCAAGAAGGCCTTTTCTAGGGGGTGAGTGCATGCCTGTTCATATGACGACAGGGGAACGATGGTTTCAGGTGACTGCCGTCGGACTCATTTCACTGCTCTGCATCTCCATGGTCTACCCGTTTATCCATCTTATGTCGGTTTCGTTCAGCACGCCTCCGGAGGCGATTCGTCCCGGCATTCATCTGTTTCCTAAGGAGCTATCCCTGGAAGCTTATCGCAAAGTATTTCAATCCGAGCGCGTCTGGATCGGTTTCGGAAACACCCTCTTCCGCACCTTGGTCGGAACACCGCTGGCGCTTCTGTTCATGGCTGCGACGGCCTATCCGTTGTCCAAGAAGTATTTGCCCCACAGGAGTTTCTACACCATGTTCTTTGTATTCACCATGTTTTTTCAAGGAGGACTCATTCCTACGTATCTGCTTGTGAAAAATTTGGGGATGATCGACTCTCGTTGGGCATACATCCTTCTGCCGCCGTTTCTGATCAGTACGTTCTCCATGCTCATCATGCGTAATTTCTTCGCGAGTTTGCCGGAGGAGCTTGAGGATTCCGCCAAGATCGACGGAGCAAGCGATATTCGCATCCTTTTCTCCATCGTGCTTCCCTTATCCAGACCGATTCTGGCAACCATTGGACTCTGGACCGCGGTACACCATTGGAATGCCTGGTATGACGGTCTGCTCTATATTCAGGATCCTAAGCTGATGGTTCTCCAAACTTATTTGCGCAGATTGGTTGTCGAGAACATGACGGTGGAAACACAGGCGCTGATGGATCAGGTTTCCGGTGTGGAATCCGTTATTCCCGAAACGGTCAAGGCGGCAACGTTGATGGTGAGTATTGTGCCGATCATGGTCGTATACCCCTTTATTCAGAAGTATTTCGTCAAAGGCGTTCTTGTCGGCTCTCTCAAAGGGTAGCCCTTTAAACTATTTAAGAATTATTTCTAATTGAAGGAGGAAGTAACATGGCTGCAAGCAAGTATATGTTGAAGGCGGCGATGATCATCAGCGTGCTGGCAGGAGCGGCGTTAAGCGGCTGCAGCGGCGGAGAGGCCGTTAAATCGCCGGAGACGACTAGCACAGATAACAAACAGAAACAGGCTCCCATCCCGATCACCTGGGTAAGCTTTAACCCGCCTGATACGGATGACACGCCAGTGCAGAAAGCGCTCGAGCAACAGTTCAACGTAAAGTTCACCAATATTCGCCTCGAACGAGGGAACTATAGCGAGCAACTGAATATCAAGCTGAGCGGCGGTGAAATTCCCGACGTATTGTGGCTGGATAACCCGGAACAAGTGGAGATGTTTACAAAGCAAGGCGTTCTGGCGGAATTATCCGAACAGGATATTCGTCAAGCTCTTCCCGATTACGCTAAGTCCATAGACGAGGTCGATCCATCCCTGTGGAAGTACGCCCTTGTCGACGGCAAAAGCTATGCGCTGCCCATCTATTGGCCATTGGGAAGTCTTCCTTTTCTACCCGCATATAACGGTGATTGGCTCAAAAAAATCGGGTACACTGAGCCGCCGAAAACGCTGGAGGAGTTTGAGGACGTCATCCACAAATTCCGTAACAATGATCCCGACGGCAACGGGGTCAAGGATACTTACGGGTATTCCTCCTTTGGGGTGGAACAGCGATCCTTCAACGCCGTATTCGGCGCATTTCAGACCATACCCGGGTGGATGGTTCAAGATAACATCATTGTCAACGGTCTCATCTCGGATGCTTCGCGCGAGGCGCTTAAAGTGCTGAATCGGTGGTACAAAGAGGGTCTGCTCGATCCAGAATTCATCACTAAGAAGCCCAAGGACTTCCACAACGATTTCATTAATCAGAAACTGGGCGCGGCCGATTGGATGTCATTTCAATTCAATACCCAGATGGGACTCATCGGTGTCCCGTTTAAGGCCAAGAACTCGAACACGCCTATCGTGATCGGCAAACCGCTTACGGGGCCAAACGGGGCGGGCACCGCCTTCTCCTATGGCTCGAAGAACGGATTTGTCGCGCTGGGTGCGCAGGTTGCTGAATCCCCGGAGAAGAAACAGCGCATCTTGGAGATCCTTCATGCTTTATCCAGTGACGACAGTACCTATCTAACCGCAGTATACGGATTGGAAGGCGACCACTACGAACTTCAGGACGGCAAGCCGATCATGAAGCCGGAGTACGCAAGTGAAGCCCTCAAATATAAAATCGGCGCAGGAACGTTCTACGGTCTGTTCGGGAATAAATCGAAGCATATGGAGAAATACGACTATCCGGTGGAAGTCGAAACGTTCCGGGATCAGCTAAGTCAAGGTGTGACAACGGTAGAACAGCTCAAAGTGTCCGTACCCGCAATGACCGAGTATCCGGATCTGAACAAGCTGGAGAATGAATATATCGTCAAATTTATTAAAGGCGAAATCGATTTGGAGAAGGGCTTTGATGACTTCGTGACCCTGTGGAAACAATCGGGAGGTCAGCAAATAACGGATGAAATCAATAAGAAATACGCGGGTATCTATATCGATTGAGGAGTTTACGCGATGAATACCGTAGGCATAGGATTGGTTGGCTACAAGAAGATGGGAAGAGCGCACAGCTTCGCTTACCGCAACGTCAATGCATTCTTCGAAACGGCCGTGCCGCGAATGGAATGGATTTGCGGGAGAGATCCGGAAGCGCTGGCTTCCATGGCGGCAAACTTTGGATGGAAGGGAATCACCCGCGATTGGAAGGAACTCCTCCGGCAAGAGGAAGTGGATCTGGTGGACATCTGCGCGCCGAATCGTCTTCACGACGAGATTGTCGTGGAAGCGGCGCGCTTCGGCAAGCATGTGCTGGTTGAGAAGCCGATTGCGCTGAATGGGGATCGTGCCCGCGCCATGACGGAAGCCGTTCTAAAGGCTGAACAGGACTTCGGCATGCGTCACGCCGTGTGCTTCAACTATCGCTACGTGCCGGCGGTTCAGCTGGCGAAACAGCTTATCGATGAAGGCAAGATTGGACAGATTTATCACTTTCGCGGCCGATTCCTTCAAGACTGGCTTGTAGATTCCAATGCCCCGGCCACCTGGCGGTTAGACAAGACAGAAGCGGGTTCCGGCGCCCTGGGTGATCTGGGGAGCCATATCATCGATCTGGCACGTTACCTGGTCGGGGATATTGCGGAGGTTTCGGCGACGGCTCGGACGTTCATCTATGAACGTCCCGTTCCCGGCAGCGATGCGCTTCATTCGGTGACGGTAGATGACGCTACGGCGGCTTTGCTGCAGTTTGCCAACGGGGCACTGGGTACGTTGGAGGCTACGCGCTACGCTACGGGCCATAAATGTACGAACGAATTCGAGATTTCGGGAAGCCGAGGGAGTGTGCGGTTCAACTTTCAACAATTGAATGAGCTGGAGTATTTTACTACGGAAGACGCGTCCCATGTGCAGGGTTACCGCAAGATTACGGTCACGCGTCCGGGCATTCATCCGTATGCCGAAGGATGGTGGGGACCGGGGCATGTGATCGGCTTCGAGAATACATTTGTTCACCTCGTGAAGGATGTGCTGGATGCCGTATCCGGCCGTCGGCTGACACCGGCGCTGCCTACGTGCGTGGATGGTCTTCGCTGTCAGGAAGTGGTGGAAGCCGTGGAATCGGCCATTGAAAACCGAACGTGGGCGGTTGTGAAGCACAGCGGCTTCTAACATGGAGGGAGGTGAACCATGCAGACGATTGTACCCAAAGCATTACGCAGGCCGGCGCATCGGGCAAGACTGCATTATCGAACGCGCAAGGAACTCTGGTGTCTTGCGTTTATTGCTCCGCAGCTGATTTTGTTTATTCTGTTTACGCTGTATCCCACCATCATGAGCTATGTGTACGCTTTTTTTAACTGGAACGGGTACGGTTCACTTAAAGACTTTGCAGGCTTGGCCAATTTCAAAGAAACGCTGCTGGATCCCTACTTCTGGAATGCTTTTCGGAACAGTCTTCTGTTCATGGTAGCGTTGGTCGCGATTCAAGTGCCCCTGGCGCTTCTGATGGCCTTGTTGTTGGATGCGAATTGGCTAAGGGGCAAAGTGTTCTACCGGACGCTCTACTTTCTGCCTGTTGTGACCACGACTGCGGTCGTCGGATTGGTGATGCGGTTCGTATTTGGTGCTTACAAAGGTCTGCTGAACGAGGTGTTGCTCACACTGGGTTTGATTGATACGCCTGTCAACTGGCTCGGGTCGACGGAAACCGCCATGACCATTGTCATCCTGGTCGGAATCTGGAAGAGTTTCGGGATGAAGCTGGTGTATTGGCTCGCGGGCATTCAATCGTTGCCCAAAGAGTTGTTCGAAGCGGCTCGTATCGACGGCGCATCCCCTTGGCAACTGCTGCGTTACCTCACACTTCCGTTGTTGATTCCTGTGGGAAGCGTTATTTTGCTCATATCGGCCGTGAATGCACTTCATGTATTTGATCTGGTGAAAACGATGACGGACGGCGGCCCCGCTTTCCAAACGGACATGGTGGACTTATACATTTATCGGTATGCCTTCTCGGGCAGCGGGGAGGCGCGCATCGGATTCGCTTCCGCCGCGGGCGTCCTGTACGGAATTGTCGTCATGTTGATTTCGGTCCTGTTGGGATTGTTGGTGAAATGGAGCGGAGGCCGTAAAGCATCGGGAGCGGCTTAGGAGGTGTCACGATGAAGAAGAAGCTTAAGTTTGCCCCTGTACTCGTTGTACACACGTTATTGCTCGGGCTTGGTCTCATCTGGGTGTTTCCTTTCATCTGGATGATCACGGCTTCGTTCAAGACGAATAACGAGTACATTACATCGGGCATTAACCTGGTACCGCAGCAGATTCAATTCTCGAATTTCGCGAGAGCCTGGGAGACGGCGCGCTTTTCCGTGTATTTCTGGAATACGCTCATCGTCACCGTTTCTGTAGTCGTCATCATCATCGCGCTGTGCTCGCTGACGGGTTACGCCATAGGCCGATTCCGGTTTAGGGGACGATTGCTGTTTGTTTCGGCTATTACGGCGACCTTGTTCATGCCCAAGGGATACACGATTATTTCGATCTATTCGCTCGTGAATGCGCTGGGTTTGAATAACTCGCTGTGGGGGATCATTATCGCGGAAGTCGGCGGAGGGCATGTGCTGTTTATTCTGTTGTTCGTGGCTTACTTTAGGGGTTTGCCGAAGGAATTGGAGGAATCCGCGGAGGTGGATGGGAGCGGTTTTGTTCGAACATTCGCGACCATTATGCTGCCCTTGGCCAAACCGATCATCGCCACGACGGCCATCATGCAGTTTATGTGGTCTTGGAACGCGTTCCTGATGCCGCTCACACTCACGCTCAGCAAACCTGAACTGCGGACCTTGGGTGTCGGCATGTTCCAGTTCGTGGGGGAGAACACCATGGATTGGACCGGTATGGCCGCGGCTGCGAGCATTTCGCTTGTCCCTATTTTGGCCGTATTTATCATGTTGCAGCGTTATTTTATTGAAGGTGTCGCCGGTGCGGTCAAAGGTTGAAGGATGCTAGTAAAATATGGGGAGGAATAGATGTGTTGATGAAACGTAAGTATGGTTTGAGATGGGTGACGGGGATAGCGCTGGCCTCGGTGATTGCGCTTAGCGGTTGTGCGGGAAATAACGTGGATTCCCAGCCTAAGGGGCAGGCAAAGGCAGAGAACAAGGGTGAGAATAAGGGTGAGGCTAAGAATGAAACAGCTGAGCCGCAAGCGAAAGAGACGCTCGTAACGGTATGGGGCGGCAATGATTTCTTGAAAGGAGACGCAAGTCCCGGTCAACGGATGATTAAAGAATTTAATGAGAAGAACAAAGGCCGCATTCGTGTGGAAGCTCGGTTTATGCCATGGGCGGAATACAATACGGCGGTGCAGGCGGCCGCAACCTCGAACGAACTGCCGGATATCCTGATGACGCCGCAGAATACGGATATTCGCGGTATGGTGGCGAATGGTCTGGCTCAGCCGTTAGACGGTCTGGTTACGGATGCATGGAAGAAACAGTTCATTGAAGGGTCGTTCGCCGAAGGCGTTAACGTAATTGACGGGAAGACATACTCCTGGCCGCTGACAGGACCGGTTCTCGGTTCAATCTTGTACTATAACAAGGATGTGCTCCAGAATGCCGGGCTGGATCCGGAGAAACCGCCGACCACCTGGAAGGAGCTGCGGGAAGCCGCCAAGAAGGTCACGGATCAAGGAAAAGGTGACGTCTTCGGATTTGTCTTCGGAGGCGGCGACAACGGGGATGCGGCAGGCATTACCAAGATCGTACATTCGCTTTCCGCCGGCATCTCCCCGCAAGTCGTGGATGGCTTCAACTACAACACAGGAAAGTATGAGTACAGTTCCAAGGCGGTGCTGGACGCTTTCGATTTCGTGACGCAGCTAAAGGCGGACGGCAGCATTCTTCCTTCTTCTTATACAATTAAAGCTGCGGAGGCGAGCGTCTTGTTCGGTCAAGGAAAGGCCGCTTTCCTCATTGACGGGCGCGCCCGGATGTGGATCGCCAAGCGGGATACGCCGGACGTCAAGCTGGGGCTTGCACCCGTGCCGACGCCGACGGGCAGTCAGCCTACGCATCATTACGTGCAGGCCCAGCCCAACGGGTATATCATCTCCGCAGGATCCAAGAACCCTGAAGCCGCGGCGGAATTCATTGAGAAAGCTTTCGCATCGCCATGGTTCTATGAGAAATACCTAAACAGCGGTGTTGCTTTGACGCCGATTCAGAGCATTAACGAGAACCAAGCGCTGTATCCTTACCCGGAATTCGAGTCTTTCTTGAAGCTGCATAAAGAAGTGCTGCGCCTGAGACCGGACTATGCTATTCAGAATCCGCAGACATCCAAGGTCGTTCTAGAGCTCGGCACGTTGGGTCAGCCGAAGGTCAAGCCGGGATTTAACGAGATTCTGCAATCGGTGCTGACGGGCGCAGAGAAAGACGCGCCAGCCTTGCTCAAAGCGTACGACGAGAAATTAAACAAAGGGCTCGACGATGCATTGAAGAAAGTGACGGCGGAAGGTGTTCAAGTGAGCCGCAAAGATTTTACGTTCCCGCATTGGGATGCGACCAAAGATTTCACGGCTGCGGATTACAAGCGTTAAGAGCATAGAGAGCAGCATGTGTTCTTCAAAAAGATTGCGAGGAGACGATCCGGATGGCACGAAGAGGCACGCAACCGAACATCATCGTATTTTTCACAGACCAGCAGCGGTGGGATACGGCCGGGGTACATGGCAACCCGCTGGGACTCACCCCGAATTTCGACCGGGTGGCTGTGCGGGGTACCCATCTGTACCATTCGTTTACTTGCCAGCCGGTTTGCGGTCCTGCGCGATCGGCGATGCAGACAGGGCTTTACCCGACCACCACGGGATGCCACCGCAATCAGATTCCGCTTCCGGAAGGCACAAGAACGTTAGCTCATTACTTCCGGGAAGCCGGATACCGAACGGGTTATATCGGCAAGTGGCATCTTGCGGATGAGAATCCGGTGCCGGAGGCGAAGCGAGGGGGCTATGATTATTGGCTGGGGGCGAACGCGTTGGAAATGACGTCCGACGCGTACGACGCGGTCCTGTTCAATAACGATAACGAGCGTGTCAAGTTACCGGGTTATCGGGTGGATGCGTTAGCGGATGACGCGATCCGGTTTATAGACAGGGAACAGAACGATCCGTTCTTTCTCTTCTTGTCTTTCCTGGAGCCGCATCACCAGAATCATCGCGACGACTATCCTTCGCCGGACGTCTATCAGGAAAGCTATACGGGCAGGTGGGCGCCGCCGGACCTGGCCGCGCTCGGGGGAACGAGTGCCCAGCATTTGGGCGGATATTACGGGATGGTCAAGCGGCTTGATGAAGCGCTCGGCCGTGTCTGGGATGCCGTAAAGAGCCTGGACCTGGCAGACGACACGATTATTCTGTTTACTTCGGACCATGCCTGTCACTTCAAGACGCGCAACGCCGAATATAAACGGTCTTGCCACGAAAGTTCCATTCGGGTACCGACTGCGCTCATCGGACCCGGCTTTGACAGTCGAGGCCAAATCCGCGAGCTGATCAGTCTTATCGATATACCGCCGACATTGCTGAAAGCGGCCGGAATTCCGGTGCCGGACGCCATGCAGGGCCGTCCGATTCAGCCTTTGCTGCGCAGGGAAACGGAGGATTGGCCTGACGATGTTTACGTACAGATCAGCGAAGCTCAAATCGGCCGAGCCCTTCGTACGTCGCGATGGAAGTATTCCGTAGCATCGCCCGAACCGAATCGGACGGATGCCTCATCCGATACTTATGTAGAGGAATACTTGTATGATCTTCAGGCCGACCCTTACGAGCTTCATAATTTGATTCATTATGAGTCCCATCGGGAAGTGAAGGCTGTGCTGAGGGAGCGTCTGCTGAAGAGGATGGTTCAAGCCGGGGAGGAAGAGGCGCTCATATTGCCGGCGGAAGAGAAACGCAGCGGTCAACGGCGGGTCACCGAAGCCGAAGCGCGGCGATAATGAAGGAGTTTCAGCTGCCATGAACAATTCCATAGTAATGATATCCGATGAGCATAACCCGTTGTATTCCTCGGTATACGGCCACCCTTACATACGTACTCCGAATATGGAACGTCTCCGGGACCAAGGAACGGTCTACAGGCATGCGTATTGTCCTTCGCCTTTGTGCAGCCCGAGCCGGAGCGCTTTCATGTCGGGAAAGCGGGTACATGAGCTGCAGAACTACAGCAATTGTAACCTCGGCATTCCAAGCGATGCTCCAACGTATGGCGATGTGTTAAGGGAACAGGGCGTGTACACGGCTTATTTCGGCAAAACGGATGTGTATGCGCCAGGAGAGCAACTGGGGTTTTCAGAAATGCATTACAGCAAGGATCGGCCTGTGCCCGGAGATGCCCACTTTGGGCGCCGCCCGCTATCCATTCGGAAAGGCGCAGCTCAACGAGCGGACGGATACGGCGTAAAGCAAGATGCCTTCAACAATGACCTGAAGGTCATGGATGCCGCATTGCGTTGGCTGGATGAAGTCTCTCCAACGATTCAAAGCCGCTGGTGTTTAACGATCAACCTGGTAAATCCTCACTTCCCGCAATGGAACACCTCCCCTTATTGGGACTTGTATCCGCAAGCCGCGGATTTGCCGGCATGGGGTAGAGATGAGGAAAGTGCTAGACATGAATATGCGCGTGATTTGCGCGGCCATTTCGAAACGGATCTATTCACAGAAGAACAGATTCGGGGGCTTCGAAGAGGGTATGCGGGGAATGTGGCTTTCGTGGACGATCAACTGGGAAGATTGCTGGACAAGATGGAAGCGCAAGGTCTCCTGAATACGACACAAATCATCTATACGTCGGATCACGGGGAGATGCTCGGTAAATTCGGGATGTGGTGGAAATGCTCCTTATACGAGGATTCGGTGCGCATTCCTTGCCTGGCCGCCGGCCCGGGGTATGCCAAGGCGGCGGAGGTCACTACTCCTGTCGACCTGCATGATGTGCAAGCTTCGCTGTTCCATGCGGCCCAAGTGCCGAGGCCCGCAAGTTGGGTCGGGGAGCCGCTGCAAACCATTGCGGCACAGGATGAGGATCGGGTAATTTTCTCCGAATACCACGGGCATGGTACCCGATCCGGCGCTTACATGATTCGCAAGGGTGCGTGGAAGCTGATCTATTACATGGAAGCCCCTCATCAGCTGTTCCACCTGAGTGAAGACCCCGATGAACGTAGGAATGTGTACGAAGCCCATCCCGACAAGGCACAGGAGCTCGAAGAGGAACTTAGACGGATCTGCTCGCCGGAACGGGAGAATGAGCGAGCGCATGAATTTCAGAAGAACCAGCTCGAAAGTCTGTCGGAATTGCAGAATCCTTACAGAGAAGACGGATAAGAGTCCAACTGCATGGCTTTACTCTTTTTATATATTTATGTCATGAATCCCTGGACGAACACCATATAATGCTGATGTAGAAGCTAATTGGGACAGGGGGTTTAACATGACACTATCCATACATGGCATTTCGCCGTGGCAAGAACATCAGTTCTGGCTGCAGATTTTGGAAGATCATGCGATTTTTATACGCGATTTCCTATCTCCTATGGAAACGGATGCCGTGCGTGCAGCGCAATCGTATATAGATGCGTTCAAGGAATTGCTCCGGCAGCTGGGGACGATTCCCGGGATGTCGACCGTGACGGACGCTTCCATGATCGCATTCGCCCAAGCATCTTATCCGATCGCCTTAGGTTATTATCGATTTGAAGGGGAGATGCAGAGACGGAGAATTCTGAACGAGGTGAACCTTAACACAACACCGTCTTACTTAAACGGCACACTGGAAGAGAATTTGGAATATCTGCGAATTCTAACCTTCTATATGCAAGGTCAGGATTATACGCCGTTACCTTTAACGGGCTTATTTGACCTTTGGCTTGGGGATCAGCTGGGTCATGCCGTCTTGCTTCGAAATATACTCGACCCGGTGGAGCTCCGCAAGCTGAAGCAGACCGACGATTTCATTGCCGCCTTTCAGGCGCTCATCGTGAAGAACGACGCGATTAAAGGTTACTTGCGCTTTCTTGAACCTGGCTTCGACGTCCAGAAGCAGATGGCGGCGGAAGCGGCCGAGATGACGGTGCAATTCTATAAGTACGTAGAGATGATTATCGCGCAGTATCGGGGTACGAGATTATTGTCGCGGACTACGTTGCGTTTTCTGGAGCACCATCAACCGGAAACCTGCTATTTCTTGATTCAACTAAGCGCCTTTCATATGCAAACGGCGACCATACCGAATTGTTCCCTTACGAAAGCCTCCTTCCCTGACTCATAAGAGGGCTCGCTTCTACGGAACAAAGCCTTTAATCACGCCATACCGATTAATCTTCACATCCGTTGTGATATGGAATTCAGCATCCCCGTAGGCATCGGTCCAATGGTCCTGGACCCCCTTGAAGTGATTGTATTGCTGTGCTCTGGCGTAGACCCCCATACCAACGGGGTCTATTTTCCGTTTCTGGGTTTTGTGAATCAACTTCATGAGATCCCGATTCAACTGCTGCTCAATCATACGGATTAGCTTGGTTTCCTGCTTCTCGAAATCAATATGAACATTGACTTCCGTTACCTCCATCTCTAGAGGGATCCGGATATCAAAGTGAAATTTCCCTTTGCGGTAACGGGTCTTTATTTTCGGCCGGCCTTGTTTCATATTCATGTTCAACTGTATAGTGTCGTCCCTTGGAGGAATCTTCAGATTGAATAAATATGACATATTATTGGTTGTATCGTTCTTCAATAACAACAGCAATGCGCTTTCTTTGAAATTCAAGAGCTCGACACATTTACCGTTGCTGTTAATCAAACTGGTCCCCATAATTTTAATGGTGTTCTTCACAGGTTTAATTTCAGTAATGGAAGGCGTCAAGCCCTTCTCGAATCGCATGTAATGAAACTTCTCCATCGTGGTCATCACTGTAATTTCTTCCGCATACCCAAATTCAATGAGTTTGCGAATATACTCGGTCAGGACAGGCTGTTGGGGAGTCTTGTACTCGAACAATGTCTTAATGGAGCAATCACAGACGGAAATCAAGGCGCTGTTTGAATTTTTGGCATCTCTGAAATACACATCCAGATAGGGGTATAAATCTTTCTTTCTTAACAGGGCTTTGCTCACTACAAAAATTTGTGTTTTGCCGGCGACGACGATGCCGCTGCTCTCTGAATTGAAGTTAGTCCGGGCTTCGCGCAACGTTTTTGATTGATTAGAGAGATTCGTTTCCTTTTTACTGGCGTCTTCGTCGAATTGCAACACTTTAGAGAACACCTGAATGTCATTATTGTCCTCCTCCGACACATCAATGCCGGTAATCAATATCATCGATGTATGCTCGAGGTCGAGCCGGTCGGCGCAACCGGTCAGGATACAGCATAGAGCGACGATGACCGCTTGGAACCAGAGCTTCATGTTCGTCTTTCCCCCTTTCTTGCGGCCCCCGGTACGCACAATAAATACAACCCCAGTAAACAAGGAAAACCGAATGCCATCACGAGTCCAGTGTAATTATACAGCGAGGATAATTGTTCCAATTCATGATAGGAAGGACTATAGAATACAGACAGCGTGAACATGCCTGCCGCGGAGCACACCAGAGATACCTGATTGGAACGGAATCGGGGTCCCCAGGACATGCCGACGGTAGAGAAATGTAGATACGGCGCGATGGTTTGAGACAGTGTAATTAAATAAAAGGAGAGAAACACGATCTCGAATCGTTCAATGAAAGTGAACTTGATCGTCTTCAGCAGCTGTAGGGTGGGCCAATAATAATCCTTCAGACCCTCATTGCTGAAATAGACGAAAGCCACAAGGGTAACCAGTAAATAGAGGGCTAAGGACATGGTGTTGGCTATCACAATGCCTTTGAACGCGGATTTCTTCTGGATCAGGAAGGGGTATAGGAAGAAGGCCAGCTCAAATCCAAGGTAAGGCAGGATGGAGATCTTGACTGCTTTCATAATGGGGAGAAGTCCTTCCTTAAAAACAGGTAACAAATTCAACAATTGACTGTCATTCAACGGGAAGAACAGCATCGGATACATCCACAGGGATGAAATAAATACAAATTCCGCATACCGACCCTGAATCTGCATGGGGCTGCGGGCCACAAGAAACAAGGGGACCAGATAGGCGGCCATCACGATCCAAGAGGCTGTATTTCTCAAAATCCAGACATGAATAATGAAAATCGTTGTGAACAGCACCGTAAAGGCGGCCAAGAACATATAGATGACCCAAACCCACCGAAGCAATCCTCCGATCCAACGGCCGAACAAACAATTCAGCACCTCGAATAACGTCATAGTCGGAAAACGTTCCATGATGCGGATGATCATGTAACTTACGGCTATGGTTATAACATAGCTGATGATAATGGAGATCCAGCCGTCTGTATTCCCCTCCTCCATCAGAAGGCGCGGCAACGTCAGGATACCGATACCGATCTGCGTCTTGTAGATGTAGAGGATATACTGCGTCAGGTTCATTTCGTCTCTCTTCATGATTTTCATTTGGACGACCTCTTCAACGTTGTTAAGGGGAGACGCAGGATAGCGGACTTCCATTTGCCCAATCGGACGGGAAATAACGGAGCGGTATACGATTTATTCAGAGATTGAAGGGAGAGCACATGAATGACAACGATCATGATGCCGATGACGATGCCGATCAAGCCCATGAAGTAAGCGGCCAACATGAAAGGGAACCGCAGCAGGCGCAGAGCGGAGCCCATATCTTGATTCGGTTGGATGAAGGAGGCGATGGCGGTCAGGGCGACTACGATAATCATAATATTGCTGACAAAATTAGCTTGCACGGCGGCTTGTCCGATGACGATACCTCCTACAATCCCGATCGTCTGACCGATCTTGGATGGCAGGCGTAAGCCAGCCTCCCTCAGCATCTCCAAGGTGATTTCCATGAACAGCGCTTCAATAATCGGCGGAAACGGAACCTGTTCCAGAGAAATGCCGATGGAATAAACCAAATCAATAGGGATGATTTCATAATGAAACGAGATGGCCGCAATATAGAAGGAAGGCAGCAATACGGCAATAAGCAAGCCGGCGAATCTTAACAATCGGAAGAACGTAGCGACAGGCCAGCGCATGTTGTGATCGTCGACGGAATGAAAGAAGGAAAGGAACGAGACGGGACCAAGGAGCACATGCGGCGAGCGGTCCACCACAAGGGCTACTTTACCGTTTAACAGGTTGGTCGCTACCCAATCCGGACGCTCCGTGAGAACAAACTGAGGGAATAAGGTAAAGCGCCGATCTTCAATATACTCCACGAGCTCTCCTGTATTCAGAATCGCATCGGTATCCGTACGGGCAATGCGGTCCGCTAATACTTCAATGTCTTCCTCATCAGCGATATTCTTCATGGAAAGAAGATAGACTTGGGTTTTGGTTGCAGTGCCAACGGTCATCTTGCGAATTCGCAAATCAGATGTGGGCAGATAGCTTCGAATCATGGCTAGGCTGGATGCGCCGGACTCATTGAAACCGATTCGAGCGCCTTTCAGTGTAAACTCAGATTGCGGCTCCGTGACTGGGCTTACGGGCCACGAGGTCGTATCTAAGAGGATAACCTGGGATTCGCCTTGAATGAATACGCAGGACATGCCTTCGAACAGGGAGGACTGGATAACTTCCCATTCTGAGGATTGTTTAATTTGACCGAACGTTGCGTCCCCTCGGGGATGAGCGGTCGGGAAGCTGTTTAATAACAGAGGCTGCAGATAATTATAGAGTTTCTGTTCGTCGACAGCACCTTTCATATAGGCGACGAACGCCGGAGTATCCGATGCGGAGAGCGCAAACTTCTTAATATCCAGGTCGGCCGTATGATGAACTCTAGCGCGTAAAGTTTGCTCATTCAACTTGAGGTCGGTATCAACGGATGTAGGCATTGAAGCGGCATTCATAGGTTCAACTCCCGAAATAATCTAAGATTGGCATATTTTGCGCTATCGAACGGCGAATCATGCACTTATCAATTTCGCTGCGCTTCCTTGAATGTTAAACGGGAAGTGTATATTATAGTCGTAAGGATTTATGGAGACAGGAGAGTAGAATGTTATGGCTACCGGGACAACCGTGCAACTGACCGTAGAGAGCAGGCATGACGGGGAAACCTATGTACAGCAGGTGGAAGGCAGTCTTTACCGCAAGGAAGGCACCGTATATCTGCGCTACCCGGAGACGGACGAGGCGATGGGCCGAACGATGACCACTGTGAAGATTGTGCCGATGGAAGTGAAGATTATCCGTCATGGCGAAGTGGAGTCCGATCAGATGTTCATGGTAGGCCGAAAGTTGCCGGGAACGTACCGAACACCATTCACCGCGCTGTCCCTGGAGACAGATACCCAACGCATAGAAGCGGATATTGCCGAGAATACCGGGAAGCTGCAGTTGAACTATGATCTATATGTGAACGGCGAGCTTGCCGGGAATTATACTATAAAGATGAATTACCAGGAGGTTTGACCTTAAATGAGCGCATTGGAACAAATGAAACAAAGCTTGAAAGATGCTATTGCTGCGGCTATTTCCGTATCAGGCATCGTGGAAGCCGGAACGTCGGTGGAAGTTGCGCTGGAAGTGCCGAAGGAGAAGGCGCACGGCGATTTCTCCACGAACGCGGCCATGCAACTGACAAAGCTGGCGAAGAAGAATCCCAGACAGATTGCCGAGAGCATTTTGGAACACTTGGATAAGTCTTCGGCAGGAATCGAGAAGGCGGAAATTGCCGGACCTGGATTTATTAACTTCTTTATGGACCGCAGCTACCTGTACAACGTTTTGCAGGAAGTCGCGGAGGCACAAAAGAATTACGGCCGTGTCCAAATGGGCGAAGGGCAACGCGTACAGATGGAGTTTGTCAGCGCGAATCCGACCGGCAGCTTGCACTTGGGCCATGCCCGCGGGGCGGCGGTAGGCGACGCGTTATGCAACGTGCTTGATTTCGCGGGCTATGAAGTTACCCGGGAGTATTACATTAACGATGCGGGCAATCAGGTGATGAACCTGGCGAAATCCATTGAGGCGCGTTACCTGCAAGCGCTTGGCCAGGAAGTGGATATGCCTGAGGACGGTTATCACGGGGAGGACATCAAGGGTTTCGCCAAGGACCTGATCGCCGAGAAGGGTAATGTCATCGCCGATATGCCTGAAGAAGAGCGTCTTGAGTTCTTTAGAACATACGGTTTAGAGAAAGAATTGAATAAGATTAAACGGGACCTTGGCCGGTTCGGCGTGCATTTCCAGGAGTGGTTCAGTGAAACATCACTTTACACGTCCGGGCAAGTCATTGAAGCGCTGGATGATCTGAAGGCGAAAGGTCAGACTTTCGAGGACGGCGGAGCGACTTGGTTGCGCACGACCGATTACGGGGATGACAAAGACCGTGTTCTGATCAAGAACGACGGCAGTTATACGTATTTGACGCCGGATATTGCTTACCACAAAACCAAGTATGCCCGCGGTTACGATCAAATCATCAACATCTGGGGCGCGGATCATCATGGGTACATTCCGCGGATGAAAGCGGCGATGTCGGCGCTGGGGAACGACCCGGATAAACTCATCGTGCTGATCGCGCAAATGGTCAGCCTGTTCCAGAACGGCGAGAAAGTCAAGATGTCCAAGCGGACGGGGAAAGCCGTCACGATGGAAGATCTTATGGATGAAGTCGGCGTGGATGCCATCCGCTACTTCTTCACGATGCGCAGCATGGATTCTCATCTGGATTTCGACATGGATTTGGCGATTTCCACTTCCAACGAGAATCCGGTGTTCTACGTGCAATACGCGCATGCCCGGATTTGCAGTATTTTCCGCAAAGCGGAGGAGCAAGGCGTTCAATTGCTTCCGCTTAGCGAAGTGAATCTGCATGCGTTAACCGCTGACGCCGAGTATGACTTGCTGCTTAAGATGGCCGTGCTGCCTGAAGAGATTGCCGTTGCCGCGCAAGGTTTTGCGCCTCATCGCCTCGTTCGTTATGTATACGAATTGGCGGGACAACTTCATAGCTATTACAAAGCGCACAAGGCGATTACGGATGACCAAGAGCAGACGCAAGCCCGACTGGCCTTGCTGGATGCCGTGCGAGTTGTGATTCGTAACGTTCTTGGCTTGATCGGCGTATCCGCGCCGGATCAGATGACGAATAGTACGGCGGAAACAGACACCGAAGAAGAGCGGAACACCCAACACTAACGCAGCAGCCGGGAGCGAAACCGGCTATCTCATAGCACGGAAGAGCCGGGCGGCATCAATGCGCCCGGTTCCTTTTATTCTCGCTTCGCGAAGCGGGATCGAACCTTTCTTCAGCAGCTTGCGGATCTCATCAGGCTTGAGCCCCGGTTTGGCCGATAGCAGCAAGGCGATGACACCGCTGACATGCGAGGTGGCCATGGAGGTGCCGCTCAGCTCGTGATATTTACCCCGCAGCCAGGTGGACATGATCTTTTCGCCGGGCGCGTAAATATCGATTTTTTTGCTTCGGTTGCTGAAAGGAGCGACGCGGTTGTCCTTGCCGATCGCGCCGACGGAAATGGTCTGGGGGTAGCGGGCCGGATAGTCCATGGTCAGCTTTTTGCCTTCATTTCCGGAGGACGCGACAATGATAACACCGGCTTGATAGGCGCCGCGCACCGCCTGAAGCAGCGAGTCGCTGCGGCTTTTCATGCCGAAGCTCATATTGATGATATCGATGCCGTTGCGGACGCACCAATCGATACCAAGGATGATATCGGATATGAACGCGGCGCCGTTCTTGTCGAATGATTTCACGGCATGGATGCTTGCCCGCGGCGCGACACCGACCAGGCCGTGCTGCTGTCCGGCTGCGGCAATGGTTCCGGCGATGTGGGTGCCGTGGCCGTTATCGTCATGGGGCAGCATCCGGCGTTGGATCAGGTTGACACCCTTGGACAGGCAGTGCCGAAGATCCGGGTGTTGATGATCAACGCCTGTATCAATAACGGCTACCCGGATGCGGCTGCCCGTGGATTTGTTCCACACCGCGGGGGCTTTAATCTGACGCACGCCCCAAGGTAAGCGCTTATTGCTGAAGGAGGTCAACGGAGACGATTCATGCACCCTGGCGACGACATCCTCTTCAACATATAGGTGCCGGCTATGGGCTTTGATAATGTGGGAAACCGAATGAAGATTGCAGGACACGCCATGGATCAGCTTCATGTCCTGAACTTCAACAAGTTTGGCAAGGGTGGGCTGAAGCCGTTTAAGTTGTCCGATACACCGGGCATATTCCGTTGGATTGTGGAAGCGAATAATATGTCGCGGCTGCTGGATCGGACTCTCGTTGATTTCATCATGCAACAAATGCCAGAACCCGACATGGTCCAATGGGAATACCCCCTGTACAATTAACAATTTAACCTATCTTATGTGGGGGGCATTATTCCGGCTTGGGGACACTGCCTGATATTGGAATAAATAGGCTCCGGACCGTGTCATTCCTGTCGGGCGCTCATAGTATGGAGTAAGGGCATATGCTCTTTCTAGGCAATCTGCTATGGTGAAACAGGGTTCGCCATAGCAGAGGATACAGTCACCTGCGAAGGATTTTTCCTTCGCATCTTTTTTTTTGTCCCGAAAGTTGATTTTTTGTATAAAATAGGTTTTACTTAGTGAGATAATGGATAGTTTAATAAATATGCCTAATTGTGAATGTGAAAGGATGTGTCAGGGATGAGCAGCTCTTACGCGTTAAAAATCAACCCGGAGCAAGCCAAAGAAATGCCTATGGTCGACTTGGCCTTCGAGGTACTGAAAGCGGCGAATACTCCCTTTTATTATCGTGACCTGATGATGGAGATTTCCAAGATTAAAGGTCTGAGCGAAGAAGAAGTGATGCAGGTCATCGCACAAATATATACGGAAATAAATATTGACGGCCGTTTCGCTTGCATAGGCAGCAACCTGTGGGGCTTGAAGCGTTGGTATCCTGTCGAGAAAGGTGACGACAACGTGACCGGCGGAGCCAAGCGTCCGCGGATCATCAACGATGAGGACGACGATCTGGATGACGACGACATGTTCGCTGAAGAGGAAGACGCATACAGCGGAGACGACAGCTTCGACGAAGAGGGCGAAGAGCTCTATGGTGAAGATGAAGACGTCGAAGAAGCGGAAGACGACGTAGCCATCGAGGACGCGGAGATTGAAGACGAAGATGCTGACGCCGAAATCGATGAAGAGTTAGACGATGCGGAGGAAGATGAAGAAGAAGCGGATCTAGATGAAGAGGAAGACAAGTAATCCAAGACTCTCTTGACCTCAAGGCTTCTTCTTGACATCACTCGGAGTACGAGGTAAACTATGCTTCGGGCTAAAAAATTACATTTACAATTTTCTTATATAAATACCCTGTAAAGTGCCCCGTTTCGACGGGTGCGCTTTCTTTTTTTTGTGTGTAATTTTGTGGGTAAGGAATTATTTTGCATGTTTTTTCATGAATCGCTTGAATTAGGAAAAAATAGATCCATAACTCTAGAGGAGGAACAATGAAGTGGCAAAGTATATTTTCGTAACAGGCGGGGTTGTGTCTTCTTTAGGGAAGGGAATCACGGCCGCATCGCTGGGGAGATTGTTGAAGAACAGAGGCTTGAAAGTAACCATCCAGAAATTTGACCCCTACATTAATGTGGACCCGGGAACGATGAGCCCTTACCAGCACGGTGAAGTGTTTGTTACCGATGACGGGGCGGAGACGGATTTGGATTTGGGTCACTACGAGCGTTTCATTGATATTAACTTATCGAAGAACAGCAATATTACGACAGGCAAAGTATACTCTTCAGTTATCACCAAGGAGAGACGCGGTGAATACCTGGGCGGTACGGTACAGGTTATTCCGCATATCACCAACGAGATTAAAGACAGAGTGTTCCGCGCGGGCAAGGAATCCGGTTCCGATGTCGTCATTACGGAAATCGGCGGTACGGTCGGCGATATCGAGAGCTTGCCTTTCCTCGAAGCCATTCGTCAGATTAAGAGTGACGTAGGCCGCGAGAATGTGATGTACATTCACGTTACACTGATTCCATACTTAAAAGCAGCCGGTGAAGTGAAAACCAAGCCGACTCAACATAGCGTTAAAGAATTGCGCAGCATCGGAATACAACCGAATGTGATCGTATGCCGGACAGAGCATAAACTGACCGATGACATGAAACGCAAAATCGGCTTGTTCTGCGACATCGATACTGGCGCGGTTATAGAAGGTTTGGACGCGGATACGTTATACGATGTGCCTTTAATGTACTTAGAACAAGGCTTGGATGAGATCGTTGTGAACCACTTGAAGCTGGAAACCCCGGCACCGGATATGACCGAATGGAGATCGATGGTAGAGCGCGTGAAATCGTTGAAGCACACGACGGAAATCGCCATTGTCGGTAAATATGTCGCGTTGCATGATGCTTATTTGAGTATTGTAGAATCTTTGGGACACGCAGGAATTGACTGTGACTCCGAAATTAAAATTCGTTGGGTGAATGCCGAAGAAATCTACGATCATAATGCGGGCGAGTTGTTGAGCGGCGTACAAGGTATTCTGGTTCCCGGCGGTTTTGGCGATCGCGGTATTGAAGGTAAAGTGTCGGCCATCCGCTATGCCCGCGAGCAGCGAATTCCGTTCTTCGGCATCTGCCTGGGCATGCAAGTGGCTGTAATCGAGTATGCGCGTTCCCTTGCCGGACTGGACGGAGCGAACTCTTCGGAGATCAACCCTACAACATCCTACCCTGTCATTGACCTTCTTCCTGAGCAAAAGGATATTGAAAATCTCGGCGGCACGATGCGCCTTGGTCTGTATCCTTGCAAACTTAGCGAAGGTTCGCTTGCCATGGAATGCTATGACGATGAACTGGTTTACGAGAGACACCGTCACCGGTACGAGTTTAATAACGAATACCGTGAGTTAATCGAGAGCGTAGGGCTTAAAATTTCGGGTACTTCCCCGGATGGACGCCTTGTGGAAATCGTTGAGCTTCCGGATCATCCTTGGTTCTTGGCGGTGCAGTTCCACCCGGAATTCACGTCCAGACCGAACCGCCCGCAACCATTATTCAGAGGGTTTGTGCAAGCGGCATTTGATTACAATCTTAACAAATAATTTTTATTTGGGAATATAGAGAGAAACAGCAGGAATTTGGAAATCAAGAGCGAATTATATACCGAAAGGTGTTGCAACGCATACTTTACATCTTACATTCGCGAATGAGCCCCAACGTGCAGTTTTCAGTCAGCAAAGAATCCTTGAGATAGGGCGGCGTTTCGCATTTCTCGGGAGGGAATAGTTTTGGATAAGAAGAAAGTGCTGATTGTTGACGACCAGAACGGCATCCGTGTCCTGCTACTCGAAGTGTTCAGCAGTGAAGGGTATAACACATTCCAAGCCTCGAACGGAAAACTGGCTTTGGAGATTGTGCGGAAGGAATCACCGGACTTGGTTCTGTTGGATATGAAGATCCCGGGCATGGACGGGCTGGAAATTCTGAAGCACATCAAGCAGATGAATCAAGAAATCAAGGTCATCATGATGACGGCTTACGGCGAGTTGGATATGATTAAAGAATCCACGGAGCTGGGCGCGTTAATGCATTTCACCAAGCCGTTTGACATTGATGAAATGATTCAAGCTGTGAATACCCAGTTAGGCAAAGATCAAAGCCGATTTGCATTCGGATCCTGAGTTCAGGATCCTTTTTTTTATAGTCATAAGGACGGGACAAGCTTAAGCTTGTTTCCTTTTTGTGAAGTTAATATGTTATAATAACGCTGAACAAACTACAGTAGAAACAATTGAAGGATACAGGAGGAAAGAAAGACATGCCATTGGTTTCCATGAACGAGTTTTTACCGAAAGCGAAAGAGAACAAGTTTGC
Source organism: Paenibacillus swuensis (assembly GCF_001644605.1). Classification (NCBI taxonomy): domain Bacteria; kingdom Bacillati; phylum Bacillota; class Bacilli; order Caryophanales; family Paenibacillaceae; genus Paenibacillus; species Paenibacillus swuensis. The sequence goes on along the minus strand of NZ_CP011388.1, from coordinate 1,374,339 downwards.
GGTGGGTCAATTCAACATGAACAACTTAGAATTTGCGCAAGCGATCGTTGAAGCCGCAATGAAAGAGAATTCCCCTTTTATTTATGGTGTCAGCGAAGGCGCACTGAAATATATGGGTATGGAATTTACCGTAGCAATCGCTCAGGCGGCTGCTAAGAAATCCGGATTGCCGATCGCGCTTCACCTGGATCACGGCAGCAGCTTTGAAGTAGCTATGCAATGTATCCGCGCGGGCTTCTCTTCCGTCATGTTCGACGGTTCCCACTACTCTCTGGAAGAGAACATCCGTCTGACGAAGGAAGTTGTTAAAGCGGCTCACGCTATGGGCGTTTCCGTTGAAGGCGAGCTTGGAACAATCGGCGGCGTGGAAGATGACATCTCCGTTGACGAAGCGAATGCTTCCCTGGCTAAACCGGAAGAAGCGATCCGTTTCTACGAAGAAACAGGCGTAGACTGTCTTGCGATTGCAGTAGGTACCGCACACGGTATGTACGCAGGCGAGCCGGACATCAAGTTTGACATTATCCAGCAAGTAGCTAAGGCTATTCCGGTACCGGTTGTATTACACGGCGGATCCGGCGTTCCTGATGATGATATTCGCCAAGCGATCTTAGCTGGCGCCGGTAAGATTAATGTGAACACTGAGAACCAAGTGGCTTGCACGAACGCAATCCGCGAAGTTTTGAATAAAGACGGTAAAGTTTACGATCCTCGTAAATATCTGACACCTGCGCGTAACGCAATGGTTGAAGTCGTTCAAGAGAAAATCCGTTTGTTCGGAAGTTCCAACCAAGCTTAATCCCGAATGATAGCAACGCATGACAAGAAGGAAAATACACCGTTTCGGCGGTGTTTTTCCTTTTCACTTCTTTTGCGGCTGAAGTAGGAGGATTGCTAGATCCATGGAAAAATTGATGATAACCGGCGGCAGACCACTCCGCGGGACCGTGCAGATCAGTGGCGCGAAGAACAGCGCGGTAGCTCTGATTCCCGCAGCCATACTGGCTGAAACGCCTGTAACACTGGATAACTTGCCTAAGCTGAGCGATGTAGGCATTTTAACCGAGATTCTAGGGGAGCTTGAAACCTCCGTAAACTGGTTCGGTGACAAGATGGTCATTGATCCGACGAAGGCTAAATCCAAGCCTCTGCCTAACGGAAACGTAAAGAAATTAAGAGCCTCCTATTACTTGATGGGAGCGATGCTAGGACGATTCGGTGAAGCGGTGATCGGACTTCCCGGCGGCTGTAATTTCGAGCCGAGACCGATTGATCAACATATTAAAGGCTTCGAAGCACTGGGCGCGGAAGTGACGAATGACCACGGGTGTATACACATACGGGCCAAAGAGCTTCAAGGCGCGAAAATTTACCTTGATGTTGTCAGTGTGGGCGCAACGATTAATATTATGCTTGCGGCTTCAAGAGCTAAAGGTTTCACAACGATAGAAAACGCGGCTAAAGAGCCTGAAATTATAGACGTAGCAACATTGTTGAACTCCATGGGAGCCAAGATCAAGGGCGCCGGCACCGAAACGATCCGCATCGAAGGGGTTTCGGAAATGCACGGCTGCAGACACTCCATTATTCCCGACCGTATCCAGGCGGGAACCTACATGGTTATGGCTGCCGCTACCCGGGGTGACGTGATTGTTGATAACGTGATTCCTAAGCACATGGAAGCCATTACCGCCAAGCTGGAAGAAATGGGTGTCGGGATTGTGGAGATGGATGAAGCGATTCGGGTCATCGGTCGTCCGGAATACACGGCCATCGATGTAAAAGCGCTGGTGTATCCGGGCTTTGCGACGGACCTGCAATCGCCCATGACTTCATTGCTGACCCAGGCCAAGGGGACGAGCATCTTGACCGATTATGTATACAATAACCGGTTTAAGCATGTACCCGAGCTTGTACGCATGGGGGCCAAGATTAAAGTGGAAGGCCGCTCGGCAGTTATAGAAGGCAGCCCTCTGTACGGTGCTAAAGTGAAAGCATCCGATTTACGGGCAGGAGCTGCATTAGTCATTGGCGGATTGACAGCAGTTTCGGGAGTTACGGAAATTACCGGTGTCGAGTACATTGACCGAGGGTATGATTATCTTGTGGATAATTTACGCAATTTAGGCGCTGAAGTTTGGCGGGAAGATTCGTAAACAGCTTGGCGGTTAACCTCCCGAGACAGGTTCGACGGAGGTTTACCTTCATAAGAGTAAAGTCGAATAGATTGAACCGTGTTTGGCTAAGCTAGCCTAATAGATTTGAAAATAGAATAGTGTGGTGGTATATACTAATGGATTTACAAATTGCCGATTTAGAAGCAATGAAACTGACAGAACTGTATAAACTGGCGAAGAAGCACCAAATTACTTCGTATAACCAGATGAAGAAGAAAGAATTAATTTTCTCGATTCTTCGTGCGCAAGCGGAACAAAGCGGACTGATGTTTATGGAAGGCGTACTTGAGATCTTGTCTGAAGGATTTGGATTCCTGCGCCCAATCAACTATCTCCCGAGTTCAGAGGATATCTATATATCAGCCTCCCAAATTCGGAGATTTGATCTGCGAAGCGGTGATCTGGTATCCGGCAAGTGCCGGCCGCCTAAAGAAAATGAACGTTATTTCGGGCTGCTTCAAGTTAATGCAGTAAACGGCGAGAATCCCGATACAGCGGCTGAACGGCTTCATTTCCCGGCTTTAACACCTCTTTACCCACAGAAAAAGATGGTACTTGAAACTTCCCCTAATCGCCTTTCGACCCGCATTATGGATATGCTTGCCCCCGTTGGTTTAGGGCAGCGCGGCCTAATTGTTGCTCCTCCCAAAGCAGGCAAAACCCTGTTGCTTAAAGAAATCGCCAACAGCATTTCTCACAATCATCCCGACATTGAACTTATTGTGTTACTCATTGACGAGCGTCCCGAGGAAGTTACCGATATGCAGCGTTCAGTTAATGGTGAGGTCATCGCGTCCACGTTCGATGAATTGCCGGAGAACCATATTAAAGTGGCCGAGCTTGTGTTGGAGCGCGCGTTGCGTTTAGTGGAGCACAAGAAAGATGTTGTTATTTTGCTCGATTCCATTACAAGACTGGCGCGCGCCTATAATCTGGTTGTGCCTCCGACAGGAAGAACATTGTCAGGCGGTATTGACCCGGGAGCGTTCCATCGTCCCAAACGTTTCTTCGGCTCGGCCAGAAACATTGAGGAAGGCGGTTCCCTCACGATCTTGGCGACAGCTTTGGTGGAAACAGGCTCCAGAATGGATGACGTGATTTATGAAGAATTTAAAGGTACAGGCAACATGGAGTTGCATCTGGATCGTAAATTCGCGGAACGCCGCATTTTCCCGGCGATCGATATCCGTCGTTCCGGAACACGCCGGGAAGAAATGTTGTTAACAAAAGAGGAATTGGATAAATTGTGGTCCATTCGCAAGAATATGAATGACTCGCTGGAGTTTATAGACGGATTCCTGAAGAAGCTTGGCGATACGAAGACGAATCAGGAGTTCCTGGACAGTCTGGATACGGCGCCTGCCGCCTCCGCGCCAGCGAAGAAGCCGGCGACTCGCAGCAGTAGCAGCAGCAACTCTGTATCCAAGAAAGTGAATCATTCAGCCTCATAATCCATAACGGATCATGACAGAGTATCGAAACAACATGAATAGGAGAACACAGACATGCATTTAGTCTATGCCGATCCGAAGGGGAACGTATTCGATCACCCTGAGCTGCTGGCTTTGGGGCGCAGCGGTGATATGATTACAGAGCTGCTCGAAGAAGAGCTGATACCGCTCCCGGACGGAGCTACTTTAGTAAGTCTTCCTGATACGCGCGCCATCGGGTTTGACTCCAAGAAAGGGCAGATGGTGCCGCTTCAGGGTGATTATAATGCCGTAGGCGCCCTGCTTCCGCAAGGGTTTACCCGATTGTCCATACCGAGCTACGTGAAGACGGACAAGGAGAAGAAATTCCCTTTGTTCGGGTACACGGCCGTCGTCTGGAAAGACGGCGCTTTCTATGTGGCAGCCCGCCAAACCGACGATCCCGAGCCGTGGAACCCGATGAATTGCGACCCGGGAGAGCTCAAGATTGAAGTTGACCGGCTGACAGCGAAGTATCCGGATAACCGGTTGTACGCACATTTGTCCAATTGCGCGTTAGGTTATGAATGCCTGACGGCTTCCAACACGTTCTTGCGCCGTTGGGAAGGCGCCGTGCCCGTATCCTTCTCTTGTAACGCGGGTTGCTTTGGGTGTATTTCCGAGCAGCCGGACGACAGCGGTTTTCCCGCGCCGCAGACGCGTATGAACTTTAAGCCTCATGTGGACGAACTGGTCCAGATTATGTTGGAGCATCTGCGTACACCCGAGAGCATTATATCGTTCGGGCAGGGCTGTGAAGGCGAGCCTTCCACGCAAGCGAAGACCATTATCGAGTCCATTCGGACCGTGAGGGAACAGACGAAGCTGGGCTACATTAACATCAACACCAATGCGGGACTGACTGATCATATCCGAGGCATTGTGGACGCAGGTCTTGATTTGATGCGTGTGAGCACCATCAGCGCGCTGGATGATCACTACAATGCGTACTACAAACCGCGCGGGTACAATTTAACGCATGTGGAGAAATCCATGATTTACGCGGCCGCTAAAGGCGTATACACGTCCATTAATTATCTGATTTTCCCCGGCGTAACGGATCGGGAAGAAGAGATTGAAGCCATGATCGAATTCGCACGCCGGACGGATCTGAAACTCATTCAGATGCGTAATCTGAATATTGATCCGGAAAGCTATCTTAACCTGATCCCTAAAGCGCAAGGCGACATCTTGGGGATGAATCAGATGATTGAAATCTTTCAAGAGGAATTACCGGGCGTTGTTATCGGATCGTATACGCATGTTCCTCCTGTCAAAGCTTTGTAATAATTGTAAGACGCAGGATATTGCGTAAATAAAGAGCTCGTGATATACTACGATCATGTGTCTATATAACTCTAGGCTTCCATGAAAGCTTAGGGCGGAAAGAGGTGAATGGAATGAAACAAGGAATTCATCCTAATTACAACATCACAACTCTAACTTGTGCTTGCGGTAACGTGTTCGAAACTGGATCCATCAAGCAAAATCTTCGTGTTGAGATTTGCTCCGCATGCCATCCATTCTTCACGGGTAAGCAGAAGTTTACAGATGTTGGTGGTCGCGTGGATAAATTTAAAAAGAAATACAACATCTAAGGTACTCTGTGCCGCATAAACAAACCTCCCTCGGTCATCCTAATGGATACGGCAGCATTCGCGAAAGCGAAGCCGCCGAGAGGGAGGTTTTTTTCTATGCGCAGTGGAAAACTTGCATTGTTGGCAGGTGCGGCCTTGTTGTTTACAGCATCCTGTTCCGGCACCAGTTCGAATACGAAGCGATACGCGGATGATGGTTACCTGGGTATGTCCAGCGCCAATCCGAATTTAAGAATCAGCCCTACGGCCCGGACCAATGAGCGGGATCTGGATATGATGAGGCAAGCCATCTTTTCCATTCCGGAAGTGAAGGACGCCAAGATTACGGTAAACGGTCCCCATGCCTTTGTAAACTTGGAGATCGCAGACCAGCTTTCGCCGGAAGAAACGCGCCGGATCGAGAATAGGGCATACTCCTTATTGTCTTTTAATGTGCCCAGATATGAATTCAAAGTCACCTCCGGAACGAAGTCATTTAAACTATTTTGACCATGTCCTGCGTTAAGGTTGCCAATTCATACCGTGTGGTTGCTATTTCATATGCGTTGGGCTATACTATTGTTTACCGTGCTAGGTGGGGAGGTAGCGGTGCCCTGTAACCCGCAATCCGCTACAGCGGGACACAATTCCTCGAAGAGGTCTTGTGATGTGAGGTCGACTTTTACACGTGGTGTTGAGAGTCGGGTCCTCCGCAATGGAAGCTTGTGAACCCGGTCAGGTCCGGAAGGAAGCAGCCGTAAGCAGGAAGTTCCATGTGCCGGAGGGTTGCCTGATTTGAGCCGTCGATAGGAGTAACGCTCGGATCGCAACGATCAATGAGAGGTGCGCGGTACTTATTACTTTTATTAAGTTTAGGTACAACATAAACACTGACTACATGTTCCGAATTTTTTCGGAATTTGTGTTCAGTGTTTTTGTTTTATGAAGGATTTTTAATGCCCTTAATCGAATGTAAGAGAATGGTATAAAATACGTTTTTTTCTGTTGGATTGAAGGGGGTGAGTTGAAGTGAACACGACCGCTTACGAACTCCGGGAGCCGATGGACGCGCTTGCGATCTTGATAACCCAGATTCAGACTGGGACAATGGTCGTTACGGACACGGAAGGAAGAATAAGGATGGCTAGTGAATCGTTTACCCGATTACATACGTCATCTATGCTGCCCGGGGATTTAGTGGGCTGGCCCTTAACAAACATTTTGACCTTGAGCGGAACGGTGCCGGAACTTTATGAAGAGTTTTTCAAAAGTGCTGATAACAAGTCAAATCCGCCGATGTTAATCGTGGATACGTTACAGGGTGAGCGCAAGCAGGTTTATATTTACCGAACACACTCAGGTCAGGATACAGTTTACTTGCTCGTGTTGAAAGAGGTCAGGAAAGAGCTTGAGCCCATCTTATTGCAGCAATTTCCCGGAACGTTCATGAAGACCGTAAATCTGGGCATCATGCTTTTCGACATGGATTTTTCAGTCATTGAGATTAGTGATAAAGCATGCAGTATCCTGGGTGTCGAAAGGGAAGCTATCTTAAACCAGACGATGGAAGATGTGTTTGCGGCGGTACCGGTGGGTCATCAACTGGTGCAAAGGACGATTTTGGACGGAATGGTTGTGCGAAATCACGCGGTATCCTGGATGAATGATCAGAAGCGGTACGAATTGCTTATGGACTCCAATCTGCTTAAAGACAATGAGGGGAATATCCTTGGCGCCTATGTGATCTTTAAAGATGTGTCTAACCTCAGATCCCTGGAAGAGCAAGTTCAGCGGAGCGACCGGCTGGCCATGATCGGGCAGATTGCGGCGGGGACGGCCCACGAAATCCGGAATCCGTTAACATCCATTAAAGGCTTTCTGCAAATGTTCAAAAAGACCCTGCAAGACAAAGGCATGGACAAGGAGCACAGCTATACAGAGATTATGCTTTCCGAAATAGATCGAATTAATGAGTTGGTGAGTGAATTCCTGCTGTTGAGCAAGCCTAAGAATATATCGTTTGACTTGGTCGAGGTCTCTACAGTATTGCGTGAAATTCTGCCCATCATTAATAATGAGGCGATTCTGCACGGGGCGGCGGTGCAGTTTCAATCAACCCTGGACGTTCCCAGGGTGGTTGCGAACCGCGAACTGCTGAAACAGGTTTTCCTGAATATTTGCAAAAACGGCATTGAAGCGATGTCATCGGGCGGGACCTTGACGATCAGCGAACGGGTAGAGCGGGATCATGACGTTCGCCGGGTCAACATCGATATCCATGATACAGGTCCGGGTATACCCGCTTTCCTCGTGGACAAAATATTTGATCCGTTTTTTACAACCAAGGAGAACGGGACGGGCTTGGGGCTTTCCGTCTGTCAGCGCATCATCCATGATATCGGGGGCGTCATCCGGGTTTCTTCCAAAGGGTACGGCACGACCTTTACCGTCAGTATCCCTTATAATGATCAATAAAACAGCGGCTGTTCGGGTGGCTGTTTTTTTGTATTTCAATGTATAGTATAATTAGGAATAGCAATCAAGTTAAAATCATGCTTTAATTCGTTCTGGAGATGTAACTATTATGGCGCACATAGCACTATACCGATCTTGGAGACCTCAACGGTTTCAAGAAATTGTAGGACAACAACATATTACGCAGACGCTGCAGAACGCGCTCCGGGAAGGCCGGGTTACGCATGCGTACCTCTTCAGCGGGCCGCGTGGAACCGGTAAAACGAGCGCCGCCAAGGTTCTGTCCAAAGCCGTGAATTGTGAGCGGGGTCCTGCGGAGGAACCTTGTAATGAGTGTGACGCCTGTATCAGAATCACATCGGGCTCCGTCATGGATGTGATTGAGATTGACGCGGCTTCCAACCGGGGCGTGGAGGAAATTCGGGATATTCGCGATAAAGTGAAGTACGCGCCAACGGAAGTGCGCTACAAAGTTTACATTATCGATGAAGTCCACATGTTAACAACAGAAGCTTTCAACGCTCTGCTGAAGACATTGGAAGAGCCTCCTGCGCACGTCATGTTTATTCTGGCCACTACGGAGCCTCACCGCCTGCCGGCTACAATTATATCGCGTTGCCAGAGATTTGATTTCCGGAGGATTTCGCTGCAGGATCAAGTGGACCGCCTAAGCCTGATTTCCAAGCAGGAGGGTATCGAAGCGGCAGCGGATGCGCTCGAGTACATTGCGCGATTATCGGATGGCGGGATGCGGGATGCGGTGAGTTTGCTCGACCAGATCATCTCATTCACGGGAAACCGTATATCGTATCAAGACGTGCTGGATGTATCTGGGGGCGTGGCCTCAGAGCAATTTGCCAAGCTTGCCGCCTCCGTGGCCAGGCAGGAGATAGGCGATGTGCTTGAGCAGATTGACGTCTTCATGCAAGACGGGAAGAGCGCTGAGAAGCTGCTGGAGAATCTTATCTATTGCTATCGGGATATTCTAATGCTAAAGCTTCTGCCGAATGCGGCCCGAATGACGGATCGTCTCCTCAATGTTGAAGCATTCGGGGACGTGTTGGACCTGTATGATAAAGAGCGGATCTTTCGGTACATTGATATCCTGAATCACTATCAGGCGGAGATGAAATACTCCGTTCAGCCCCAGACACTGTTTGAAGTCGCGATGATGAAGCTTTGCAGTCTGGACCTCCCGGAGCCAGGCGCCTCATCTGCACGCTCCAATGTTCAAGCTGGAACTTCGGCCGGCGCAGGCGAAGTGGCTCGTCTTGAGCTTAAAGTAAATGCCTTGGAGCAGAAGATTGAACAACTGCTGCAAAGCGGCGTCAAGCTTGCGGGCGGGGATATCGGCAACGCTTCCGCGGAGGCGAAGAATCAGCCGAGGTCCACGGTTCGGGCATCTGCGCCGAGTACGCTGCGAACGGCTAAACTGGATGAGTATGTATTGGCGAAGGATCATCCGGATGTACAGAAGATCTTGGGTCAGTGGAGCAAGACATTGCAGCGGGTAAAGGAAACCAAGATTACCGTTCATGCTTGGTTTACGGATGGCGAACTGGTTTCGGCCACGGACGACGCGGTGCTCGTTGCGTTTAAGAACACCATTCACCGGGAAACTACGGAGAAGGCATTGAACAA
>NZ_CP011388.1:1182500-1360000 GCF_001644605.1 Paenibacillus swuensis | reverse complement strand
AAAGGTGAAAAGGACCGCGGGAGCGGAGTGAAATAGAACCTGAAACCGTGTGCTTACAAAAAGTCAGAGCCCTCTATATGGGTGATGGCGTGCCTTTTGTAGAATGAACCGGCGAGTTACGTTCACGTGCAAGGTTAAGGTGAGAAGCCGTAGCCGCAGCGAAAGCGAGTCTGAATAGGGCGACTAAGTACGTGGGTGTAGACCCGAAACCGAGTGATCTACCCCTGTCCAGGGTGAAGGTGAGGTAACACTCACTGGAGGCCCGAACCCACGCATGTTGAAAAATGCGGGGATGAGGTGGGGGTAGCGGAGAAATTCCAATCGAACTCGGAGATAGCTGGTTCTCCCCGAAATAGCTTTAGGGCTAGCCTTGGATTCTAGAGTCGTGGAGGTAGAGCACTGATTGGGTGCGGGGCCCGCCAAGGGTTACCAAGCTCAGTCAAACTCCGAATGCCATAGACTTATAGCCAGGAGTCAGACGGTGAGTGCTAAGATCCATCGTCAAGAGGGAAACAGCCCAGACCATCAGCTAAGGTCCCCAAGTGTGTGTTAAGTGGGAAAGGATGTGGAGTTGCACAGACAACCAGGATGTTGGCTTAGAAGCAGCCACCATTTAAAGAGTGCGTAATAGCTCACTGGTCGAGTGACTCTGCGCCGAAAATGTAACGGGGCTAAACACGCCACCGAAGCTATGGATTGATCGTAAGATCAGTGGTAGGGGAGCGTTGTATGTGGGTTGAAGGTGTACCGTAAGGAGCGCTGGACAGCATACAAGTGAGAATGCCGGTATAAGTAACGAAAAGACAAGTGAGAATCTTGTCCGCCGAAAGCCTAAGGATTCCTGAGGAAGGCTCGTCCGCTCAGGGTTAGTCGGGACCTAAGGCGAGGCCGAAAGGCGTAGTCGAAGGACAACAGGTTGATATTCCTGTACCACCGTAAGCCGTTATGAGCAATGGGGTGACGCAGAAGGGGAACGTTGCGGACTGATGGAAGTGTCCGTCCAAGCAGTGAGGCTGATGTGTAGGTAAATCCGCACATCGTAAGGCTGGGCTGTGATGGGGAGCGAAATATAAGTAGCGAAGAACATGTACTCTGGCTGCCGAGAAAAGCCTCTAGCCAGGTGATGGTGCCCGTACCGCAAACCGACACAGGTAGGCGAGAAGAGTATTCTAAGGCGCGCGGAAGAACTCTCGTTAAGGAACTCGGCAAAATGACCCCGTAACTTCGGGAGAAGGGGTGCCTCGGTAGGGTGAATAGCCCGAGGGGGCCGCAGTGAAAAGGCCCAAGCGACTGTTTAGCAAAAACACAGGTCTGTGCGAAGCCGTAAGGCGAAGTATACGGGCTGACGCCTGCCCGGTGCTGGAAGGTTAAGGGGAGCGGTTAGGAGCAATCCGAAGCTGTGAACCGAAGCCCCAGTAAACGGCGGCCGTAACTATAACGGTCCTAAGGTAGCGAAATTCCTTGTCAGGTAAATTCTGACCCGCACGAATGGCGTAACGACTTGGGCGCTGTCTCAACGAGAGATCCGGTGAAATTTTAATACCTGTGAAGATGCAGGTTACCCGCGACAAGACGGAAAGACCCCATGGAGCTTTACTGCAGCTTGATATTGGACTTTGGTACGATCTGTACAGGATAGGTGGGAGCCTGAGAAGGCGGAGCGCAAGCTTCGCCGGAGGCGCCGTTGGGATACCACCCTGATCGTATCGGAGTTCTAACCTGCGCCCGTGAAACCGGGCGAGGGACAGTGTCAGGTGGGCAGTTTGACTGGGGCGGTCGCCTCCTAAAGAGTAACGGAGGCGCCCCAAGGTTCCCTCAGAATGGTTGGAAATCATTCGAAGAGTGCAAAGGCATAAGGGAGCTTGACTGCGAGACATACAGGTCGAGCAGGGACGAAAGTCGGGCTTAGTGATCCGGTGGTACCGCATGGAAGGGCCATCGCTCAACGGATAAAAGCTACCCTGGGGATAACAGGCTTATCTCCCCCAAGAGTCCACATCGACGGGGAGGTTTGGCACCTCGATGTCGGCTCATCGCATCCTGGGGCTGAAGTAGGTCCCAAGGGTTGGGCTGTTCGCCCATTAAAGCGGTACGCGAGCTGGGTTCAGAACGTCGTGAGACAGTTCGGTCCCTATCTGTCGTGGGCGCAGGAAATTTGAGAGGAGCTGTCCTTAGTACGAGAGGACCGGGATGGACGTACCGCTGGTGTACCAGTTGTCTCGCCAGAGGCATCGCTGGGTAGCTATGTACGGACGGGATAAGCGCTGAAAGCATCTAAGCGCGAAGCCCCCCTCAAGATGAGATTTCCCAATCAGTAAGACCCCTTGAAGACGACGAGGTTGATAGGTTCGGGGTGGAAGTGCAGCAATGCATGGAGCTGACGAATACTAATCGGTCGAGGGCTTATCCAAATTATCTGAATTAACAGGTTAACGCGTAGTTTTACATTCATTCCTATTCAGTTTTCAGGGTGCAAACCTTGAGCGGGATCTTTTCTCGCAGCGATTTCGAGAAGCTTATGCTTACGAAGTCAGTTTTGCTAAAGCAAAACTCTTAGTTTGGTAACAATGGCGAAGGGGAACCACGCGTACCCATCTCGAACACGACCGTTAAGCCCTTCAGCGCCGATGGTACTTGGACCGCAGGGTCCTGGAAGAGTAGGACGTTGCCAAGCGAACAATACTCTAACGTTACTCTAACTTCTAGCAGTAGCGTTCGAGTACTCTATTCCCTGATAGCTCAGTTGGTAGAGCACTCGACTGTTAATCGAGTTGTCACAGGTTCGAGTCCTGTTCGGGGAGCCACTTGCTCTCATAGCTCAGTAGGTAGAGTGCATCCATGGTAAGGATGAGGTCACCGGTTCGATTCCGGTTGAGAGCTCCATCTTCAACTTAGTAAGGCCCGTTGGTCAAGGGGTTAAGACACCTCCCTTTCACGGAGGTAACAGGGGTTCGAATCCCCTACGGGTCACCATTACAACTTTAGATTTAAATGCTCACTTTTTGGACAGACTGTACGTTATGAACAGCCTCTGTACCGGAAATTATGGAGGCTTAGCTCAGCTGGGAGAGCATCTGCCTTACAAGCAGAGGGTCGGGGGTTCGATCCCCTCAGCCTCCATTAATACCTTGCCGTTGTAGCTCAACTGGTAGAGCAACTGACTTGTAATCAGTAGGTTGGGGGTTCAAGTCCTCTCGACGGCACCAGTCATACCTTTGGGGATTAGCCAAGCGGTAAGGCAACGGACTTTGACTCCGTCATTCCAAGGTTCGAATCCTTGATCCCCAGCCATTTCTCTCTTATGAGAGCCATTAGCTCAGCTGGTAGAGCACCTGACTTTTAATCAGGGTGTCGTAGGTTCGAATCCTACATGGCTCACCATTTACCTTTAACCAGGTAAACCTATAACTTGCCTGTATTACTATGCGCGTGTGGCGGAATTGGCAGACGCACTAGACTTAGGATCTAGCGCCTATGGCGTGGGGGTTCAAGTCCCTCCACGCGCATACAATACCCCTTTACGGGGTACCTTGCGGAAGTGGCTCAGCGGTAGAGCATCGCCTTGCCAAGGCGAGGGTCGCGGGTTCGATTCCCGTCTTCCGCTCCATATTTATCACGAAACACAATAGTGCGCCCTTAGCTCAGCTGGATAGAGCGTTTGACTACGAATCAAAAGGCCAGGAGTTCGAATCTCTTAGGGCGCGCCATTCATTTTTATACATTCGGGATGTAGCTCAGCTTGGTAGAGCACCTGGTTTGGGACCAGGGGGTCGCATGTTCAAATCGTGTCATCCCGACCATTTATACGCGGGTGTAGTTCAATGGTAGAACTTTAGCCTTCCAAGCTAATAGCGTGGGTTCGATTCCCATCACCCGCTTTATAGTCACAATGAGAGAAGACCAAATGGTCTTTTTTTTGTGCGTATCTATATGTATATATGGTTATAAAATTTATGGATACAGAAGATTTTCTGTGCCAAATGTAGTATGATGGGAAGAAATGTTTGCAATTGTCGAACTATTTGGATGGAGGGGAAATCATGTCTGAAGTAGCAGTGGTGACAAGCAAGAATCAACCCAATAATCTGCTGCGGCGGGATGTTCGTTTCTTGGGAAACATACTGGGAGAGGTGCTGGTCCATCAAGGCGGAACCGAGCTTCTCGATATCGTTGAGAAAATCAGAGAGATGAGCAAGTCGCTGCGCGCGAACTATGTTCCCAGCTTGTTTGAAGAATTCAAGAACACGATCCGCGGCCTGGATTCAGAAAATCGGCATCAAGTGATCCGCGCATTCGCGATCTATTTCCAATTGGTTAACATCGCGGAACAGAATCACCGGATTCGCCGCAAGAGAGACTACGAGCGTACATCCGGCGAGAATATCCAACCGGGATCCATCGAAAGTGTCATCGTGGAGCTCAAGGACAGCAACATCTCCATTGAAGAAGTTCAGGAATTGCTTGAGGGCATATCCCTGGAGCTTGTGATGACCGCTCATCCAACGGAAGCAATGCGCAGAGCCGTATTAGCCATCCATAAACGGATCGCGGACGATGTCATGCTGCTGGACAACCCCACAATTACTTATAGAGAACGTGAACAACTACGCGAGAAGCTCCTGAATGAAGTCATAACGCTATGGCAAACGGATGAGCTGCGTGACCGTAAACCGACCGTAGTGGATGAAGTGCGTAATGGAATGTACTATTTTGACGAGACGTTGTTTAATGCCCTACCGGATGTGTATCAAGAGCTTGAACGCTGTCTGGACAAATATTATCCGGAGCACGCTTGGCATGTGCCGACTTACTTGCGATTCGGCTCTTGGATTGGCGGCGATCGGGACGGAAACCCGTCCGTAACGGCTAAGGTCACCTGGGAAACGCTGAAGATGCACAGACAACTGGTCCTGCGCAAATATGAAGAGATTCTCAAGCATCTGATGGGATTGCTTAGCTTCAGCACCAACCTGATTGAAATTTCACCCGAGCTGGCGGAATCCATTCGCAAGGACCGCGAGCAAGTGGAAACACGGAATATTGATATGTGGCGCAATGAGCGGGAGCCCTACCGAATTAAGCTTTCTTTTATGCGTGAGAAGCTGTTTAACACGAAAGTTGAAGGGATTTCTCCCGAAGCCAAATATAATAATGCGGACGAACTTATACAAGATCTTAAAATCATCGATCGCAGCTTGCGCAATCACTTTGCGGACTACGTAGCGGATACCGAATTGAAGAAAACCATTCGGCAGGTTGAACTCTTCGGATTCCATCTGGTCGCTCTGGACGTACGTCAACACAGCAAAGAGCACGAGAACGCGATGGCTGAGATTCTGGCGCATATGAACATCGTTAAGAACTACCCGGAACTGACGGAAGAGGCTAAGATTGAGTTGTTGCACGAGCTTCTTAAAGACCCTAGGCCGCTGACATCGCCTTACGCGCAATATACTCCTTCAACCCAGGAATGTCTGGATGTGTACGTTACAATTCAAGCCGCACAGAAGGAATTCGGGGTCGGCTGTATCTCGAGCTACCTGATATCGATGACGCAAGGGGCAAGCGATCTGCTTGAAGTGATGGTGTTCGCGAAAGAAGTAGGCCTCTATCGCAAAGATGCGGAAGGCAACGTCGTATGCACTCTGCAATCCGTGCCTCTGTTCGAAACAATTGACGACTTGCACGAAGCGCCGGCGATTATGGATACATTGTTCCAGATTCCTGCGTATAAACAAGGCGTGGAAGCCATGAACGGGCAGCAGGAGATTATGCTGGGCTATTCCGACAGCAACAAAGACGGCGGTATGATCACGGCCAACTGGGAGCTTCGCGTAGCGCTGAACGAGATTACCAATACCGGGAATGCGCACGGAGTGAAGCTTAAGTTTTTCCACGGCCGCGGAGGCGCTTTAGGCCGCGGCGGCATGCCGCTGAACCGCAGCATTCTGGCTCAACCGCCGCACACGCTGGGCGGAGGCATTAAGATTACGGAGCAAGGTGAAGTGCTCTCCTCCCGGTACGCGATGCAACCGATCGCTTACCGGAGTCTGGAGCAAGCCACATCCGCGCTGATCACAGCCGCGCTATTGGCGAAGTACCCGCAGAGCAACGCCCAAGAAGAGCAATGGAATGAGATCATTAAGGAGATCTCGGAGGTAGCACAGAAGAAGTACCAGGATCTGATTTTCCGAGATCCGGACTTCCTGACCTTCTTCAAGGAATCGACGCCGCTGCCGGAAATCGGCGAGCTGAATATCGGTTCGCGTCCGTCCAAGCGGAAGAATAGCGACCGCTTCGAGGATTTGCGCGCGATTCCATGGGTATTCTCATGGACGCAAAGCCGGTATTTGTTACCGGCCTGGTACGCGGCCGGTACGGCTCTTCAAAGTTATTACGAGGGCAACGAGGAGAAGCTGAAGATTTTGCAACAAATGTATGCCAAGTCTTCCTTCTTCCGCACCATGATCGACAGCCTGCAAATGGCTCTGGCTAAAGCAGACTTGATCATTGCCAAGGAATATGCCAATATGATTAAAGACAAGACAACGGAACAGCGAATTTTTGGCGGGATTCAGGAGGAATATAAGGTTACGTCGGAATTGATTATGCTGATTACAGGTCAGCAGGACATTCTGGATAACGTGCCTGTCATTCAGGAATCCATTCGCCTTCGCAATCCGTACGTTGATCCGCTAAGCTACATGCAAGTTCAGTTAATTACCGAGCTGCGTGCGTTACGCGAACAGGGAGAAGACGATCCGGACCTGCTGCGTGAAGTGTTGTTAACCATCAACGGCATTGCTGCAGGACTGAGAAATACAGGTTAATGATAAGATAGCCGGAAGCCTTAGCGGTTTTCGGCTTTTCTTTATTCGGATAACCGCAAGTTGGGGGACATGAAATTGATTGCAATGGATGCCCGCTTGGTGCGCCTCGCTCGGAACGGCGATCAAACGGCTTTCGCGGAGTTAGTTGAACTCTATAAGGACAAGATTTTTAATCTGGGCTACCGCATGCTGAACAATCGGCAAGAGGCGGAGGATGTCACGCAGGAAACGTTCTTGCGCGTGTATTCCAACCTGGAAAAGTATGATGAAACACAGAAGTTCTCGACGTGGATCTTTCGCATCGGGACCAATTTGTGCATTGACCGTTTACGCAAAAAGAAGCCAAGCTACTCCCTGGACGCGGAGCTGAACGACGGCGAAGGCACGGACATGTACGCGATGCTCGCAAGTCATGATCCCGGTCCGGAGAACCAAGTGTTGCTTACGGAGACGCAAGATTCTATTCGCAAAGCGATCGACAGCTTACCGGCCAAGTACAAATCAGCAGTCATCCTGAAGTATCTGCATGATCAGTCGCTGCAGGAAATCAGCGATATTCTGGGTATTCCGGTGACGACGGTGAAAACCCGGGTGCATCGGGGACGCGAGTTTTTGCGCAAAAAGATGGAAACAAATTTATGAAACAAATATGTAACTCATTCGTATGGTATAGAGCAGATTGATTTTTACGACGGAATGAAAGGAGTGGCCACGGATGGATTGTCGACAAGCCAACTCTTTAATACACAATTATTTGGACGGGGATCTGGATCCGGAATCAAGTGTGAAGCTGAACAGTCATCTGAGAGAATGCGCAGCATGTAACGCTCATTTCAAGAAACTCGAGCATACCTCGTTCATGTTAGGCTCCATGGAGCCAGTGAAAGCGCCGGATGACTTCACCGCCAGATTGATGGCGCAGCTACCCGCCAAGAAGCAACAGAATAATGTACAGAACCGCGTGCTCCAATGGGTACGCAGACATCCGGCTGTTTCAGCCGCCGCGGTATTCTTCCTCATCATGATGAGCAGCTTCATGTCCCTCTGGAACCAGGAAGGCGAGCTGGTGGTGAAGGGCGCGGATTTAAGCCAAGTGGTGATTCAAGGGGATACGGTGATTGTGCCGGAAGGACATAAGGTTGCGGGTAATCTCACGGTTGAGAACGGCCGCACGGAAATATACGGTGACGTAGAGGGAAACCTGACGGTCATTGACGGCAGCATGAACTTGGCCTCCACCGCCCATATCTCAGGCCAGATCGATACCGTGAATCAAGCGCTGGACTGGATTTGGTACAAGATCGGCGAATGGTTTAAGTGATGGATTTGCTTGATCTAAGATGACTCCCGAAGTAAGGTTTCGGGAGTTTTTTTATTATGTTACAATAAGATTACAACTGGAAATCGAAGGGTACTCCCGATTCATAGGGAAGACGCCTTTGGTGAATAGTAGAGCGTAGAGATCCATTTATTGTGCGCATAACGGGAATGATTACGGGGGTTCCTTCATGTTGGATTATTTTGAGGGCTATACTTGGCCGAACGCCATTAAAGATATTATTGATATTCTCATTGTGAGCTATGTAATTTATAAAATTATGATCTTGATTCGCGGAACGCGCGCGGTCCAATTGCTCAAAGGAATCTTTGTGCTCATTTCCACTTGGGCGCTCAGTATCTGGTTCAATCTGTACACACTGAATTGGCTGATGAACCAAATGTTCACCTTCGGGGTGCTGGCGGTCATTATCATCTTTCAGCCTGAGCTGCGGCGCGCGCTGGAGCAACTGGGCCGGGGGAAACTGTTCAGCCGGACGTCTACGGAAGAAGAGCAACTTTTTAACAAACGCATACAAGAGGTCATCACCACCGTCAATGCTCTATCCCGCCGCAAGATTGGGGCTTTAATTGTATTTGAACGGGAAACGGGGCTGACCGATTACATAGAATCCGGCATTTCCATGGAAGCGCAGATCAGCTCGGAGATGTTGATGAACATTTTTGTGCCGAATACGCCATTGCACGACGGCGCGGTCATTATCCGCAGGCAACTGATTATGGCCGCAGGCTGCTACTTACCTCTGTCGGAGAATCCGTTTATCAGCAAAGAGTTGGGCACACGCCACCGCGCAGCCATCGGGATGAGTGAAGTTTCAGATGCGATCTGTATCGTGGTCTCCGAGGAAACGGGGCAGATTTCACTGGCTATGAACGGACAAGTTGTCCGGGATATTAAAGAGGAAGCGCTGATTTCGAAGATGTTTGAGGGATTGCGCCCGGCTCAGAAGAACAAGAACAATAAACCTAAATTCAACTCTTCATTCTGGAAACGGAGGGATGATGAGCAATGATGGATAAATGGCTTGAGAACTCTACCGTTGTCAAAATTACTGCGTTGGTTCTGGGATTGTTGCTGTGGATGGTCGTTCATTTCGATGAGCAGAATACGCCGCGCGCCCAATTGCCCAAAACTCAGACGGTAACGGTAACGGACGTTGGCATTAATCAGGTCGGACTGGATGAAGGCGAGTATTGGGTGAGCAGTGTTCAGCCTTCGAAAGTCGCTTTGAAGCTGCGGGGGAAATCCTCGGTGCTGAATCGTCTGAACCCCGAGGATACGCGCGTAGAGCTGAATCTGAACGGAATTACGGAAGGGATTCATACGTTGCCGCTGCGCGGGGTTTCGCAAGTGAACGACGTGGATATTGTCGAGATTCTGCCCGCGACGGTAACCGTGCGCGTGGAAGCGATGCAGAAGAAAGAAATGCCTGTACAGATCAAGCTTAAAGGAGCGCCCGCGGATGGATTTAAGGCGGGGGAGCCTGTTATTAATCCGAACAAGGTGTATGTGCTACTGCCAAGCAGCATGCAGGATTCCATTGAGCAAGTCGTGGGGACCGTGGATTTGGAAGGGTTGAATGAAGCGGTTCGTAACCGGCGGGTGAAGCTGGTTGCTCTGGATCGCAACGGAAAGCGCGTGGATGCGGTTATTACGCCTTCCATCGTGGAAGTCGAGGTGCCGATTACCTCTCCGCTGAAAACGGTACCTCTGCAGGTGAAGCTGACGGGACGCATGCCGGATGGATACGCCATCGCATCGCTTACACCGAACGTGGATCATGTTACGGTTTACGGCCCGCAGGATGTACTGGATCCGTTGGAACTGTTCGACGGTTTGCAGTTGGATCTAAGTGCCTTAAAGTTGACGAAGGACGCGCAAGTGGCCTTGGATATCCCGCTGTTGCCGGGCATGGAGAAAGTAGAGCCGGCACAGGTGGAATATACGATCAAGGTGGTACAGTCGGCGAAGCGGACGCTGGCGAATGTGCCGGTGACAATTGTAGGTCAGAACGATGAGTTCACGACCCGCATCGCGGAGCCGGCCGCGGGCACCATTGATGCGGAAGTGGAGGGTGCTCCGACACTTCTGGATGGGCTGACTCGGCGGGATGTGCAGGCGATCGTGAATGTGACGGACCTGCCGCCGGGTCTGCACACCGTGCCTGTCATCCTGAACCCGCCGAGCTTGATTTACCCGAGCGCGGGGTTCTCGGCGAGGGTGCAGGTGGAGATCAAGGCGAAGCAGGTGGATTCGGAGGGCTCTGTACCGACGATTAAGGATCAGGAGCCTGATCTCTCGGGGGTGCCGTCGGAGGCGGGCGACGACGAGGGCGCCGCGACGGGCTCCGGTGGCGCGGCTGGCGGAACCGGCAGTGCAGGAGGCGGCAGCAGTAGCGGCGGCGGCACGAAGCCGGGCGGTGGCGGCAGCGGCAGCGGCGGTACGAAGCCGGGCGAGACCGGTGGCGCCGGCGGTGTGAAGCCGGGCACGGGCGGTGCCGGGAGCGGCAACAGCGGCGGTAACGCCGGCGGCACGGGCAGCGGTAACGCAGCGGGCAACGGCGGCACGGCCGGGAGTGGTTCGGGCGGCGCGGGAGCGGGCTCTGGCGGCGACGGAGACGCTGGGTCGGGGGCCGGTAACGGCGGTACCGACTCGGAAGGTGTCGGCGGTGACGCCAATGGCGATGCAACCGGTGAAGGCGACTAAGCTGGAGCAGGCAAGGGACAGAATGGTGCCGGCTTATGGCATCGATGGCGGAGAGTAGCTCAGTGCCCGTTTTAAGTAGCAGGAAGCGGTTGTAAAGTTGCCCTGTCGGAAGTAAACAATTACGTTGTCCCGCGTCATTCGTCGCATAGCAAGGGGTACGTCATCGGTGGCAGCAGCAGTGCAACTTGTCGCCCGAATCTGCCGTCTAACGAATCGTGATAGCGTTAAATGGGCTCAAGGAGCCATTTTGAAACTTTAACGAATCGTGGTAACGTTAATGGGGTATTTTGATGGAAAAGTCGTGTTTAATTGGCCTAATAGCGCTATCACGATTCGTTACAATCCGAAAGGTTTCCAATAAGTCCGGATAGCGTTATCAGGATTCGTTAGCGGCTTGAATATTTTGACATGGAACCGGGGGAGCCGGCATAGCGTTTGATATTACAGAGTTGAGCGAATAGATAAGACACATTGAACATGAACCTTAAGGAGCGTATGGAACAGATATGGGGAAATATTTCGGAACAGACGGCGTCAGAGGCGTCGCCAATCAGGAGTTAACAGCAGAGCTTGCTTATAAAATCGGCCGATGCGGAGGGTACGTCCTGACGCGGCAGGCGGATAAACCGAAAGTGATTATCGGACTGGATACGAGAATTTCCGGTCCTATGCTGGAGGCGGCGCTGGTTGCGGGACTTCTGTCCATCGGCGCGGATGTCATTCGCATCGGCGTCGTATCCACGCCGGCGGTAGCTTACCTGACCCGCACGATGGGCGCGGACGCGGGGGTCATGATTTCGGCGTCCCACAATCCGGTACAGGATAACGGGATCAAGTTTTTCGGCGGCGACGGCTATAAGCTGTCGGATGAGACGGAGCTGGAGATTGAGCGTCTGATGGATGCTGAGATCGATGAGCTGCCGCGCCCGATCGGCGGCGCGCTAGGCACGGTAATGGTGGATGAGCAGGCGAAATACACGTTTCTCGAGTTCCTGAAGACGACGGTGACGACGCGTTTCGACGGCTTGAAGGTTGTACTGGATTGCGCGCACGGATCCGCGTATCAGCTGGCCCCGAAAGTGTTCCGCGATCTGGGAGCGGAAGTGATTACGCTCGGCGCCGAGCCGAACGGCCTGAACATTAATGACGGATGCGGCTCGACCCATCCGGAGTTCCTGCAGGCCGAAGTCGTGAAGCACGGCGCGGATCTGGGTCTGTCGTTCGACGGCGACGCGGACCGGTTGATCGCTATAGACGGCACGGGCGCGGAAGTGGACGGCGATTTCATCTTGTGCATTTGCGCGGATGCGATGAACCGCAAAGGCAAGCTGAACGAAAGCACCGTCGTGACGACGGTGATGAGCAACATCGGCTTCTTCAAAGCTGTGAAGGAGCTGGGGTTGAAGACGGCGCAGACGGCTGTCGGCGACCGCTACGTGATGGAGGAGATGCGCCGCGGCGGGTTTAACCTGGGCGGAGAGCAATCCGGGCACGTGATCTTCCTGGACTACAATACCACGGGAGACGGTATTCTGACGGCGCTGCAACTGGTGGCTACGGTGAAAGAATCCGGCAAATCTCTTGCTGAGCTTCGGACGATGATGACCAAGTTCCCGCAAGTGTTGCTTAATGTACGTGTACAAGATAAGAGCAAGCTTGGCGGTAATGCGGCCGTGGAGAACGTGATTCGCGAAGTTGAAGAAGAGATGGGCGAGAACGGCCGCGTGTTGGTGCGTCCTTCCGGCACCGAATCGCTGATTCGCGTGATGGCCGAAGGCCCGGACAAGGCTACTGTGGAAGCGCACGTAAACCGCATTGCCGAAGTGGTGAAGGCGGAGTTAGTATAGATTTTTGCGAATAGAGAATGGCGCTCGCCTGAGTTAGAGGTGAAGCGCCATTTTTGCGATTGGGGGCGGTGGGATTACGGATCTGTTTTTCTACGGGATTATTTAAAGAGGGGCCAGCGGAATAGAGGCGGTTTCGTGGGTGATTCAAGCGGATTCGCCGTGTTTACATGAAATAAGTTGCATCTTGGTGTCAAAATGCATAAGATGTTACTATGTCATTCTAATATAGACAGGTGGATTGAGGTTACAGAAGCAACACAAGCGCCAGAACTGCGAAGGAATTGTGCGGACGCGGACGGTGTGACGACGATGGTGTCGGACGCAGCAGCCGGGTTTCATGGGTACGGAGCAGTTGACGAGGTGGAGGGGTTCGAAGTTTTCGGCGGGGGCCTCCCGGCTTACGCATCCGAGCCGAAAGTTGGAAACAAAACGTTACGGGCAACCGGGCGGACAAAGTTCCAATGAGGATGCTGAATAGAGGATTTAGATGCTAGCGTAGGATCGGCAAACAGTGGCTTTGTCGAGCGTTAGTATGGTTATGTGTGTATTTTAACGAGCGTGATTGATATAGATGGATTTGGTGTGTCTGCTTATGGAGCAGGTGTGTTGAAGTGTGTTTATTTTTGCGCCCAAATGGTGGCGGGTAGCTAGAAGTCTGTCTTTTTTGCTGAAAAAAGAGGCTTCGGAGGCTTGGTTTTGTATTGTCTATTTTAGGGGAAATTAAATTTATCATTCATCGGAGGCAAAATATATGTGTGGAATTGTTGGTTATATCGGTCATCGGGATTCACAGGCGATTTTAATTGAAGGGTTGAAGAAGTTGGAATATCGCGGTTACGACTCCGCTGGGATTGCCGTGTTCACGAAGAACGGGCTGGAAGTGAAGAAGGCGAAGGGCCGTTTGGCGAATCTGGAGTCGGAGCTTGCGGGTGCGCCTCTGGAAGGTTCCGCGGGCATCGGGCATACACGTTGGGCTACGCATGGTAAACCGTCTGATGTGAACTCCCATCCGCATACGGACAATTCGTCGAAATTCTCGGTTGTGCATAACGGGATTATTGAGAACTACCTGGGTCTGAAGGAAGAGTTGCAGGCGAAAGGCCATGTGTTCGTTTCGGAGACGGATACGGAGGTTATCGCTCATTTGGTGGCGGACGAGTATGACGGCGATATCGTTGCTGCGGTGCAGCGTGCTGTGGCTCGGATGCGCGGCGCTTATGCGCTTGGCGTGTTGACGGAGTATGAGCCGGACAAATTGGTGGCGGTGCGCTATGCGAGTCCGTTGGTGATCGGGATTGGCGAGGGCGAAAACTTTATCGGATCGGATATTCCGGCGATTTTGGAGCATACGCGTAATGTATTTATCCTGAACGACGGAGATATGGCCATTCTGACAAGAGACGGCATCGAATTGCGTGATCTGACAGGAAATCTTATTTCTCGGGAAATATTCCACGTGGATTGGGACCTGGTAACGGCGGAAAAAGCCGGATTTGATCACTTTATGTTGAAAGAAATTTATGAGCAGCCGAAAGCTTATCGCGATACGATGGGCGCGCGTCTGAATGATACGGGGAACCGGGTGGTGTTGCCGGAGTTGACGATGACGGAAGAGGACATTCGTTCGATTCGCAACGTGCATATCGTGGCTTGCGGAACAGCGTACCATGCCGGTCTGGTGGGCAAAAGCGTGATCGAGAAGCTTGCTCGCATCCCGGTGGAAACCGATGTGGCTTCGGAGTATCGTTACCGTGCGCCGATCATTACGAAAGATACGCTGGTCATCGTGGTTTCCCAGTCCGGTGAGACGGCGGATACGTTGGCTGCGCTTCGTGAAGCACAACGTTGCGGAGCACGTGTGTTAGCGATCACTAACGTGGTGGGTTCGTCTGTTGCACGTGAAGCGAATGATGTGATTACAACTTGGGCGGGTCCTGAGATTGCGGTTGCTTCCACCAAGGCGTACACGTCGCAGTTAATCGCGTTCTATCTGCTGGGTCTGTACATGGCTCAAGTATTGGGCACGGTGGAAGATGCGGTTGTATCGGAAACGATCACGGCGATGCAGGCTTTGCCGGAGCAAGTGGAGGCGATCCTGGAGCAGGCCGAAGTGTTGAAGGGAATCGCCGAGGCGGTGTCCACGCATGACAACCTGTTCTTCATCGGACGAGGTCTGGATTATGCGGTAGCAGTGGAAGGTTCTCTGAAGCTGAAAGAGATCTCCTACATTCACTCCGAAGCTTATGCGGCGGGTGAACTTAAGCACGGTACGTTGGCGTTGATCGAAGAGGGTATTCCGGTGATCGCGCTGGCTACACAGGAAGAGCTGTTCGAGAAGACCGTCAGCAACATCAAGGAAGTCAAAGCGCGCGGCGCGCATGTCATCGGCGTGGTGAACGATGGGGATGTGGAGCTTGCGAAATCGGTTGACTCGACGTTCGCGATTCCAAAGACGCTGGCTCTGTTGACGCCGGCGTTGGCGGTGGTGCCGTTGCAGTTGCTGAGCTACTACGCGTCTCTGGCGCGTGGTAACGATGTGGATAAGCCGCGGAATTTGGCGAAGTCGGTGACGGTGGAGTAGGGCTTTCAAACGGTAAGTAATATCTGATTCATTACAATAAAGTGTTGTTCTAAACAATAAAGTTTTGTTCTGAGCAGTAAAATTACAATTAAGTTTTGTTCTAAACAGCATGGGCCGTCCTACAAGGTGAGGACGGCCCAATTTTCGTTTTAAATGGAGGTCAAAGATGAATACAATTGGTGAGAAAGTTAAAGCCATTCGAAAGAAGCACAATTTGAATCAGATTGATTTCGCTGATACCATTGGGATTTCACAGGGTAGATTAAGTGAAATCGAGCAAGGGAAGACAAAACCGTCTGCGGAGACTCTTAATGAATTAAGAAAAAAATTTTATGTTGATTTGAATTGGTTATTTGACGAAGATGATTAGGAACAAGGGATCTACACATTAAGTTAAATGCCAACAGAAAGGAGATCGGACAAAAGTGCCGATCTTCTTTCTGTTTTCATTAGCTTACCCAAATATGATTAAACCCAATAGGGAGTGTTCAGCCAACCTGCGGGAGCGTTTTTTTATTGAACTAACGGGCAGGATACTTCCAATACATGATACGATAGATTACTAAAGCCTCAAAGAGCCTGGGAAGATTGTTTATCATCGGGTACAAGAGCACAACAACAGCAGGCTACCTGTAATTGTTGGCCTGTTCCGCTAACAGTACACGTTAAGTCGAAGAAAACGATTTTGTTACATAAAGAGAGGGAGTAGTGTATTGAAAATATTTCGTTTCGATTCCGAAGTCGGCAAACAAATTACCGCCTTTGGAAGCATAAATTTATCGATGTCTAAAATAATTAGATCTGATGGTGAGTTTCATATAGGATGCATGCACCTTGCTCCTAGCGCAGTAGTTGGTGGTCACGTTGCGCCTTCAAATCAGTTATTTCTTGTAGCTCAGGGAGAAGTGCAGGTACGCTCGGGAAGTGGGGACCATAACTGGACACTGGTGAACGAGGGGCAAGCTGTATATTGGATGAAAGGCGAATGGCACGAAACCAAATCAATTCAAGGAGCAATGGCTTTTGTCGTTGAGAATCTTGGAAATGAACCTGAGAACATGCCGGAGGCATAAGAATACAATCAACACCTTTCCGGTTCTATACGACGGGGAACTATAGTTCAACCTAACTTGGAGCAGTTTGCCGGTGGCAGCTGCTTCATTTTTGGGGTCGGACCAGTCTTCAGTTTATTGACCTTAATATATTTCTACCCGTACCTGCGCAAATAATTAAAGAACCTTGCTCATACGACTTTAAACCTTTCATATTTGTATCGCACAATGTTAAAATATTTGCCACCTAGAAAAAACAGGATGAAAAACGCGTTACTATTGGCGTCGTGTGAGATATCAAATTTCATTAGGATTCAAGCTGATGTATGAAGTGATCAAAACAACATGAAAGGGTGAATCAATTGGGATTACTACATCATATCGAGATTTACGTATCAGACCTCGAACGTTCGGCTGAGTTCTGGGGGTGGTTTCTGTCAGAGCTTGGTTATACGCCATATCAGCAGTGGAAAGAGGGTCGTAGTTGGAAATTAGGAGACACCTACCTTGTATTTGTTCAAGCAAAAGAAAAGCACTTGGATGTGCCGTACAATCGTTGTCGGGTAGGACTCAATCATTTGGCATTCCATGCAATTTCGAGAGAACAAGTGGACGAGTTGACTGTAAAGGTTTATTCCAAGGGAATGAACGTGCTTTACAAAGATAAGCATCCTTTCGCGGGCGGAGAAAATTATTATGCTCTGTTTTTTGAAGACCCCGACCGAATAAAGGTAGAATTAGTTGCTCCTTAAGGTGCATCTACGCACTTCACACAGATAGAATTAATTTTTCGAAAATAGTCTATAATCCCACATATCCTGGCGTACATCAGCTATGGGGCAGAAATGTAATTCGATGTGTCACAGTCCCTAAAAATAAGAATTCTGTGGTGTTCCATGTACGCATGGGATTTGTTAATCAGCCACATGAACAAGAGTTTGATGGTTTGCCTGTATGGCCCTAATTATGATGGTCGTGATGGTGCTAGGGTAGACTTCAAAAAGGTACTTAAAAGTAAAGGATTGAGCTAACTGGGTAGCGCGGCAGCTGGCCAAGGAGTCCGGCTACCGTCTCCACCCTAAAGGGCAGAATAGTTGAAGAGGGATTAAACAAGAGAGAATGAAATATTGAACTGAGTAGACATTTCGGAGGATAAAATGTTTAAACGCATTGATGCAACATGTTATATGACTGGCGACAAGTTTTCACCAGAATTGCTACAGCAAAAAACAAATTGGCAACTGCAATCCATATCAGAGGTTGGCGATGTCCGGACATTAGGGCCTTCAAAAGGCAAACCGCTAACTTATGGTGCGGCAGAATTACGTCCTCCCGACGACTTGCCATATGATGACGATGTGGAAATTGGTTTACACTGGGTTGTTAATGCAGTCTTGCCATTCAAAAAATACATCATAGAATGTGGAGCAGATTATGTGTATTTGGACATCGCAGTTTATTTTGAAGGTCAGTGTAACTTGGCTTTCGAACCAGAACTAATAAAGAAAATAGCGGCGTTAGATATGCCATTTTGGATTAGTTGTTATGAGTACGATGACGAAGTTAGATAGCAGCTCACTCAACTAACTGGAAACGATAGCATAATAACACAGCAAAGGCTGCAGATCCCATTGAGCAGCAGCCTTTATTTAACCTAACGGGCAGGATAGTTCCAATATATGGTACAATGTAGTAAGTTTGGTTTTGGGAAAAAATCCTTAGTCAAGGAGCGATGTAAGGTGAAACTAATCAAAAATTTTGCAATAACCGTTGCGAGTCTGATTGGCGATATGTGGCTTGGATTAGGTATAAAGCCAGAGGTTTACGACAAGCGAAGCAGTATGAAAACCAATGTCGGTTATATTCTTTTTATCCTATTGGCTGCATCAGTTGCAATCACATCAGTTGTTTGGTTATGTTTACGGATTTATTAAATTTGTAGTAAGAAAAACATTATTATGTATAGGGGTTAATTATGATAAATGTACTAACACAAATTCTAATAATTTATCCTGTTATAATTCTTTTGCTAAGTATTGTTGGATATTTACTCTTGAAAAATGCTTATATCGTGCCTCTGTTGGTTTTCATTTTCTCTGTCGTTATTATGTATCAATTTTATAATACTACTTTTCTGGTTTGGGTCTTTGTATATACATTGTTATCATTGATTATTAGTGTTGTTTCAAAGCGTTTGTACTCTTTGTACAAAGCAACATATCAAATCTAACGAAATTAGAAGATAATTTCTAACACTTCGACCCATAATGGCTTTAAGCTAACGTAAACGATAGTTTAATACAGGAAGTTAGTGAGGTTGTCTCATTTATTATGTGTCCTCACTGGAGTAATCAAGAATAGAGAGGACATGAGCGAATCATCTGGAAGTAAGACAATGGGACTATTTTGCCCTGCATATCTTATTCGGATGCTCGGACAATCTATGTTACGAAGTATATCGATAAAAAACTTTCCATTAAGTGATATGATAAATTCTTCACCGAGCATCTGTAGTAATGGAACTTCATTTTCAATATCCCCGATTTCAGCTGTTTTGGACAATAGTTTTAAAGTATCTGCAGTCGCTACTAATCTAATAATGTTTTCATTTGCCAATACAGTTACGCCTTCACATCAATCGTGCTTTATCGACAAAGATTTCACATAGATATGATTGAGGTATCACATTCTTTATGGAAGGAAAAGTTCCTTCAATAAGAGCAGATTCGACTTTTAATCCATTTGTCATAAATGTCACTCGGTTCTTGCTTATCTCAATTTCAGTCATTTCATCTGTGTCACTTAACATTTTTGATAACTCAGAGAGATTTTTTGCTGGAATAGTAACGTTAAGACTGTCATTTGTATTACCTTTAATATGCAACGTTCGGGTGGCAAGGCGGACTCCGTCAGTAGCAATTAAGTTCAGGGAGTTACTATGGCATTGGAAGGCAACTCCCGTTAATATCGGTCTAGTCTCGGACGTTGATGCCACTATCGTTACTTGTTTAAGAGTTGACCTAAACAAGGCACTATTCACTTGCAGCTTACCAGGAGAAAGTCCCTCCGCGTTATGACTAAAGGGGAATTCTGCTGAGTCCATTCCGCATAAACGCACTTGAGCATGACCTGATATAATCGTAAGAATCAATTGCTCTTTAATTTCAAGTACAATCAACTCATCATCATGTTTACGAATAACATCGTAAAAATAACGTGATGGTATTACAATAGCCCCTGTTCTTTTCACAGTCAAAGAAGCACAGTCTTGAGGAATCATAGACTGTATTGTCATACTTGTATTACTTGCAGTAAAACTAACGCCATCTGCACCGGCTTGAATGTTTATCCCTTGGAGTATAGGTATTGGGCTATTCACTGCTACAGCTTTTATTACGTGCTGCACGGCCTTCATAAGAGAATCTTTTGTTATCTCAACCAGCAAAGACCTCACCTACCTGGAACAAATTATTGTGAAAAGTAGGACTCAAGAATATTACGAATAACCTCCGAACGAGAAACTTTATTATCTGTGCAATGATCGTCAATTTTATTCCATGTCTCCTCTGTCAGGGTTAAAGATACTTTCTTAGTCACACCTATCCCCTTTCTTCCTGATCCTTCACGATGACCACCTCTTGAGAAGACAAAACCTAACTGACCTTCTTTATTAGAGACACCAACTTTAATGTTATTAGTTTTCATATACTACACTCCATATTTTGATTAAATTGATTTAAGTAACCTCAATCAAAATGCTTTATAACTTATTTTATCATACCCTTTTATTGATTTACAGTATTTTCAAAAGCGTTTTATGAGAAACATCTCCTAGTCGGTCGATGGAAGCAAGAATAAAAGGACATAAGGACTGTAATTAGAGTCTATAGTTGTAGGCAGCTCCTTTAAGCTAAAGGGCAGGTTAACGTAACAACTACGCTTTCAAAGTTTTTCGCCATTATATGATTTTTAATATTAAAATATATATATATAATGATAAGAGTGAGAGTGATTTAGATGAATGAGTTTGAAATCGTGCCACATACTGGCGGAAAACTGAGGATTATTCCTTCGCAGAATTCAGTTGGATTTCACCACCAATCTAACCATGCTGCCTCCATGTTTCAATTAGGCTTTTCTTTAGTTGATCACTCGTTAAGTTATGTACCTATCGGCGGTTTAGGAACAAATAACATGCCCAATGGATCAGTTCCAATCTATATGTTCTCTGACAGTGAAGGATTTTTTGGAAGGACCTGCCCAAACTGTAATGGTTATTTTAGGACGGATTCGGGCATTGAGGAATTTTACTGTCCGTATTGTTCACATTTAGACAATACATTAGCTTTCAATACAGCGAATCAGCAAGCGTATATTCAAACTTATATAGAAACCATAGTTACCGCGATCATTAATAAGACAGATATCGAAATCGACCTCGATGAGATGGTTGCCAATCTGCCTAACAATAAATCCCCTTTCGTTTACGCGGAAGAAAGACAACAACGACATAATCAGTGTAAGGAATGCAAAATAAGGTATGATATTATAGGCGAATTCGGCTGCTGTCCAAATTGCGGAAAATTGAATGCTTTTGAAGTTTTCAATGAAAAATTGGCTAAATCATTAAAACGGTTGAACAATGCTTCAAGCATTGAAACAGATAAGGAACTTCAACACACCGAATACGCAGAAATACTGAAAAACTGTGTATCTGATTTTGAAGCTATGGCTAAAAAAATCCGCGTTGAGTTACTTAGAATCCCCGCGACGCCTAATAGAAAAGAAGAGCTCAAGAAATTAAATTTTCAACGTGTAAATGAGGCAAACGAAAAATTAACTAAGTGGTTTGATATTGACTTCTTTAAAGCCCTATCTGAAAAAGATAAACTATTTATCAATATTTGTTTTCAACGAAGACATATCCTCACACACAATTCAGGTGTTGTTGATGAAAAATACATTCGAGACACTAATGACCAGACAGTCAGATTAAACCAAAAGATAAAAATAGACAAAGACGAAGCAAGTAAGCTGATCGATATAACTCGAACGATTGCAAAGAGATTATTTGATAGTTTTGAAAGTATCAGTTAGGCGAGACCAATCTATCAAACGAACGGGAAACTGACGAAGTTGCCAAGAATACATATAGCAGCCTCGTTAAGCTAAAGGGCAGGATTGCTTCATTGCTTCACGAATTATTAACTAAGGAAATAGCCCAATATGGGGGATTAAATGAGTATAGAAGAATATAAAAATAACGATGATTTTCAACTGTATGATTCGGTAATAAAGAAGATAATAGTTGACCACGAAAACAAATCGATTGAGTTTCACTTTTTAAAGGTTGTTGGGCGGGTTGACCGAGGTAAACATAATTTCACTTACAAGGTTAGGGAAGCAATATTAACTTTCTCAGGTGTCGTATACGCTAAATTGCCTTATTGTATGGAATTTGATGAATGGAGCGAATTTTATCGTTCTGCAATAGTTAAATCTTCACGGATATTAGAAAGAGTCCCTGAGCGAGCAAAGTCAAACAAACTACTTCATCATGTTTATTTAGGAATTGACAACGGAAATGTATATAACGAACATGATATAGTCTGTTCGAGCTATTCAATGGAACTAGGATCAAACGAATACATTTTACATGATGATTTTGATTGGTTGTACGAAGAATAACACGATCCTGTGGTTCTAGTGACCTGGGATGTTGCTACTGAAGTGGGGTTCGCTACATCACCGTCAGGACAAAAACGTGTTAGTAAAATTACTAGAACAGTTGGGTATTATGTCTGGGATGCTAACGCTAATAACCCAGCACCAACTTACAGTTATACTTTAAATAAATGGAAAGCTATAGCTGCACATGAGTTTGGACACGCAGCTGGATATGGAGGCCATGATACAACCGCAACCTCTTCTGCAAAGGCCTTAATGTATCCCGCTACAAATATTTATTATGACAGCTGGGGAATTATGGCGCCAACTGCTAGGGATGGAGCACATATGAGAAATGTATATTAGACACGTAGCAACATATTTCACATATGTTACGTTTAGAAAATACTTACTTAAATTGAAAGGGTGACAATCCATGAATAACAAAAAGAAAACCATAAGAAACTATATTATTCTGAGCCTTGGTCTTGTAGCTGTTATCAGTACGGCAATTGGCGCAAACATATTTGACGGGACTTCACAAGCTCTTGTAAATAATACTACAACTCCTAATACTAGTGTTCAAACAGTTAGTGCTGAAGGTATGTTAAAACATACTGAAACAATTGCCAAAAAGTATGAAGGTAAAATTGATGCCACTTATGGGGATGGAGTTAACAATCTACAGGAGCTGAAAGAGAAGGCACAATTCATTGTTCGAGGTAAAGTTATTCAACAAGAAAACAATAATGCAATGACAGTTACTAATTTAATTAAAGTAACAAAGGCTTATAAAAATGAGGTTTTAAAAGAAATTAAAGTACTTCAAGTTGGCCAAATTGGTGGTGAGGAAGTTTTAGAGAAAGATAGTGAGTATATACTTTTCTTGAATCCTCAAGAAGGTCGAGTAAATGAGTATTATGTAGTAGGGGCCAATGTTCAAGGTCAATTTAAACATGATCAAAATGGCAATTCACTTGACAATCATGACTTGAAGTTACTTAAAGAAATTCAAAATAAATCATTGAATGACGGAACATCAGAGTTAAGCGCCATGGAAAACTTTATAGCGAACTAATAAAAAATGGGATAGCCTTACTATTGGCTATTCCCATTTTTTATTATGCGTAACCAGAAGCTAAGACGCATGATTTTTCAGTATGATAATCTTACCTGATGACAAGCACCTCTTAAAGGGTGTTAGACGAAAATAACCTCGTACCGGAGTCGCTCGTTTTTGTGCAATGAACAAAATTAACGCTCTACAGGAATCCTAACGGGACACGATAGTTAAATAAAGGAAGTAAACGAGGCTGCCGCGAATATGTACGGCAGCCTTTGTTGAAGTAACGGGCAGTTAGCTCGACACGCTAGTGGTGGACTTTTAACTCGAGAAATGGCAAGTTGATCAAAAGCGCAGAAGAATTCGTTAGATTAAGAAATAGCGATGACCCAAACGATTATCTGAGAGCTGCTTGGGGGGAAGCGACCGCAAATGTTTGGATCGACGTAATTAATTGTTACCCTGAAATGAAGTTTTGGGTAGCCCAGAACAAGACTGTTCAAGCAGAGATACTTGAATTGCTAGCACTAGATGCGGATCCACGAGTAAGATCAATGGTGGCTTCCAAGAATAGCATATCCCAAACCCTCCAAATGCAATTGGCATATGATACTGATCATTCCGTCCGTTAACGGCTTGTTTATAACAAGAAGGTGAAGTTAAGTGTGCTTCAAATACTTTCCAATGATATCGATGAAGAAATACGCCACATAGCGATACAGCGCACAGTAGAGAAAAGATACAAATAGCTTAGTTATAACAAGTTAACAACAGTCAATATGCCGGTTACTGTTTAACTATTGGCAGGATAGTACGAAAAAATCGCATAAGAGATATGAGGTGATATAGATGGCAAGAGTGCATTGCAAATGTGGAGAGACATTAACTAATTCTCAGACAAATGATGTTCAACTACGGGTCTATACAGAGAGGTGAATTGGAGATTATAGCGTAAGGAAATTAATATTATAGTAAGCTGATGTTCACATGCACTTTAAAAGGTAGTATAATAAAATAAGGAAAATAATACATTTTATAGTTTGATCTTTTTTCCTTTACGGAGCCTATCCATTTGTTCAACATTTAAGTGAATATAATGTTTTAAAGTAGGAAATAATTATTGGTATAGAAAGGACGGGATAATATGTTAAAAAAAATATATTCAATAGCCTTTGCAGTGACTATTATTTCAGGAGTGGCATTAATATCAAATTCAAAAGCAGACACCTATTCAGAAATGGAAACCGTAAATAAGAAAGTTAAAAATCCTGTTAACACTAATTTTTCAACAGATAATGTAAAATCTGTAGAATCAATAAAAAACGTAGAATCCGTAGAATCAAAAATCGCAAAAGGGTATTATAGTCAATTCTATACACCTCATGGCATGTTCGTGCGAGCAGATGAACAAAGTATCTTTAAGGAATCGGAGATAGCAAGAAATATAGATGAAATCGGACCTAATACGAATCAACTAATTTTTGAAGGCGAGTTTTTTTTAAAAGTAGATGAAGCAGAATTTTCTAAAAATTATCCCAATTCGTTGCTCTTAGGTAAAACCTTAAATGATGAAAATCCGACTGATACTGATGTTCCATCAAGTTTATCAAAATAGTAATTTCATTTCATAAAGAAGGAGCCATTGTTTTCGACAATGGCTCCTTCTTGGCCTTCTTGTTTTACTTAATCATTGATTGATCCATATCCACTAGCAGTTGTAACTCCAATATTTTTTATTTCCAAAGCATAAGTACCTGCTTGAACACCGGAAAAAGTTATTGTTTTAGTAGCACTTGAATAGTTACCAGCGATTGGTATGCTACTTTTTTCAGAAGCTCTTAAAGTATACTCAATAGATACAGTCCCGCCACCACTAGTAGTGGGATACTGGGCAAGCTTTACCGTTATATCGCCGTAAGAGTAATGATTGAACCAATCTTTAGTTGTATAGTCGTTAGATGAAAGAGGCCCAAAGGAATAGTTTTGCAATAAAGCGAATGGTGTCACGATTGCGTTCGTATTTTCTTCTGTATAATTTGTAGTAACAACTACCGAACTAACTGCATACGTGCTAGTTTCTACTACTGGTTCAGCAGCATAAGTGCTTGGAACAATAAAGGTTAGTAAAGAAGCAGATGCTAGCAGAGACAATGCCATTTTTTTAAGTTTCATTACAAAATTCCTCCCATTAGGTAGATTTAGTTTCCATCTATAAAACTAACATATTCATTTTGTGTAATCTATAGGAAAAGTATACTTTTTTTCCCACACTCAAATCAGGTCTTTTTACCCTTATTTTTGTCTCTATCTAGGAAGAAATAAAATTTTCGACATGCTCTGCTATTTTTCTAAGACATTTTAGGAACATCATTTCTCGAATATTATAAGGGGGGGAGGAATTTTAGGATGTCGGACGACAAGAACATACACCTATTCAAATCCGCTAAGAATGCGGTTTTTTTGTTTTTCTCGGACAAGTTCTTGTCGCGGATGAACGACAAGAACTTAACCCTTTTGTAGATGCGCGACAAGAACTTAACCCTTTTGTAGATGCGCGACAAGAACTTAACCCTTTTGTAATTCATTTATAAACGCAGGAGAATTCTAATTGGGAACGAAATTTAATCAAAGGAAACTGATGAGGCTGCCACTAATATGTAGGCAGTTTCGTTAAGCTAACGGGACACTATAATTCAACCACGCAATGACGGTAGCCGGCACACCATCGGCTGCCGTATTTTGTTGAAGTAAAGGGCAGTATAGCATCAACAAAAGCGGTCCATAGATTAATCACTGATACATTAAGAAAGGTGGAGGCAAATGACTTTTGGATATTTCTTACTCTCTGTTGTAATTTCAATTATTCTCTTTTTCGTTATTGGTTTTACACTTAAGCCTAGTAACAGTGATGGAGGACTGGTTCTAATCATTGGAATTATTCTTTCACTACAGCTTTCATTAATAACTGCAATTTTATTAAACAAAGAAAGTAAAAAAAATAGGAGATCTACGTATTTCAGAAAAATTTTTGTTGTTACGCAACGGGATACTTTAGTTCAGAGATCCAGGGAGCATCTTAATGTGCGGTAGCTGCTCCTCTGTCATTAAGCTAAAGGGCAGGATAATTTATATAGAAACTTTCAAACACGTCGGAGGGAAGAAAACATGAAGGAGTATTTTCAAATACTTAACAATAATTATGAAATCAAAGAAGGTTCTTTCATTTATTCATTATCTGAGGAAGCAGTTTTCAATGAACAGCACTTTTGGGATTATTACAACGCAGTCATAGAAGTTGTAAAGGAAAACTTGAATAAGCAATTGGATAAAGAGGTAACTAACATTATTCATTGGACTTACAGGAGAATTATGGATTGCTTCTTGTGGCATCTGGACACGAATGACGCCTATTTAATGGATAATTTTCCGAGTGATAATTTCATTTATTTCAAAGAAAGATTAGATTTGATGATTGAAGGTTATTTTGGTGACTTTGTAATGAATGAAAAGCAATTTGGTGACTCAATAAAAAATCCTAATTACCCTGAACTATATCCACAAGTGAAGGATTAAAATTCAGCCTGTTGAGATAACGTGCAGATTAGTTTAGTACCTCTGAAACAAACGTTATTTTGGATAAAAAGATGGGGTGACATGATTAAATGAAAAAAATCTTAATTTTTATAAGCTTTTTAATTTTTGCTGGATACTTGAGAGTAGGTGATATTGATTTGTCTGGTCAAGAACTATATGGATATCAACCGAATACTCCGTTTGGAAAAGAGCGAGCATATTCAATCGTTGAAGAAGAAAATATAGGAACGAACCTTTCTTTGAGATATGAAGATGGCATTCGTTTTATTGTGAGCCCTGATAACATTATCTTGAGCATCGAAACACGCTCTGAAATGAAGCCATTCGAAAGCAGAGATGGAATTAGACAGGGGGACTCGGTGGATAAGGTCATAAATAAATTAGGAAAAAAATACTCCACCCTTATCGAACAAGGAGCAAAAATTTACACCTATCAAGATTCGAAAAACCAGTTAATACAAGAATTTTGGACAGTTGATGGGAAAGTTCAAATTATTCGCTTAAAGAGGAAGGATTAAATCTGAACGTTAGTTGAATACCCAAAGGGCTGTCACGTGGCAGGACCTTCGCTCATCTATCGGGAAGTTTAATCGAGTTGAACTTGGAAAAATTCAAGGGTTTGAATGGAGGAACCTCATGAAGCTTGAAGATCAAGAATTATTATTTAGTCTTTTTCATGATGGTTCGATTAGGGCGATTGAAAGACACGGAAATAAAATAACGTTTTCGGTCGATATTTTGTACCTTGCAGAAAGGATTAACTCTTCATACGAATACTTTGAAATCGTGCTCAATGATACACTTGAGTTTTACTTTGAAGATTCAGAGTCCAATGAAATAACCACCCAACCTCAAGGAATTAATAAGCTTGAGCTTGAGATATTAAAGACTGAACTTATCGAAGAAAAAATAAAGATATTTTGTAGTGCAAATAACGGATGCTTGTTTGGCTTCCTAATCATTAATGCTAAGGACATACGGGTTTTAGATCCCAAACAGAACAACATCAACTTAAAGGTGTTAGAAGTTATAGCCAAGAACTATTGGGAAGAATTTGGTCACGAGTTAAGCTAACTGGGAACTATAGTTTAATTAATAAAACTGCAGTAGATCACAGGACCGAATGCGCTTTTAATGAAAACCAAAATACAGGGGATGAAAACAGTGAAATTATTGTGGGGAAGAATGGAGAACTGGCTTAAAAAATATGCACCAGAAGTATTAGAAGATTTAAACCCAGGGGCAACTGAGTCTGAAATATTGGAATTAGAAGTTGCATTAGGTATCAAATTACCAGAGTCTTTCAAAGACTCTTTGCGTATTCATAACGGACAATCAGGGGAATCCCAGTGGCTTGTTGCAGGCTGGGAATTACTTTCTACTCATAGAATTTTAGACGAATGGACTGTTTGGAAAGAACTTTATGATAAAAAGTCATTTGAAGAATGGAGACCAGAGCCCCAAGTAGGGATCGCTAACGTGTGGTGGCAACCTGCATGGATACCAATAACATATAACGGATGCGGGGATCATCACTGTCTTGATTTAGCACCAACCAACGAAGCTAATAAAGGTCAAATCATTAGTATGTGGCATGATTCTGAAGAAAGAGAAATATTAGGCAAGAGTTATAAGGAATGGTTTGCCCATCTTGTTCAAACCTTCGAAGCAAATGATTCCGAATATGTTTTTGAAAGCGGCGATTTTGAGTTTAATGCTAACAAAGACTAAGCTAACTGGGAACGAGAGCGCAATGATAGCAGGCTGCCGAGAACATCGGCAGCCTGTTCAATGTTTAGCTAAGACAAGGATAGCGTGGAAGACCCAATTGCAATAAAATGGATTTAGCCTAGTTATGGTCCAACCATTAAAAAAGGTTGATGCACACTATATGTATCAAGATCTATCCGACAGGAGCTGGTAGATATGGATGTAATAGCAAAAATAGAGCCTTATTTACCTGCATTGAGGCTTTAATGCCGTTCACTTGCCGGCACCGATTGGGACACAGAGGATCTGGTTCAAGATGTAATAGCCAAGGTGCTGCATGCAATTATGCGCTCGCCTGAGCGGCCGATTAGCTGGTCATATCTGTTTCGGATTGCAAAGAACGCGTGGAACGATCATTAACCGGGCAGAACGGAAGCGGCGCGATGATTACGTGACAATGTATCATAAAACGACAAGGTTATGCACAGCTACAACCGGTAAAGAGGCACCCACTCGGGTACTTTTTTAATTCTTTCATACTGAATTAAATATCCGAAAACGGATAATACTAATACTATTAAACAGAAAGGAAGAGATTTTATGAACAACGAAGCGGTATCTTTGGGGCATGCTAAAGTAACGGGAAATGGGATTTTTTTTAAGGGCCATTATTATTCGACGGCAGAAGCAATTAAAGGTAGATGGTTCGAACATGCTGGTTGGATCGGGGGATGGCCGGTAATTGTGGTTTATAATCCAGGGAATCTGGTCTCAATTTTCATCGTAAACGAGAGGGACCAATCGCTTATTAAGTGCGATTCTATCAATCCGCAAAGTGAGTATGGAGAAAAGCTGGAGAGATACTTTCAAAGCATTCAACTGTTACAGAAGGAACGTCTTACCCGACCCAGACGGAAGACCTCCAGAGCAAGACAGCAGCGTCGCGGCAAACAGTCTCTGCGAATGCGTGAACTTATCGAGGAAGTACAGAAAAACATCATAAATCACAAAGGAACACACTCAATTCCAGATTGTTAAATATAAAACAACTAGAATGGAGAATTGAGCAGTACGAGAGTGAAAAGGCTCTATACTGATTGAATTATATTCAGTTTGGGTAAATTATTTAAATAATTGAACTCAACATTTCCTAATTGAATACATACTATCAAGGGCGACTCGACACAATATGACGAGTCGTCCTTTCTGTTAGGAGGATAAAAATGAGAGCTTCGCTTGATAAACGAATAGCACGCTGGGTTAAAGAGGGGCGGGGGAAGGGAACAGGCGAAGGATATAAGCCTTGGTTGACAGCAAAAAGTGTACCTTCGAGAGGAAAGACTCACAGGCCAAAAGGCATCAAGACAGCACGGGAGCATTTGTTTTTATCTGACTGGGAGTATTTTTACTTTCTTCTCGTAGATTGGTCTCGATTAGTCGTTGATATTCG
This sequence comes from Paenibacillus swuensis, assembly GCF_001644605.1. Lineage (NCBI taxonomy): Bacteria > Bacillati > Bacillota > Bacilli > Caryophanales > Paenibacillaceae > Paenibacillus > Paenibacillus swuensis. Next base: position 1,330,161 of record NZ_CP011388.1, on the reverse strand, counting down.
TGAGCAATTCCCGCTGCTGGATGAATTAGGTCTTGATATTACAGAAACAGTTTCAATTGCAGAAGAGCTTGGCGTGGAACATCCGATCGATCCGCCAGGAAATGAGCTGAAGGTTATGACCACGGACTTCCTCATAGATTTGCACAAACAGCAATTAGCGGTTTCCTTTAAGAAAAGCGACTCAATCACTACTAGAGAAGTGGAAAAAATGGAGATTGAGCGAATGTATTGGGCACGAAGAGGATTAAAGTGGGAACTTGTAACAGAGAAGGACATCCCACTTGTGTATGTAAAGAATATTGAATACGTTCACTCCACTTATTATTTTGATGATTATCATATTTCTCCTGCCATTGTTGAGAAAGCAAAGCGGATAATGGAACCGCTTTTTCTTAAAGGAGAGAAAAAATTAACCGACATCACAAATTTCTGTGATGATCGATTGGGGTTACAGCCTGGAGAAAGTCTTACGATCGCCAGATACTGCATTGTCAGTAAACAGTGGAAGATCAATATGGAGGAGTTAATCGAGACCAATCAACCACTTGCTCTGTTAGGGATCTCTGTGCCCAATGAGAAGGGGGGGGTAAGTCAAGTTGCAAACTGAACTCTATGTGAACAGTATTCTTGAGGTTTGGCCAACAGATAAGGATTACAGTGAGGAAGACGTGCAGCCAAAATTACACCGCGTACTATGGTTAAATCGTCATCTTGTGGTCACGATTGATATCCATGACAAAACTGCTCAACCTGAATTTATTGATCGAGCGGAGATAGAAAACCAGGTTGAATCTCTGGATATACAAGTCACGTCATATTTCATTCCTCGACTATCTCTACCTGATCATAGTCTGAACAAGAAAGAGATCCATATAAGAGATAAGACATGGGCCTACCTGGAGCCGGCTGTTACGGGAAAACATGTTCCAGATATCTACAAAAAGCGGCTAAGAGGCATTATTATCGAGGAGATTCACGAGCGGTTTAAGGTATCAAAAACATTAATACGAAACAACCTTCGTAAGTATTGGCAGAGGGGGATGGTCATTAATGCATTGCTTCCTGACTATCCGAATTGCGGAAATAAAGGGCAGGAGCGGTCTGGATTAGGAAAGAAACTCGGATGTCCCAATAATGAAAGTAAAGATGACCACGAACTCATCGGAATAAATGTTACGGAAGAAATAAGAAAGAACTTTCGAAAGGCAATTGAACTTTGGTACAAAAAACGGGAGAAGCGTAGTCTTTTTGATGTGTATGAACTCATGTTAGGAAAATTTTATAAAGCGCACATAGACGAAGAAGATGGTATTACATTGTTACCCGAGCATGAAAGGCCTACATTTCGTCAGTTTTATTATTGGTACAGCAAAGAGAGAAACCTAGTTGAAGAATTATCTAAACGATTGGGAACGCGGAGGGTGAATCTGAAACATCGCGCAATCGATGGTAATTTTGATAAAGCTTCCTTTGGTCCAGGCTCTATTTATCAAATCGATGCCACTATCGGGAATATCTATCTGGTCAATCGAAAAAATCGTGATTGGCTAATCGGACGGCCTGTCATTTACTTTGTTATCGATGTATTCAGCAGACTTATTGTAGGCTTATACGTTGGTTTGGAGGGACCAAGCTGGATAGGAGCTGCACTCGCGCTCGAGAATGCCGCCTCAGATAAGGTTGAGTATTGCAAACGTTTTGGCATCGATATTACGAAAGAAGAATGGCCCTCCTTCGGTTTACCAGAGCAATTAACGACTGACCGCGGTGAGTATGTCGGCAATAAGCCCGCACATCTTATTAAGACACTCAACGTAAAAGTTGAGCATCTCCCACCTTTTCGGGCAGATTGGAAACCTTTTGTCGAGAAGGCGTTCGATCTGAGTGATGATTTGTACGTCAAATGGACGCCAGGCGGCATTCTAGAACGAATGAAGGAGCGTGGCGATTTGGATACAAGGGACAAACGTGCACTAGATATTCATGAGTTCGAGACCATATTAATCGGGTGTGTCAGATACCATAACAAGCACTATATGCAAAGTTATCGTAGAAATGATGCCATGATTGAAGACGACGTAACCCCAACACCTGTGGATTTATGGCACTGGGGCAGGAAGAATAGTCTCGGCACATTGAGTTATGTAAGTAAGGACCAACTCCGCATGAATTTGCTTCCCTCCAGGAGAGCGCGATTTACAGCCGGGGGGATCAGGTTCAACAAAGATCTCTATACGTGTGTTACGGCCGAAGAAGAGAGTTGGCGTTTTCGCGCCCGTAATGGTGAAAAGTTTAATGTGGAGTATAGTTTTGACCCTCGGGATACATCGCATCTTTTCTTAAGACATTCTGATGGTCAATTTGAAGAATGCTTTAAGCTTGAGGAGCAGCATAGTAAGTATATCCCTAGTAACAGGGATTTTCGATGGGAAGAGGATCTTGATGTCGTTGCATATGAAGCTCGACAGGCGAGAAAGGGAAGGTCGAAGAACACGGAAGAAAAACTGAGATTGATTAATAAAAACAATAAAACAATTGAACAAGCGAAGAAGAAAACGGCGGCTGAAACTCAAGATAAGTCAAGGCGGACCCGGCCAGAGGATGTCCGTGAACACCGAGCAATTAGTAAACAGGAAGAACGCGAGGAGAGAGCGTGGAGACTCGAGAAGGATGAAACGTCAGAGCTAAACAAAAGTGATATGGTTGTGTATCTGGCTGACAAAAAGTCAGATAAGTATGTGCCGCGAGTTGACCATACAGATTCAATACTCAGAGCAATGGAAGAGGATGATGATGAATGAATGTTCGGAAACCTCTCCGGGGCAGAATTGAGTTCGCTGCTTACAAAAAAACCGGGATTCAGGAGTATGATGACCACCCCTTGATCGAAGCTTTGCCTGAGATACTGGACTTACAAGAGACAGCCAAGAAAATTAAGCTGGTTAAAAAATTTGATTCCGGAGAACGTGAACTATCCCCCGGTAAACGGAAGCACTGTGTAGAGCGACTATCTTCCTTTATCATCCCGTTAAATAAACATCTAGAGGTCGAAGAGAAGTTGTCAATCTTAATTAGGAAAGGGTACCTCTCCAGAAATATTGCTAACGGCGATCACACGAGACGAGTGCGTAATTGCATGATGAGATTCGAGCGTCCTGATATTGCTGATCTTGAGAAAGAGAAGTATAACATTCCGTTACCAACCGCTTCGGGACTAGGTATCATCGGTATATCCGGGGCTGGAAAGTCTACAGGTATATCGAGGATACTGAACCTTTACCCTCAAGTGATCGTGCACACTGAATATAAGGTAAAACAACTAGTATGGCTTAAAATTGATTGTCCGGTATCCGGAACTATAAAGCAGCTTTGTTTGAACTTTATACATGAGATCTCCGAGCTGGTTGGAGAAGTGGAATACAATACATTTATGGGTTATAAAACGGATGAGTTGATCCGGATCATGTCCTCACTCGCACTTAAACATCACTTGGGTGTTCTTGTAATCGACGAAATTCAATACCTTTACGAGGTTAGATCCGGCGGGGCTGCATTGATGCTTAATTTCTTTAATACACTCACCAATACAATTGGCGTCCCGATTGTCCTGATCGGGACGCCAAAGGCTCGTCATTTGTTTACCAAAGAGTTCCGGAATATTAAGAGAATTACGGATCAAGGAAGCGTGGATTGGGACCGTCTTCAGCAAGAGAGTAACGATTGGCGTACACTTATCAAGTATATCTGGAAATATCAATGGACTAAAAAATATGTAGAATGCACGACTGCCATAGAAAAAGCACTATATTATGAGTCGCAGGGTATTCCGGATTTGGTCATTAAGGTATTCAAAGAAGCGCAGAAAAGAGCAATTGGATCAGATGATGAGCGGCTAACAGAGGAAATTATTCATTCGGTTGCACAGGACCAGTTTAGGCTTCTGCAGCCGGCTCTTGATGCACTACGAAGCGGAAAGAAAGCGGAGATGCAAAAGTACTTGGATATTTTCATGAGCTTCGAGCCTGAGAAAATGATCAATAACGAAGATAGGGAGTTATTCTCAAAAGAGTACGGTATTGAATTAGATGAGGCACTTATTGAGCAGAAGGACGAGCAATCCTTTACCGAAGTCGTATATTGGATAATGGACATGGGGTACACAGGGGATCAGGCAAAAGAGGTTGCCTTAGAAACACGTGCAGACGATATATCCGTATGGAAAAAGGCAGCGTACACAAAAGCAATGAACAAATACGATAATGATCAAGCCAGCATCTCTTCAAAGCGGTCTAATCCTGAGAAATCTAAAGGAAAGAAGTCTAACAACTCCAGTAACAAAAAAACCACCGGGTTGATGACTGTAATTGACCGTAAGGCAAAATCAAAAAACACTTCATTTTATCTGCTGATTAAGCAAGCTGGATATGTTCAGGATGTAAGAAGTAGATTGGGGCTATAGTGATCATGGAAATATACCCGGATGAGATTTTGGTTAGTGCCCTCGCGAGAAGAGCGAATACAGGAGACAAAAGAATAAAGCCATCGATTAAACGACTGTTTGGGTTTGGCCATAAGAAGGCCTCTGTGGATTTGCCATCTTCCATTGGGATGCTTACCGCGAACAAGGTTTTTACCATGTCGAATGAACAGCTTATCCAAGATCACACGTTGTATCCTTTGTTTCATCTTTTTATAACTGATGCTCAAGCGACAAAGGTTTTTATCGCTATGATCGATGATCGCGGAAGTGCTGTTCATCTTACAGCAGGGATTATGGCTAGTGTGGTCCGACACAAACAGAGCTTAAAGTTATGTCCAGGCTGTTTACGTGACGATTATACAGTCTATGGTGAACCGTTTTGGCACTTAAATCATCAACTGCCGGGAATGCTGGTATGTCCCAAGCATCTTCACAGGCTTATTTCGAATTGTAGTACTTGCGGAGAAGAACTTACAGTGATTACGGAATCCAGTCTGCCATTGTGCCCGTCTCACTGTCGGAATGGACATGATCTTGCAGCACAGGTCGAAAAGGTTCACGATGATAAAGTCCATATATTATCGTGTGGTATTACGCGGTTATATGAACTCGGAAGAACTGGCGCCTTAAACCACCGGAAATTTCACCAGGTATATCAGCAGCGTCTTAAACAACTAGGGCTGTGCTCCTCGAAGGGAAGAGTGGAGCAGGCTAAAGTTTCTCAACTGTTTAGGAGGTGCTATTCGTCGAACCTGCTGAATTCTATAGGTGTACCCGCACCTTCTGGGCTTGATTCATGGCTAGCATGTGTCCTTCGTGCGCCGCGGCGGTCGTTTCATCCCCTACTGCATATGTTGGTGATACTTTGCTTATGGGACGATGTTAAGAGTTTTTTTGTGGACTATAAAAACGTCGGGAACTATGAGACAACAGGCTATAGGAAGGGCACCAGAATGAAAAGTCCTAATATAAATAACAAACCTCGAGTTGACTGGATAAAGCGAGACAAACAAGTTGCTCATTGCATTAATGAAGCCATCCTTGAGATACGCTCTGCTCCAGGTAAACCTCGTCGGTTAACAATCTGTAGAATTGGGCGACACATCGGGCAGTTGGCTTTATTAGAGAGACATTTAGACAAGTTGCCAATTTGCCGAGCGTTGCTGCACAGGAACTTGGAAACGGTAGTCCAACATCAAAAGAATAAGATTGATTGGGCTTTTGATTCTCTTATTTTATCGGGGAATGTATTATCGGAGTGGAGAATACTTCGGGAGGCGGCCATGAGAAAATACGCTTCAACTGATGTAGTAAGCTATTTACAACAAAAATTGAAGCTAAACATAGAGCAAGCATCAATTGCTTCATGAAACCATTTTCAAGTACAGGTTATTGAAATAATACCTTAGATAGCTAGGCTTACGGCTATCTATGGGGGTGATCAACATGAATGATAAATTGTATCCTGATGAGTTAGTTTGCAGCCTCATCGCAAGAAAAGTTCACTATCTTGGTAAGAAGGGTTATAAACGTACGCTTCATAGTATGTTTGGTAGCCCCCACGTACAAAATAAATACGATTTACCGTCTAGACTAGAAGACTTATCTCACGCAACTAATCTAGAAGTCGATGAATTGCTTTATAACCATACTTTGTATCCGTATTATTATAGCTTTTTGACAGATAAACAACGGGAAAATCTAACGCGTTCCATGATCAAAGGAGCTGGTACTGGAAGATCCCCAAATCAATATGCAGGGCTTACTAGATCTTTAATTAGATCAAACACTCAACTTTTTTTATGCCCTCTTTGTATGAAAGAAGATATCAACTCAGTGGGTGAACCCTATTGGCATCGTGCTCATCAATTGCCTGGGGTATTAGTTTGTTATAAACATAATGTAATGTTGCATTCTTGTTGTCCCACCTGTAAAAGCGCTATTGGATTTACTACCATCAATGAAATCTGTATAACACCGGCTTTTTGTGCGTCGGGACATAATTTAACTCTCACAGTCCAAAACCATGATGAAAACTTATTTATAGTTGCGGTTGAGAGTTACACTCTTTTAAGAGGTATTATCAGTGATAACACAATAATTCAACAAAAATATTTACAAGCTTTAAGGAATAAAGGACATATAAATAAGCTCAGAACCTCAGTAATAGATCACCATTTTTTAATGGAACAGTTTTTTGAACGTTTTAGTCCGGAGTTTTTAAGAGTGATACATGTAGATATTCCTCAATCCGATAACAAACAATCATGGTTTAGAAAAATACTCAGAAATCAATATACCAAAAATATGCACCCGATATACCACTTGTTAATGATGGTTTTTCTGAGTAACACGATCGCATCATTTTTAAATATCAGTATCGAGAAAGATTTTAATGCAGGTAGATGGCCGTGTTTAAATGTTGCATGTAACTTTTATCGAGAAAAAGTTATTAATCGAGTTATCCAAGAAAAGAGAGAAGGTAACGTAAAACCTCTTGGGGTCTTTGAGTGTCCATATTGCGGCTTTACATATTCTAGAGTTGGTCCTGATAAAAAAAGAGATGATATTTATAAAATCCATCATATTTTAAAGACCGGAGATTTATGGGATAAAAAGTGGGAAGAAATCATCAAGATCGCAAAAGGTGTTAAGCACTTAATTCGCGAACTAAAGGTGTCAGGGACGTACATTCTAAAAAAACTGAGAGATAACAATTTAACGCATCTTCTCGGGGGTCATGAAGACTTTACAAAAGCCCAGGAGGTGGTTCGCGAACGTTTCACGATATTCTTAAGAGATCATAAGTCAACTTCCCGAACGGAACTGGCTCAAATTAACAGACGCGACTATTGGTGGTTACGAAACTACGATAGAGAGTGGTTAGAACAAATACTAACCAATAATGAACTTGTTCTTAAGAAGAGGAAATTGTTTTTAGAAATAACTAGAAAAAATCCTAAAGCCACTAGAACTGAATTATCAGAAATAAATGATGTGGTCTATCGTTGGCTTTGGAGAAACGATTATGACTGGTTACAAAATCATTTACCACCTTCTAGACGTTCAGGCAAAAGACTAAGGCACTTAGAATGAATTGCCGAGCAAAGATTCCTTTTTGCTTGGCTTTTTGTGTTCTTATTCTTGTGTGAATTTTAATAGAGGTGGTAGAATAATTGTAATCATTTCCATTGCCTATGTGTTTTGTTGAGATTCTTATAGGGATTGGATAAAAGGAGACCGCGTCATATTAGAAACCACTGAAGAAGGTATGCTTCATGGATTGATGGAAAAGGGCATTGCCGAACTTGAAACATCTATTGGGCAAAAAATTGATGGTCAAAAAATCACTGAACTTATGGTTCGTCCAATCACTTTTGTCTTAAGCCAGTTAGTTCGATTTGAGGAGGAAGCGAAAATGAAGGAAGACTCCATTTGATGACCAACCATCGCTATAAAAGATGGCCTTATCTTGTAGAATAATGGATAACCCAGAAATGAAAAAATGTTACATAATGGGGGAAGTGTATGATCACTTCGAGTTTACCAATTGAGAGAATTAGCAAAAAGTCTCCAGAATTTAATCCCTCCGTAAAGGAGTTCAACATCCCTCCACTACAGAGAGTTGAATCTTTTTCCCCGGAAAGCTATGAAGATTTCATTAATGAATGGGCAATATCATGTGCTAGACCAAAGTATAGAGATGTTTATAGAATCGGTGGCTCCGGAGATAATGGGAGAGATGTTATTGGGGAGTATGATGATGGAACTATTGACTATTACCAGTGTAAAAGATATGGAAAGAAACTTATGCCAAGTATGTTTTGGATTGAACTAGGTAAATTATGTTACTACACTTACAATAAAGACATTCCTGTGCCTAAAAATTACTATATTGTTGCAGTCCATGATTTAGGCCCATCATTGGTGAAGTTAATGGGGAATAAAGATTTGATGAAAAAGAGTTTGCTCAAAGAATGGGATAATAAATGCAAAACGAAATTAATTGAGGGCCAGAACATAGGTCTAACTCCTGAATTATTAGAACATATCAATGATCTTGATTTTAAAATTATCGGAACTCATTCAATGCAGAAGATTATTGAAGAGCACAGACAAACTGACTATTTTTACTTTCGATTTGGTGGCTATATGAAACCAAAACGAGGCTCATTAATTAGTCCTCCTGAAGATCCAGAAGCAAATGAGCTGTTGTATATTAATCAGCTATTAAATGCTTATTCAGATAATAAGAAGTCAAATATCACAATGGGTAACTTAAGTGATGAACCTACCTTTTATGAGGACTTTAGGGATAATCGTCGTAACTTTTATAGTGCAGAGTCGCTAAGGAGAACTATAAGAGAAATTTTCAACGATGAGGATCATTTTAACTTATTAAAAAGCGAAATGCATACTGGAATTTGCGATTTTATAAAAACAAGTTTTGTTGATGGATACGATAGACTCATAAAGACAATGCATGAGTCGACAAAAGTTAATCTTTCGGTGAGTCCTGTTGATAGAGAATTGAACTTTGTAACTAATCAAGATAAAAAGGGGCTATGTCATCACCTTGTAAATGATGAAAAAATGAATTGGGTGGTCTGAGGAATGGGCAGAATTTACAACACTCCATTAGAGCTTGGATTAAGGGCACTATTTATATTACGAGCTGCTCGTGATAGTAGTTATAGTTTAGATAGGTTGGTTTATTTAGATTATCTTACAACCTACAGTAGTGATTCCGAGTTAGACCTGAAGAGTCTTCATCCGGATTATCCATTGCGTGTTATTGAGCTCTTTACACGGCGCACTGTATTACAGCAAGGGTTATCTTTAATGGCTACAAAAGGTCTTATTGGTATCGAGTATAATGATAAAGGGTTTCTGTACAGTGGAAACATTAATACAGTATGGTTCTTAACTACTATTAATAATAATTATGCAATTCAATTATCAAACTCGGTCGAGAAAATTATTGAGTATTATAAAGAATTTAGTGACGAACAAATTAAGGAATATATAGATAAACACTATAAATCATGGGGGAACGAGTTCGCTAACATTTTTCCCTATAATGAAGAGGCGATTCTATAATGGCAGGTTTCTACATTAAAGAGTTAAGGGTCACCGGTATTGGTGTTCAGGATGCATCTGTTATATTTGAAAAAGGTTTAAATGTCATTAATGGGCCGTCAAATACAGGAAAATCATATATTTTTAACTGTATTGACTATATTTTTGGAGCATCTAAACTTAAAACATTTAAATTAAGTGAATCCTATGACGATGTATTTTTAGAGATAAGAGATAACGTTAGCGACAGACCAAAAACAATCTATAGAAGCATTAGTAACGCGAATCGCATTTATTACAGTGACACGGATATTTCTGGATTTGTTATTAGAAAAGACAATAAGTTATTGGCGGATCATGATGCAAAGAATGAAAATAATATTTCAAGGTTTTTATTGAAGCAGATTGGTTTGTCTGAGAATAAGCAATTGCTTACAAACCAATCAGGAAAGAAGAAAGGATTGGGCTTTAGGGGAATTGCAAACTTATCACTAATTAACGAAACCAAAATTATTAGTGATGAAGAGTCACCCATATTTAATAAAGTTAAGACTGACGAATCTTATTGTAAGTCACTGTTTAGATACTTATTGACACAAGTTGACGATGCTAAGTGTGAGGAAATCGAAAAAAAAGAGATTAGAAAGGCGCGCTTGGAATCAAAAATAGAATATATTGAACAGGAAATTAGTGAGCTAAAAGTATCACTTATTCAGCAGACTGAACTTTTGGAGAAGAGTGACGCTTCAATAAGAATGGAGATTTATGGTGCAGAGTTAGCTGAGGTCGAAAATAGAATAAATACAAAAAAATCCATCATTACTCAATGTAGAAAAGAACAAAATGAGTTGAATAATCAAAAAAACCGCTTTTCCCTTTTATTGGAGAGATTCTCGGTTTTAAAAGAACAATATACTAATGATCTGGAAAGACTGGAGTTCATACATGCTGGCGGTGATTTTCTAGATCAGTTAACAGTTAACGCATGTCCAGTATGTAATAACGAAATGGTTGATGAAATCCCAAAAGATGATATTTCTGATTTGTTCGCAGCATCAATGACGGAAAGAAGGAAACTGTCTTCTTATATTGAAGGTCTTGAATCGACCATTAGTGACACCAACGAACAGCTTATGGATATTAATATTAAAATGGGTGGTTTGCAGGAAACTATAGATAAAGAAATTTGTGTGCTTGAAGGAATCAATTCTTCAGAGCTCGTCCCTTTGAAGAGCCTAATGAATGATTACATGAATTATTTAGATATAACTAATAAGATAGAAAGCATTAATGCGAGAATTGTACATAAACTCAATGATCTAGAGAGTTATGAACAAAAATTAGCTCAGAAGCAAGGGAAATTGAATTATGATACAAAGATTTCTAGCGAAATAATCAAAGAACTTATGAAAACCATTGAAAAAACACTTGTAAGTTGGGGATATAGCGATAAAGAAAATATAGAGGTATTGTTTGATGAAAAAGAACAGGACATAGTTATTAACGGCCAACCAAGAAAGAGTAATGGTAAGGGTTACAGGGCATTTTTTTATGCGGCATTTTCAGTATCGTTAATGGACTATTTGATTAGTAAGAATGCACCGTTTAGTAAGGTTATTATTTTAGATTCACCTGTTACAACTCTTAAAGAAAATGAAATAAAGTCTGGAAACTTTGATGAAGGTGATATCATTGATGTATCCATGCAGGACAAGATGTTTGAATCGCTATCTAAGTGTAGTAGTGAAAAACAAGTGATTATTATTGAAAATAAAGAATTACCTACTGGACTAACAAATTGTAACCATATAGCTTTTACTAAGGGAGAACGGGCAGGCAGGTATGGTTTTTTCCCAGTTAGTGATTGAGACTAGGAGAGAATTGTTAAAGAAGTACCGCAACATAAACGGGTATCCATAGATTGGACACTTTGAAAAAGGCGATCAGACTGTGGATACCTACGTTTCTGATACGGGCCTAGAGTATTAATAATCGGAGTTGGATCGATTTTGATTATGAGTTAGTTCAGTACGCACATAAAACAATAACGTTACATGTCGTGAATTTTTTGAAATCAAGTCGAAAGCAGTGGCAGACGAGGTTTCTATTCCCTTGCAGTAGAATTGATAACGCAGCGACCGTAATAATCATTACTAGTGAAAAATGTTGGATGTGGAATAATTTAGTTGAAAAAGCCAGTGAAACCAACATCTTCGAAAACAAAACTTTATTGTAATTGAACATTCAGCAATCCGGCTATTTAATTTCAATTAGAACAACACTTTTTTGTAATTTTGGTGATAAAGGGAAGTCAAAAAAGTTAGTGATATCAAGGATATCGGGAACAATACTTTATTGTAATGAATCAGTTTCTATTAACGTAAATAGAGGATGGTTAGTTCATTATATGAACTGACCTCCTCTATTTTTTATTTAATGGAAATGTTGAATTATCGGATTGTACAAGAGCCTAGTTTACGTATTTCGGATGCACTAGGATTTTGTTTCATTGAGATATTCGAAATAAAAACTCCCCTACGGTAACCAGGTTAATTATTCGCCTGATTATCGTATGAGGAGCATATCACTTATAGGACAGCCTACTCGGTTCTCCGAATTACTTCAGCAATTCCAGTGTGGCTTCCGGAGCGGAATGCGCGACTTTAAATATGTAGCCGGTCATATTGCGCCCCGCGCGCACGCCTTGCACTTCCCCGCTCAAGAGACCCTGATGGAGGGTGAATGTCTGTCCGTTGATTTTGTAGGAAGTAAATGACGTATCGGTCTGAACAGCGGTATAGCTGACGCCGCGGCGGAGGCCCGTGATGCCGACCTTCAGCCCGGTATCGGTCTTCTCGACCGAGTCGATCTGAACGCCGGATACGACTCGGATGTCGCCGAATTCCTTTGCCGCCCAGTGCGGCGAGATGGCGGCAGTATCATACTGCATATTGGCGAGCAGCCATTCAGGCCAGATGTTCTGAATCACCGGCTTGTCGAGCGCGACGTCGACATTGTCGGGAAACCGTCCTTCACGCTTCGTCGTTGCCGCCTGGCGTGTTCCCTCCCAGATGATGCCGTCGGCCAGCTTGTTCCAGTCAATGGACTGATCATATTTCGCAAGCTGCTTCAAGCCGTCAGAGATGACGAGCCCGTTCCACTGTACATGGCGGCCCCACCAGCCGTCTCTCCAGTTTGTTGCCGAGAAAGAAGCAACGGAGCCGTAGAGGGAGTGCTTCCGGTCGGGAATCTGCCACAGGTAGATGAAAGGCAGCCCGGTTTCAGCAAGATGAACGACCAACTCGAGATGCTTCGGATCTTTCTTGTACTCATAGGCTTCCACGGCGGCCAGCAAAGCCAGACCGCTTGCGAAAGATTCGGCGCCGAACAACGGAAGCTCCCAGGGGCCGGCACCGGTCGGTTTGGTAAAGGCGGCGATGGCATCAAGCCCTTTGGAGGCTACCTGCCAGGCTTCTTCGCTGCCTGTCATCTTAGCCGATTTAATAGCCTGCAGCACGAAAGGCGCTGTCGTGCCCATCGTCTGATCGCCTTCCTTACCGAATGGCGCCGTCGTGCGGTTGGGCACGAAATTCCAGTTGCCGTTCGGCTGCTGGCTGTTTTTTAAATCCTGCGTTCGACGTTCTGAGATTTTATATAAATCGTCGATCACGTCGCGGTCCTGACGCAGCCAGTAGGAGTCGGTATAGCTCCACTCGATATTTGGTGCGGGCTTGTTGATGTTATCCAGAATTTTTTGGGCCCGCGCCGCATCGGATTCATCCAGCACGCTGCGCATCGTCTGCAGATTCTGAAGCAGACCAAGTTCGACGGATTTCGCTTGCGAGAAGCCGATGAATGAAATCCATCCGTCCTTGCCGCGTTTCTCCTTCTCCAGACCGTTAAGCGTAAGCTTGAATTGCTCTTCGTTCGAGCGCGGAGCAGGCTCCGGAATGTCAGGCAAGCCTTTCTCTTTCACATAATCCGTCACACCCTCGAGCGCATGATCGCCCCTCGAGACGCGAAGCTCGGCATCGAGCTTAATCTCGGCGCCTTTGGTCAACGGGAATGCGTTGATCGCGTGGGTCTTGTTCTCATTCACCCAATAAGGTATGGATGGCGCGAACATGCCGACGATCGAATGCTCATAGCCTTCCCGATTCGGTGAGTCGAACAGGACGGAAGGGTGCAGTTGTCCACGGGTCCATTCGAGCATGGGATTCCAGATGAACGTCATGATATCGTTGTCGTTCTCGATCGTAGCAGCAGGAATCGTAATCTTGTAAGGATGCGGCACCGATCTTTCATGGAAAGGAGGCAGCACCGCGATCGTATTCGACGATTTCTCCTGATCAAGATAGTCGACGCCCGGGAAGATGGCGCTGTCTTTGGCGCCGCCGAAGGAACCGTCACCGGCCAGGAAGGAAGGGCCGTCGAATACTTTCAGCTTGGCGTCGTCTGCTGCTGTGAAACGCTGCGACATCAGGACGCGGTCGTTTACGACGGACCAGACGACTTCAACATCGCCGCGCTTGTCCTTAAGCTTCATCGTTACGGAAGAGTCGGTCTTGGCCGTAGTGCTTAGCCCCTCGATCGGCGTCTGAGCCGATCCCTCCAGCCACAATCTGCCGAAAGGAAGCGTGCCAAGCAGCTTCTGTCCGCCTGTCGTTTTCTTGTACAAATGTCCTTCCACCGCTTTGCCGTCCTTCTTGTAAATGGCAACCGTCAGCTTGTCATTAGCAATCGTATCAATTCGGGACGGATTCCGCTCGTTCACGTTATAGGATGGCAGAATCGAGACCCTCGTACGCTTGAGCTCGGTACGAACGCCATTTCTCATGACATTGAGTACCAGCTCCTGATCGCCGGGGCTTGCAGGCGGCAGATCCCACTTAAGAGAGATTTCTTTATCGGGGTTCAGCAGAGAAATGGGCTTGATCTCACTCCGGCCGTTCTGCACGAGTTCAACGGCCAGCTTGTCGTTGGAATCAATGCGGCCCAGACCGTTATTGGTAAATACGGCCTTGTAACTCCAGGCGCGGTCGGCATACAGACGTTTGCCGGACGGTGCGGCGGCCTTCAGGTTCAGAATGCCCATATTCCTCAGAATGGCAAAATTGGTAACCTCAGCGGTTGAACCCGCAGTGAAGGTCAGCGTAAATTTCACCCTCGATGGGGTCGTTCCGGTGGATACGTCGTCGAAGTTGAAAGGAATCATATAGCGGAAAGTACCCGCTTCCGCTGGTATGGCAACGACGTCGAATGATTGTGTCGATTTATCCTGGCCGTCGGCGATCAGAGTGCCCGATGCTTTCAGTGCGGGCGTAGCCGAGCCGGTCGTGCCTTTCAACTCGACATAGCCATTCAGCACTTCAAGCGGAGCGGAGATGACGCGACTTTCACCGGCCTTCAGATTCCACTTGCCCGAACCGGTCTGAATCGCACCGGATGTCTGCCAGTCTGCTGGAGGACCGCTCCAGTCAGCCGGGGCTGCATTCGTTCCGGCGAGAACAATCCGGGGTTCCGCGAAGATGGCCCAGCCGTAATCCGAGACCGGGTCCGGAGCTGTAGCGAATTCTAGCTTGACGCTCTGCCCGGCGAAGGCCGAAACGTCCAGAATATGATGAATCCAAGACGTTTCCTTCCTCGTGATCGTGAAGATTTCCGTATCGTTCACTTTTACGAAGAAGCGGATGCCCTGAGGCTTCGCATTGTCGATGATGCCGGTATAGAAATCGAGAACAAGCGGATCGTTCTCGCTATATGCAGTCAGATCCACCTGGTAGACGGCAGCATGATAAGGCAACGGCGCTTCATCCTCCGGATCCTGCGCGGCGGGAGGAATCGGCGGGTGAATGAACAGGCCGTCACGGAAGACGCCGCTTGATGGAACAGCGGGAACGATATTAACCATATTATCGGAGCCATAGCGCTCGAAAGGTTCGGTCAGCGCATCGAACAGGATGTTGCCTGCCGAGATCGTCTTGTTCGACGGCGCATAGATGACGCTGACCAGATCCTTCTTGGCATCGGTCTTCACTTCAAGAGCATGGGTTGCCTCCGCAAGCTGGTTGACCGGCGCATAATATTTACCGCCGATATGCTCGGCAAATATCTGCGCGTCGCCGATACTGACCTGGTTCATTAGCGCGTCATACGTAAACGGTATGTTCAGGCTGCGCGCATATACGGACACATCGGCATGAGTCAGACCGTTTACTTCTTTAACGGCTTCGTCTTCAAGCAAGGTACCGTCGACGCTGACCTTCATGGAACCCTTCGCTGCATGGAGGGTAACGGTTGGGACGATGGCGGCGAGCAATGCCAGAATCGTCAATAGGCTGATTATTCTTGTAAGATAGCGGGATGCGGGCCTGATCTCTTTCATGTTTGCCTCCTTGATATAAAGTTCCTCATTATGGCGCTGCGGGCTCAACATTGCCGCCGTTCGGGTCGTTGCTTACCGCAATGTCCTTGAATTGAACCGTGGCTTGCGTGGATGCGAGTCCGACATAGCCTTCCGTGAAGCTGCTGTCGGATAAGGTAAGGAAAGGCTCGGCCCCGCCGTTCACATAAATGTTCATATCGGAACCGACCATCGCAACCTTCAGATGAAGATCCTGCTCTGTGATGCTTGTGCCAAGCTCCTTGCCGGCAAGAACGCCGGAGCCGGGCTTCAGCACGAGGAGATTACCGGTTCCCGTTGCGATGACGAGATAGCCGTCATCCCACGGTAAGGCGGATGCGTTCGCTTTGCGTAAATTAAAGCCAGCCCAGTTGTTCAGATCTCCCTTCGCATCGGTCATGCGAATTGTAGCCTCGATGGCGAAGTCGCCGAGCAAGCTTTCCTCGCGCGTAGCCACGGAACCGTTCGTCACTCCGTCCGTCGTGTAGACTTCGTTCTCTATGCTCCATTCGCCGATCTTCGGTGTGAAGACATGCGCAGGTCCCGGGCCTTCTGGGTTCTCGGTGATCACAATATCTTTGAACTGGACGACGGCCTGTGTGGAGCCGAGTCCGATATAGCCTTCGGTGAAGCTGCTGTCCGATAGGGACAGGAAAGGCTCAGTTCCGCCGTCTGTGTAAATATTCAAATCAGGACCGATCATAGAAATTTTTAAGCGTAAATCTTGTTCGGTAATGTTTCTACCCAGCGGTTTGCTTGCAATCGGTCCTTCACCGGCTTTGAACACGACGACATTGCCTGTTGCCGAAATATACAGCAAATATCCGTCGTCCCACGGATAACCGGATCCGTTCATTTTGCGGAAATTGAGGCCCGCCCAATTGTTCGGGTCGCCGTTGTCGTTCAGCATGCGAACCGTGACTTCGAAGGAGAAGTCGGCAAGGACGCCTTCTTCGCGCGTCACCGTGGAGCCGTTGGTCGTTCCGTCTGTTGTGTACACTTCATCTTCAATCTTCCAGTTTCCGATCTTCGGCGTAAAGATCGAATCATAGACCGGGTCGGTGCCGCCGCCGTATGGCTCGTCATTCGGATCAACCGGGGGCACGTCCGGAAGATGCTCGATGGACACCCGGAATACGGATTTGCCTGCGTCAGCCGTTACTGTCCCGCCCAGCGCTTCGGTAACGAACTGGAACGGAATCATAATCTTGCCCCCGGTTTCCGTTACGGGAGCGGGAAGATAATGGGGCACGCCGTTCTTCAGTGCGGTTGTTCTGCCGAGCGTGAACTGCGCGGTTCTGCCGTTCTTTCTGATCTTGATGGTGGACGTATATTCATTGTGTACATAGACGGCCTGCAGGGCGTTAAGATACTCATTCATCGGTACGTACAACTCTTTTCCTTCCCGAATCGGAGATGATAGGAAATTAATCGCGGTATCATTAATTTCAATTCTCACAGGGGGCGAGGCTGAGCCGATCCCCGTCAGACTCGCGGTTACCAGCAGGACTAGAACCAACGTCAAATACGTGATCCGAAAGCCGCCTGCCCTTGTTTTGCGGGAGATTCCCAGTTTTCCGTGCATGAATGAATACCACACTCCTCATATTATGATAATTGCAAACGATTACATAAATAGTTTAGCGGGGTACGGGTTCTTTTCGTAGAGTAGTATTTTTACCTTCCAGCACGATTTTGCCAGTTAAACAATAAAAAAGGACTTGACATTGAAGTTCGCTCCAATGTTATTTTGGATTCATGAAAATATACTATTCTATACAAGAGGTTTCTCAAATTCTCGGGATTTCTAAAGATACGCTCCGGTACTATGACCGAATTGGAATCGTATCGCCAGCCCGGGACGACAACCGGTATCGCAGATATACGAAGAACGACCTTATCAATTTGATGAATATTCAGATTATGCAAGATGCCGATTTTACTCTTGATGAGATTAAGGGGAATTTCGGGACTCACAGGAAGGAGAATATAGACCCTGTAGTTTGTCAGGAGATTGCCGTATTCATAGAAGCCAAAAATGCTGAAATCAGCAAGAAAATTGCCCATCTGGAGAAGGTAAGTCAGTTGCTCGACATAGCAGTCGAAACGCTCCGGAACTTTAATCATGAAAGCGACCAGCGGCTGAAAGAGTATGTTAGAGCGATGTATCCGTCTGTTCAAAAGCAAAATCCGAAACGATCAGAAGAGGAGTGTGGTGAAGATGAAGGTTAGAAATATTTATTATTTCATTGCTGGCATTCTTGCGTTGCTGTTTGCCGTCACGCACGCTTGGAACGGGCAATCCGCTGTCCTACCGTCGCTCCAGAATCACGGGATCATGATGGATACGCGAATCGTATTCATTTATGTTTGGCACATCATCACCGCGGAAAA
The DNA here is from genome assembly GCF_001644605.1 of Paenibacillus swuensis. Classification (NCBI taxonomy): domain Bacteria; kingdom Bacillati; phylum Bacillota; class Bacilli; order Caryophanales; family Paenibacillaceae; genus Paenibacillus; species Paenibacillus swuensis. Next base: position 1,311,805 of record NZ_CP011388.1, on the reverse strand, counting down.
TCTGGTCTTTGGCATCATGTTTATCATGATGTCTTTGCAAAGCATGCAATCGAACATTCGGTTTGCAGCTTGGATATTCGTGTGGCTTCTGATGGTTCGGCTCCTGACTGTTGTGGGGATAACTGCATATTATGACATTTCGGCACTTACGGGGACATTAATCGATTCGATAGCCATCGTTATTTACGTTATTCTCATCATATTCGGCATATATACGAAGAGAAAGAGTTCGGGGCTTAGAGGAAGCGCATAAACAAAGGCTGCCGGAAGAACGGCAGCCTTTAGTTCACTCAAGAAACTACAGTAAACGATATCGTGTCACTCGACGTCATGCGCCGCCTTATTCAATCGCGATAGATACGAATGGAGTCCACATATAAGCTGCCCGGCTTAGCGATCGGATGCGCCGCTTCCACATAGATGGTCAGAAGCTCGCCTTTCCACAGCGGATTAATGGCCGGGTCGATCGTGTAGGTCGTAAACCCGCCGTCACGGGCCGTCATCGTGAATGGCACTGTACCGGTAAACGCATCGGAGAAGGGTGCCTGATCATAAAGATTGACGGCGCCTTCCCGTACGTTCGACTTGTAGCGGAAACGCAGCAGCCAGTCGGTGATATTCGTGTCGTTCCTCACTTTAAGCTCGATCTTCTGGCCGGGCTCCGCGAAGAAGTAGGCGGACCAGCTCTGGGACATGATGCGCGGGAGCCCCGTCTCGAAGCGGGCTTCCATCACGCCGCCGGCGATCGGGAATAGACCGGGTTTTGCCGGATTATAGAAAGCGTCGTAGGTATAATCGAACTGCCAGGAAGCGAGCGTCTTGGCCTCTGTGACGGCAATATCGCCGATTTCGATCGCCCCGCTGTAGCCGTGTCCGGTAACCGGCTCGATGACGAGCTGGTCGATCTCTCCTTGCCAGTTCGCATGGCGTCCGATCGGAAAAGCATAGGTGCGGTATTCGGCATCATTGGCCACAACCGGCACCAGCACGGACTGTTCGGGCTTCCAGACGCCTGCCGACTTCCAGGATACTTTCGCCATCGGCGAGCCGGTGCCGTTCTTCAGGCGGAAGGAAATCAGCTGCGCCTTTGAGGCGGATAGCCGAAGTTGGTCCGGCGAGGTCAGCGACTTGATGCCGAATTGCAGCTCCGCATACAGCCGGCCCTCCGTAATGTTAGCCTGCTTGAAGCCGCTTTGCATCGTCCAGCCTTGCAAACCGCTGTCCGCCCGTTCACTGAACGTCCACCCATGAACGGTTGTCTCAGGCGTCGGATGTGTTGCCATCTTCACCGCTTGCTTACGGACAAGAGCAAGCGGAGAGACGATCGGCTGACCGTTAATCGTGCGCACCTGCACCTTGTCGCCGGCTGGAGCTTCCAGCTCCATTCGGTATACCCCTTCGGTTTGCGGCATGAAATGAATCCGTCCGGCCAACTTACCTGGAACGGAAGTAAAGGTCTGCTCTTCGCCGGCAGCCGACCACTGATCTGTGCCGAGCTTCTTGTACAGCCTGAAGTTGAAAGCCGTACCTGGCTTTACGCCCTCGATCTCGACGTCCACGCCGTTAAAAGGCCGCAGACTTTCGAATTCGGCAGTCAGGGAGTCGGTGCGTTCGACCGTCACTTTGCCGGTGCGTTCGGAGCGGGCGGCCTGCTCTGTGGCGTACCGATTAACTCGGTACGCCAGATTGCCGTCGGCCGCCTTGTACCAGCCGACAGAACCTACTGACCGATCTAGCACGATCCGGTAGGTATCGGTCTCCAGCGTGCCGGGTACCGGGATACGGAACCAGTCCTTGTCTGCTGGATAGAAGTATTCCTTGGAGGTCACGGCCTTGAACGTTGCGCCGATCTTCTTATAGATTGTCCCGGTCAGACTATTGGGCTCGTTATTCGCTGTCCACACCGGAATTTCCACCGAGCTTACGGCTGTTCCCGGCGCAACGGTAAACTCCGTGCTGAGGCTGTCCGTGAGCACTTCGGCTTCGCTGCCGGGCAGTCTGGAAGCCGCTTCTTCCTCCCGCCACTCCCCGGCAGGCACGAAGTTGATCTCGGCATAGCGAATCGCTTCTGTGCCGTCCCCCAGATCGTCGATAATCAGATCGTTCTGAACATCCTTGCCGCTGTTGCGCGGTGAATCGGCCCAGTCGGTATCATGGAAGACGGCCGTCTTCCACTGGCCGGTGCCGGTTTTCTTCACGGAACCGAGCGTCTGCCAGCTGCCGTCACTGTTATGATACAGCGATAGGCTGAATCGGTCATTCCCCTGATCGTAATAATCGACGCTGATCGTTGTGCCGTACATCGTGTTATACTGCTGGCGGTCGTCCACATCAAACAGGATGCGTGAATTGCCCGATGTCGTCATGACCGTCTTCTCGCCGTTTAGCGTGGTAAACACCGGCGTGGCGCCCGGAGCGTCATACTGGCGCAGACCTTGCCAGATGTTGCGGATCTTGACCAACCGGGTCATCCGCGCCTGCTCGCCGGAGAAGTCGCCAAGTCTGGAGTACAATTTGGTAAAGACCGCCCGTCCCATCTGCTCATGCGCATAGTGGTAATAGGGGTTTACCTCTTTGGAGACAACGTCGTAAGGGAACATATACAGACCGTCCACACCGTCCAGCATGGCGCGATTGATGAACGAAATCGGATGCCCGAAGAATTCGTTCGTATTCTGTCCAATCGACGAGCCTGCTTCATAAATTGTCGGTATACCGGGTTTGTGGCGCATGCGGTTCATCATATAGGATGCATCCGTATAAGCGTCCCACGTATCGTAGAGCTGGCTCATGCCGTTCTGCTTGATACCGATGCCGCGTTCGACGGCCAGTTGAGCCACGCGGCGGTATATGAAGTTGCGGTTGGTCTGCTCATGCAGGCCGTAGGCCATTTGGATCAAAAGCTGTTTCTCCGGAAAATACTTCTTGTACAATTCCATGCACCAGCGGATATGTTCAAGATACATGTCCTTGTTATAACCAAGTGATAGCCACTGCGGATCGAGCGCGCCCTTCACATCATTGTCGAGCATCACTTCTTCCCAACGGCCGACACCCCCTACGATGATGCGGTTGACGCCGGGATGGTTCGCATAACGCTCCGCCATCGCACTGACCAACTTCTCATATTTCTCCCGGAATAAGGGATCGAAATAGTTAGGGAAGCCGGGAATCCGCAGTACTTTGGGCGAGGCAAGCGGAACGGCATTGATATGGTCGAGCACGAGCGAACCAGGGCCGTCCATGCCCCAGACAATCTTATATTCACCGCTCTTACCTTGAAGATGGAAGGTGGCCGTCTTCGTGCCGGTGTCGCCCGCAGCGAGCGTCCACGAATAAGCGATTGCCTCGGCAGCCGGATCGACCGGTACGGCCTTTACCCATAGTGTAGAGTCGGCAAGTGCCCTGACGTCAAATTGAACGGAATACGATAGGGGCGGCGTAATTGAATAGACTGAAGATAGAAACCCGGGATGACCTCCCTCATCCGATTCCACGGCAAGCGACCTGGTGCCCGCAAGAACCCGGGACGGATCATCTGTAAGGCGGGCTGGGGAAGACGGTGTATACCGATTACGGCCCTGCTCGAAATCATCCCATTGGCCGTCGATAATGCGGCGGACATTATACTTCTCGAACAGCCATTCCGGCGTTACGTCAGCTAAATTGTCAGCCGTGGCAAGGGCCAACGTCACTTTCTTACCCTGACTGGACCAATTGCGTATGCCTTCATCGAATAGCGCCCAGTTGTAGACGCCTTCCACATGTTCAATCATATCCCAATGCGCGGCAACTTCGACGGTCGATATATCGGGACGAAGAACCCCTGCTGTCGATTCATAGGTGTACGTTTGGCGGGCCATATTCACGAAACCGTGATCTTGCAGGCTTTCGACCGGAACCGCTGAGAATCCTTGATAGCTTATCGCTCCTAATTTTGGCGGCGGAATAACTATTGCCATCAAGACCGCCAAGAGTAATGCCATGCTTGACCGTGTTCTGCTGAATCTCACGAAATCAACTCCCGTAGAATAAGTATGGCCGGATGTGCCCGGCGGGCAAGTTAATTGTAAAATTCTATGTAAACGCATACAATAGTAATTCTTTGTGCTTTGGGTTTAATTTTGCGGATGTGTATCAAAAGGAAAGGATGACTGTCCAACGAAATAGTTAATGAGAATATTCGCTCTTTGGAGGTATGAAATGATTACGAAATTGTCTAATGAAAGATTTGAAAAGGCCAAATCATACATAAAGGAACACGGCAGAACACTTGATCAATCACGTTTAGATTACTACTTACATCACGGATCTAAAGAAAATGTATTGAATGTATTAAGAACACACCAAAATCTAGATGGTGGATTTCAAGATATGGGTGAGGGGCCGCGAAATTTTTCTTCCCCAATCGGCACAAGTGTTGCGTTCCAGCTACTAACCGATTTGGATGTTCCCGTAAATGATCCAATGGTCCAGAATGGCCTAAAATATATCGTTGAAACGTTCGACCATGACCTAGGATTATGGCAACCTGCCTTTAATTGGCTTCATGAAGAAGTAAATCTCGTCCAAAGTTGGGGTAATCCAAGCGCAGAGTTAGTTGGATATTTAAACCATTACAAGGAAATAGTTTCAAATACCTTCTTGGATAAATTACTCAATATCACGGCAAGGAACATGTTGCTTGTTAAACGGCCTATGGATACCTTTGTGCTTTTATGTTACATGAGATTAGTGAAGTTTGCGCCGGATGGCTTAAAAGAGTTGATAATACAGAGATTACAAGAAGATGTTCCAAAAGTGATTGAAACTGACCCTGCAAAGTGGTCCAAATGGTGCACAAAACCATATTGGTTTGCTATTTCGTCGACCAGTCCTGTTGCAGATATCATCAATCAAGACGTAATCAGAAATTTAGAGTATGAAATACAAAATCAAACGGATGAAGGGTTTTTCCCACCCCATTGGAATGACACCGAAGAAAACTTATGGAATTGGAAAAGTATCTTAACAATTGACGTACTGAAGGCGCTGCGCAATTACAATATGATTGATCAGTAAAATTGGAGGTTATGAGCATGGGCAAGGCACAGGTACTTAGTCGAGCTAAGGATTTTATATACAACAACGCGCGTTTGTTGGATCGTAAACGCTACGAGTATCATTTGGAAGGCGGGTCGAATGTTGAGGTTGTCGATGTTCTTAAAGCGTATCAAAATCAGGACGGCGGTTTCGGGAATGCACTTGAACCTGACATCCGCTGCCCCCAAAGCCAACCAGTTCCAACCGAATTGGCATTGACTATTATGGAAGAAGTTGGCTATTTTAATCCGTATATCATCAAAGGAATAGCTAAATACCTTCAAAAAATTACTTTAAAAGATGGCGGAATACCATTTGTTTTTAAAAGTGCCAGCCTTTATCCTCATGCGCCGTGGTGGAAATCAGAAGAAGAATGCCGACCTTCAATTAATCCAACTGGAAAAATTCTTGGGTATTTATACAAACAGAAGGTGTATACGGATTGTTACCAAGAAGAGTGGTTTTTAAAAAATGAACAATTTATTTGGGACTATTTAGATAACGGGAACCCAACAGGTTACCATGATGGAATTCAACTGATTACTTTCTTGGAGAATATACCTGATACCAACAAGGCAGACAAGTATTGGCCATTTGTTGACGATTGGCTGAGTCGAACTGGAACAATCGAACGTAACCCGCTCGCGGAAGGTTATGTCCATAAAGTACTTGATTGGTGTCCTGTCTCTACAAGCTACTCGAGGAAGTTTATTCCTGATGTAGAGATCAACAACCATATACAAGTTCTTATTGAACAGCAACAAGAGGACGGAGGGTGGCCGATTAACTGGCCAGCACTTTCTATCGGTACGGAGTTAGAATGGCGGGGTTGGATTACGGTAGAAAGGCTAAGAACATTAAAATCATACGGGATTATATAAGAGTATCTCTAACGAATAACGATCGTTAAAAATAGAGAGGTATTGCGAGTTATTTCTAAAGTATAGACAAGGGTTAATTTATTGGTTATTGATTTATTAGTACGATTGTGCTAACTAAATCCTGCCTATCAATTCGAATTGAGGCGGTCCGCTTCATTGCATATTATGAAGGTACCACCCTTCGGGGAGATCGTTAAGGGTGGCCGCGATGAACGAGACCGCATTTGACGAACCACAATTTGTAATGCTTGAAGCCGGGCTTAACTTCGTATCAACAGCTGCTGTCCCGAATGTGGAGGCCTTCGAGCAATTCGATATTGCTGCGCTCGTCGCGTTGTTCCACGACTTCATTCATACGCCATTATTTTCGAGATTCGAAGAAGACGCCGTTAAAGATGCCCCGGCGTCTTTCTTTTTGAACCGATATTCTTAACCTTGTGCCGCATCCATGTTCATGTAGTTAATGGCCCACAGATGGCCGTCCAAATCCACGAAGCCCCAATGATACATGGGCCCATGATCTTCAGGTTCAGCGTGCAATCTCCCGCCTAAGGAGACCGCGGTATTCACGATTTCATTGACCTTTTCCCGGCTCTCGAAGGCCATTGCGATCGTCATCTGCGCATACTTGCTCGTATCGACGGATTCCTTCTCCGTGAGCGTATTAAAGAATGCTTGATTGATTAGCATGACCTGCAGGTTGTCGCCGATCACGATGGCTACCGAATTCTCGTTATCGGGAAATTGCGGGTTGAGCGCGAATCCGAGTCCGGTGAAGAATACTTTCGATTGTTCTACATTTGTTACAGGCAGGTTGAAGCTCGTGAATGAGGACGTTAATGCCATTTTCAAAACACCTCTTCGTCAATTTAGTTTTTGCTCATTTAAAATGTTACTATTGGTATAAAAAGGAGGTAATGTTGATGGAAATAAAGCATTCAGTTAAGAACCCATCAAGGATTGGAACCTTTATAGGCATGATAGCACTTATAACTATTCTTGTATTCAGATTATGGGATCATAGGGGGTTATTTTACCCTTCATTAATAGTGATTCTTATGTGTTTAGTTGTACTGGTACTCGCATTGTACAGAACAATTTTTAAGAAACCAACGGAGTTATGCCTATGCCATGAGCAAATCATTTTAAATAGGAAAATAATCAATTCAAAAGATATTAAAGTGATCATGACCAGGGGGTACTTTAAACCTGTTATTGGGATATTACCATACAAGAGGAAGATCGTCCCGTTGGATATGGCATTTAGGTACTCAAAGGATAAGGATCGAGGTATCTCGGATTTAAAGAGTTGGGCCAAACTAAACAATGTACAGATGGTCAATAAATCTTTTCAGACGTGGATATAAGTTTAGGAGTTGTATAAAATGAATGAAAATACAGGTACAGAATTAAAACGTTCTTCAAAAGCAGAAGACATTCTACCTCAGATCCATAGTAAAACGAAGCTAGGCGACTTACGGAAAATCGCAAAGGACATTAAAAAAGATCACGAACTAGCTATGGACCTTTGGTCAACCGGAGAGTTTTTGCCCAGACTATTAGCAATTTTAATTATGAATAATAAACTTCTTTCACAAGAAGTGTTAAATAAGCTTGATCAGGATATGCAGATTCACACTTTTGATGAGCAAAATAATTTAATGGATTGGTTACTGGCGAATCAGCTCACCAAAGACAAGAAGACCATTGCATTGATGGAGTCATGGGAAAATAGCCTTTTTGCTCTTCAGAAGCGAACTTTCTGGTATTACCAAGCACGACTGAGATGGACTGGACAAACACCGCCTGATAACACCTCAGACTTGCTATCTAAAATAGAAGCTAATATTTCGAAGGAAGAACCGGAAGTTCAATGGGCTATGAATTTCACCGCAGGTTGGATCGGCGTTTATGATGAAAAGAATCGTGCACGTTGTATTAAACTTGGTGAGAAAACGGGTCTATACAAAGATGAAATCGTAGCAAGAGGATGTACTCCCAGCTATTTACCGGAGTTTATTACAATTGAAGTTAACAAAAGGCAAAATAATTAGAGATCAAAAAAGTATTTTAACAACTATAAATCCTAAAAAAGAATTAATTATAGAAGAGCAACACGCTGTGATGGGCGTGTTGCTCTTTGGGTTTATAGTTCACAGAGTTCCTCTGCGCATAATTTATTGGCCTGTTACGGGAACCGGTGATCCAGTCGGAATGTTATTTGCAGACATGGAAGCTACTACTGACTGGTTGAATCCTTTCACGATGAGCCATACCGCGAGGATCATTTCAGTGGTTGCTACAGGCAGCGCCAGAATGGCTCCCCAAGCGGATACTTGTTCAATTACACCGAACATGACCAACAAGCCATATATAAAAACAAGAGCCGCCCCTGTTATACCCAAGATAGATATAAACCTCGGTACGAGCTTGGATTTATAAAATATATAACTGTACATTATGGTATTAATACCAAGCATGAAAAGGGGGCCAAGCATAAATGTCCAGTCATGTATGGCTATAAGTAAAGTACCTGAAACTTGAAAGGTGGCAGGATCGGAGGCGCCTGTTGATACAAACTCCCGGCTTAGCGTCACCAGGGACAGTACGCTGATTACACCAATAGTAATAATAACCGCTTCAAGAAATCGGAAGCACAGATGCCACAGAGCTATCGTTTCATTATACTTTCGTAACAAAGGAAACATGGTAGCCGCAGTTCCAACCGCCGAAACAACCAGTATTAACTCCATGAGCGCTCCCAATATGACCTGGTTGGCATGTTTAGCACCTTGAATTAGGTAGTCGGGGTCATCTAGGATAGGTCTGTACAAATTAAAAGCAGCTATTATCGATGAAACCGCTGCAAGGATGAACAGTGCTCCCACAATTTTGGCGTTATTGTTGTATGACCTCATCTGGTTTATCTCCTTCTCCATTCATAATAAGTAAATAAGTAATGCTAATTTTCACTCCTAAGTGTTCTCTCCATAAAAGAATACCTCTTCTAGAGGCAAATTGAAGGCGCGCGCAATACGAAAGGCCAGTTCCAGAGATGGAGAGTAGTTGCCCTTCTCCAGAGCGACAATTGTTTGTCTGGTTACACCCACCCTGTCAGCTAGCTGCTGCTGTGTCATTTCATCATGATTGAATCGCAATTTGCGTATGTGGTTGCTGACGAGAGTACTTCCCATATTAGACTCCTTTCCTATAGTGATAAAGTTTCGTAACGGAGCCTGTCAAATCGGAGAGAAACCCGGAGGCGATTAGAATGATGAACATCGCTTGCGACGGGCGATCGATGACCAGTGAACCCATGGCAAGAAGAAAGCCGACAATAAACACGAAAAAGGAGATTCGATATGCTTTTAATTCAATGAGCTTATCCAGCTCATCCGCGAATTTGGGTTCTATTTCTCTGGTCGTTATACGGTAGACGATGTTAAAAATAATGCTGATTATAATATGCGCGACTATGGAAATCAGCATGAGTATGAGGACGAAGGAACCCCAGAAGCGAAAGGTTTCCGTCGACTCCACCTTCCATTCGGGGAACTGCGGATACATGTACAAACAATAAAATCCGAAAATGAGTATAGTGCTGATCAACGATACGATGCTTTTCTTTTCTTGATAGGTCACGACATAGCCTCCTGTAATATAATTCATACATAAAGTAAAGTATTCTATACATTATATTACCAAATATAAACATAATGTCAACTAAACTATACATATTTTAGGGACAATGGGGTGCATATCAAAATTGGTAGATTCCTCGGTGAAAATGGACTGGATCGGGATGGAGTTTTTTCGAGGGTATTGGGGAGGCACCTGTAGAAATGTATACTGAACAGTGGAAGCCGAAACCTTTAGTGGGTTTCGGCTTCCTATGTGTGTAGCTTGGATTTATGACCAGAAAAATTCTTGTGTACTTTATTGAACTCCAATTTCACTGCGCTCACGCAATGGTTTCAATGCATTACTCCAACTAATAACCTGATCCAGCATGGCGTTAATGGCCTGGTCTTGGTTGGCCCTAGGCTTGAAAATATGGTAATCCTGAAAATCAGCCATGAGTGAAAGATCGACCTGCTCGCGTACATCGGCAATTCCAAGTTCAGCCATAACGAGCCTCAACTGCTCCACCCCGCGTGTACCTCCGCCACCACCATAGCCTACAAAACCGGCGGCTTTATTGCCCCATTCGTGGTACAAATAGTCAATTGCGTTCTTTAATGCACCCGACATCGAGTGATTATACTCTGGCGATACAAACACATAACCATCGAATGAAGCAATCTTTGAAGACCAGGCCAAGGTATGTGGTTTCGTGTACTGGCCCATAATCGCTGGCACTGGCTCATCCAGAAGCGGCAGATCAAATGCAGCAATGTCCACAAGCTCAAATTCGGCATCCGTCCGTTTAAGAGCGGTTTCGTAAACCCAGCTGGCAATGGTTTCTCCGTTGCGTCCGGGCCGCGTACTTCCTAAAATGATGGCGATCTTTGTCATTGTTATTACTCCTCTCAGAATAGAAATTCGAATTGCTTTTTCATATTCAGTATAGAGGTCGGGTGCGGTGTACTACCAACACATAAATTGTGTACACTTACAATGAATATACATATAATTATTTAAGTTAATCAATTGTACGGGGGAGGATATAGCCCATGGAATTGCAGCAACTACGTTGTTTCGCGGCCGTCGCCTCTGAGCTTCATTTTGTTCGTGCTGCGGAAAAGATGCATATGGCACAGCAAGCGATCAGCTTTCAAGTCAAACAGCTCGAGAAGGAACTTGGGGTTCAATTGTTTCATCGTACAACCCGCAAAGTGACGCTGACGATGGCAGGAGAAGCATTGCTCGAGGAAGTGGCGCAAATATTCGCCCATTTGGATCGGGCAGTTGAAGAGGTGCGCCGTGCGGATCGCGGTGAGCGCGGCCGACTTGTTGTGGGATTCGTTCATACCATGTCTTATAACATTTTGCCTGACGTCGTTAAGCGATTCCGCGATATGCATCCCGATGTTAAGGTTGTGCTGATCGAGTCGACACCTTCCGAACTCGAGCAGAAATTACTCGCTGGAGAAGTGGATGTTGCGCTTAACGTTAAGGCTTTGGGCCAAAACGGGTTGCCAGCATATGAATGGAAGACCTTATCCATCGAGCGGATGACTGTTGCCGTTCCTAAATCACACCGGCTAGCGGGTGAGGAAGGGGTGAAATTAACCGATCTGTCGGACGAATTATTTATTTTAATCAATGGGAATGCACTCATGCAAAATTGCTTTCATTATGTTTGCCGGGAAGCCGGGTTTTCGCCCCGGATCTTCCAAGAGGCCGCTAACGATCAGTCAGCTATCGGATTAGTTGCAGCCGGGATGGGCATATCCCTTGTCTTCGGGTGCCTGAACAAGCTTTACGAGAACCAAGTCGTGTATCTGCCTCTGATAGACCCGGGTTTCGATTTCGAATTCGCCGTTTACTGGAGGCGGAACCATTCTCTTGCGCTTGTGGATCGTTTTATCGAAGCTTGCCCAGGATGAACGCTGCAAAATTTATTACAGGTCTCGTACACGTAGCTTAATAATTAAATCTACTTGATGAATAAAATCTTCTGCAAGTTTAAGCTGCTTAGTTGCAAACTCCAAATCTCCCATACCAGCAAGGGCAAAATCTAGATTACCTAATGTGGACATGAGGATACGAGCGGTTATAGCAATTCCAAAAGCTTCTAAATCGGGTCCATTATCTAATTGTCTCAATATATATGTGAAAGTTGGCTCCTGAACTCCGTTGAATAGTGCAAGATTACTTACGAATGAAGCCAGGTCCCAGTATTTAGGCATTAGTGAAAAATCTTCAAAATCTGTCCAGATCCAACCCTCCGGACCTGGCAATAAGTTTCTTGAGTGCGCATCTCCATGACAAGGTATTAATAAAGTTGGTTTAAGACGTAACTGTCTATCCACTGTTTTGAAAACACATAATAGTTCTTGTACGCGTTGATCGGGATGATTTATTAGTCTATTAGCAGATTGACATGTCCGCTCCCAGACACCAAGTAGGGGAACCTCGTCGGAGAAGTCTTTCATACCAAGGGAAAGTGTGTTTATTAGTTCAACGGCTTCACTTGGCGAAGGAGGTTGTAATTGTGTAGGGGGAGCATATTTCCAAAATGTCATCCATGTCTCACCGACAGCGTATGGTCTTGTATTTGCTAGTTCCGATGGTAATAATACGGGTACGCCCTTGGCATGAAGGTGTAGCGCTATTTTTAGCTCCCGATTAAGTGTCTTGTATACGTAATCTGTACCTTCTTTCGTTACGTCACAGGCTATTCGGGAAACAATAGGATGCGGGGCCAAGTGAATGATAAGATTCCCTGCAGAGCTAAGCTCCACAGGTATTACTTCATCCAATCCAGCTTGTTTTGCTATAGCTAATACTTCGGAAATAAGTTTATCTTTGTCCGCCACTAAAACAGCTCCTCAACTAGTAGGGTTGGACTTCATTTCATATATTTTTTGAAGCGTAAGGACATGTTTCATTTTCTTGTCATCATCCTCTGTGTGGAGATACCCATCCACAAGCCTATACCCGAAAACTAGAAGAATCATCTCGTAAACGCAATGATCGGCGATAGGAGATACATCCGCGTATTCCGAGAAACCTTGGTAATACGCGGGGACACATCTCTGGTAGTTCTCGACCATGTAATCAATATCCGCTTCATCTGCGATCAGGCTTGCTAGATCCTCGCCCAGGTAGCCCCATCCCGATGTATCCCAGTCGATGAGCGCGATTTTCCCGTCGGTATAGATGAGGTTGGTCACCCAGAAGTCACGGTGGCATAGCACGAGGGGTAATTGTTCGATGCGGGCGAGTATCTCGTCTGCGTGTTCATCAATGTCGATGAGCATTTGCCGCACGTGCTGCGGAATTTCGCAGTCCTCTGAGCGTATATAATCGTAGACGACAGGCCATGATCGGTAATGCTTATACGCATTCTTCATGAAATTCGCTTGGCTCAGATTGGTCAGGCTCTGCAACAAAGCAGGCTGCTCCGCATACAATTTGCCTTGAAAACTTCCTAACTCCATCGCAGCCTGTACATACATATCACCGGTCAAATCTAAACCGGTTATGCCATTGATATATTCCAGCCACAGCTGGAATTCATTCTCTTCGGCATTCATCTCTGCGTGATAACATGTTGGCCAACGGAATCCATCCGAGAATGTCGATCCCAAGTCAGACGAATAAAGATCATATTCCCGGCGCCATGAACCCAGATCGCCGTAACGCTCCCATTTCTTCTGAATTTTCAGCACAATACGGTATGGCAATTTTTTGCCATCGACCGTTTCGGCGGTGCCCATTACCAGCTGAACATTTCCCACAGTTCCACCTTGTAACGGAATGGCTTGGTAGTCGGCCGAAATGATATTTAACTTGAACAGTTGGCTTAAAGCATGAATTAGTGTTTCGATTTTAGTTTTCACTTTATTCAACCTCCGTGCTTCAATATTCGCAATCAGCATAGCACATTTATGAATGAATCAATTGGTAGAAAACTGTTATAATCTTCCTAAAGAGGTTCGGAAACGAAAGAAAATTTTGAACAGAAAGACGTTATTGTATGACAAAGAGGTGATTGCGGATGGAAGTAAGGCTGCGGGCGGTTGAGGCGGGTTGGATTTTCGTTACATCGTATGTTTTAGGTATTGTGCTGACCTTCTTTATGTACCCTGAGGGGTATAAGTCGGGAAGTTCATTATTTTATTTCTTATGCTATGCGGCCATCGGACAGATCGTACTTAATGCGCTCCCAGCGCTCATTTGGTCCAACGTTCGGGGATATGCGATTCATACGACGTTCAAGCTCAGATCCGTCAGTGCCAAGACCTGGGTGTATTGCGTTCTCTTCTATGTGATCAGCCAAATTCCACTGTTATTCATACACCAGATTACAGAAACGATTGCACATTTTGTGGGATACCAGTACGAAGTGTCCGTTTATCCTATTGCCACAGATCTGTCATCCTTCTTCCTGTTATTGATCTTTATTGGCATCATCCCGCCATTGTGCGAGGAATTGTTATTTAGAGGGGCGCTTCTGAGCGGCTATAGCTCATTGGGACTGTGGGGCGCATGTGCAATGAGTGCATTCTTGTTTGCCTTGTTCCACGATAATCCTTATCGAATTGGTGAATTGTTCTTTGCCGCGTTGTGTTCTGCATTGATAGTCAAATACTCAGGTTCTTTACTACCGGCAATTGCTGTGCATATCATGACGAACTGCTCGTATGTTATAGGGTCCTACCTGCAAGGCGGAGATCTCGTAACCAACCTTAGTCAGCCCGGAGGCACGAAACCATGGACGATTATAGGTACGGGAATGCTATCAGTGGCAGCTATTTTTATTTGTTGGAGGCTGTTAGAGAGAATTACTGGGGAACAGACTAAACCCGCAGCTGGTCCGGATAACAATGAACTTGGGATGCAATGGATGCTTCCAGTAGTGATTGCAATCATTGTTTTTGTAGTGAAAAATTAAGGGGGGACTTTCATGACGAATGCGGTGGGACGAAAGCTCGGAGAAGGCGCATGTGCGGAAGTATTCGAATGGGAAGACGGCAGCAAAATAGTCAAGTTGGCAAAGCCTAATATAAACGCTGCTGAATTAGAAAGAGAATGGAATCATTGTCGAAGTGCTTGGGAGTGTGGACTGCCTGTGCCCGAGACGTTCGGCCTAGTAACTGTAGAAGGGAGACAGGGCATTGTTTTTGAGCGGATTTATGGAGAGTCCATTTTAAGTCGTTTTATAAACAAAACGATAGGGCCGAGTAAACAAGAGGACAGATCGGTATTGGTAGAAGATTATTTAGGCGCCCGGATCACGGCTCGGCTTTTGTATCAAATACATACAAAATCCGTGAATTTATCGAGTCAGCGGGCGAAATTTAGAAATGATATTGGCCGAGCAACAATACTGACTAAACTAGAGATAGAAACTCTGATCGCCCATTTGGACCAACTACCCGTTAAGGAGCAACTGTGTCATGGAGATCCGAACCCCGGGAACATCTTATTACGAGATCATGAAGCCCTCATCATCGATTGGAATGATGCTTCCACTGGGAACCCAGAAGCGGACTTGGCAGAATACATTATATTGATTCAATATGCGGTCATCCCCCCGTACCTGCCTGCTGAACTAAAAGCCTATTTAGACACAATCAGAGAATCGACCATCCAGATATTCTTAGAGGAATACGAAGAGTTATCTGGCATCGGGTACGCAGAGATTGAGCCTTGGATCGCTCCTGTTGCAGCACGAAAGTTGTCAGCGGATGCCACTTCAGAATCGGAAAGAGTATTACTAGTGGATGAAATAAGAAAAAGAATGCGGAACAAGTGATTATTCACGGCGATTTGCCCAATGAAATTAGTGCTGTGTCTCGTAAACGTAATCAGTGCAAATGCTGAAAACTTTAATCCTCTTTGGAACGTTGCACCAAATCACGTAAACTTATAACGGCAACTCTTCAACATATTTCATCACGGCCGCCATTGTAAACGAAAGACAAGGCATGCTTGTCGACTGTACCGGTTCATCGCCTATGAATACATTGTTCAACTGATACAAACCATCCTTCAGTTCATATTGTTCCAATGACCCTGACAGGGGATCGACAATCCAGTATTCGGCTATGCCAAAAGCGGCATAAGTTCTGCTTTTATGAATCTTGTCGCGCTTAAGTGTGGAAGGGGAGAGAATCTCTACCACCACATCCGGCGGGCCCTCGACACCCCGCTTACTGAGAATATGAAAGCGGCTGCGATGGATGATAGCCAAGTCTGGTTGACGCACTTCCGTGGGAGATAGAATCAAGTCGAAGGGCGCATCGAGGATGATATATTCTTGCTCGCAGGTATCGGCTATCCGCTTCTGAATCTGGAAGCTAATGACTTGATGTAACAGGTTCGGTCCGGGACTCATTAACTCCAACATACCGTCCACTAACTCATAGCGATTACCGTCCTCCATAGAGGCGTAAACCTCATAGTCTGCATGCTGTTCACGTGTGCGATCATTGGTTGGTTTGTTATTGTTCGTTGACATCAGGCATTACCTCCATCTCCCTGTTTAAGTAATAATTTTACCATAAACAACGTCTGAAAGAATGGTTTATAATGGATAAGCAGAAGTGCCAAGGTGTTTTATATTTTGCCGCAGAAGGAGGGGTATTTTGAATAAAGCTAGAAAATTTCTTATGTTGGCCGCATTATTGCTAATTTTCTCGGGTTGTTCGAACAATGGATACAATACCATAGAAGAGGCAGAAACAGGAAGAGCATGCAATCGTATTCCCTGAATCTATAAATCTTTCTTTCAAACCTGTAAATATGACAGCGCTAATTAAGGCAAAACCGGAGCAGGACTGGAAGCAGACGCGAAGCGTACCTTTTGGATCAATCGGTGGGAATGTGGTAAGTCTGGATGTATACAAGGTACCTAAAGAAGATTTATGCGGAATTGAACATGAACGCGTCGGGCTTCTGACGTATAAGAACCAGGCTTATCGATACCAAGACTGCTTCTCATACAGTATGGATGATGACGGGCAAGGAACTAGTTTCATCCTGAATTATCAGCCGAATGATCACCACAACCAACAACTGGTGCACGGTGCTGCTGAGTTGGCTGCCAATGGGCCGGGGCGGAAGGTCTATTATGTTTATGATGGTACGCAAGATAGATGGTTCGGTTTGAGGATTGGGGCACCCCTCAGGTAGCGCATCTGGATGACGATGGCTATGAGGAGTTAATTATTCACTTTGAAGGATTGCATACGAGCGGACCAGATGTCTCCCTTTACCGATGGAATGGGGCTAAACTAGAGCGTAGTGAAACCATTCGGAATGCGCTCGGTATATCCAACAAATCGTGGAACAGTGTGACTCTAGACCGACAAACCCAACAATTGAAGATAGCTACCGTTGTAGATTCCCAGTCGAACGCTTCTACAGAAACGATTTATGTGTACGATAATGGAAAGTTTGAACGGACTATTCCATAAATCTATAACTTCATTTATTTGGAATACAACATCGCCGTATTCCTCATCCCAGCAAGCTCCTTGGCGCGCGCCATCAGAGCTGCTCTACGGTCATCATAGAGCGCGTTGCCAAAGCTGAAACGTCGTACCCCGCATTCTTGTAGCTTGCGAACATCGGTAACATGCGGTAAAGACAGGACGTTTAGCGGAATCCCGATTGCGGAAGCCACTGCACGGATCTCCTCCATCTCCTGAATGCCTGGAACGAACAACCCGTCTGCCCCGCTGTCGGCATAAGCTTTACCTCTGGAGATTGTATCATGCAACGGCTGCTCGCTCATGAAATACGTATCAGTACGTGCATTCAAAAACAATCCCCCAAAACCGTTCGCGTCCAGTGCTGTTCGAATGTCCGTAAGCAATTGACTATGCTTCGCCACATCACGCATACCACCCTGACCTTTCAGCGAATCTTCCAGATTAATTCCCGCAACGCCGGTTTCCGCCATTCGAAGAACGTTGGTTATAATGGTCTTCGGATCTTCGGCATAACCCGCCTCCATATCAGCCGAAACCGGGATGTTCACGTGCTTCACAATTAACATTACCGTAGCTAGGTTATGTTCTAAGCTCATCTGCTCTCCGTCCGCCAAACCTAAGGTTGCGGCCATGCCCCAACTCGTCGTCCCAATGGCCGCGAAACCCGCCTGTTCCAGCGCGATGGCCGAATCCAAATCCCAAGCCCCTCCTAAGAACAATGCCTCTTCACCTTGATGTAACGCTTTGAAATGTTCATATTTATTCATCGATTCATGCTCCCCTAAATAGCGAATTGTTGTATTCGGCCTAGTATAAACCACGTTCCAGAATCACGAAAGCGATTCACACTGGTTGCGCAACAATACGACATTCTAAGCTCGAGAGAAACGATTCTGTTTATGTTAAACTACATGTAACACGAATCGGACAAGGAGGAACTACCATGCCAAACAATCAGGAACAAAGAAGAATTATCCTGGATCTAGCAGTGACATTAGATGGCTTTATTGAAGGCAAGAACGGGGAGATCGATTGGTGCATCTTGGACCCGGAGATGGGATTCGACGAATTTCTGGGTTCCATTGATACGATTTTGTACGGAAGAAAAAGCTACGACCTATGGGGCCAATATACACCGGAGACGAATGATGCGGATGCGGAATTTTGGAAACAGGTGCATAACAAAGACAAGTATGTCTTCTCCAAAACACAGCATAAAACCAACCCCAATGCCACATACATTAACGATCATATTGCCGAAGAAGTAGCTAAACTCAAGAGTGAGCCTGGGAAAGACATCTGGCTGTATGGCGGAGCAAGTTTGATCACTACCTTCATGGACTTAGGGCTTATCGATGAATTCAGATTGTCCGTTCACCCTGTGATTCTTGGAGAAGGTAAACCGTTATTTTCGGATATCAAAATGAGGGTGGAGTTACAGCTGGTGGAGACCAAACCTTACTCTTCAGGTGTTGTGCAATTAATCTATCGTAAACAATAATCTATGGATGGAGGAAACAACATGAACTCAACGCAAGTAGGAGATCGCGAGATCGTGATTACCCGTGTACTGGATGCATCGCGTGAGGTTGTGTATGATGCCTGGACGAAAGAAGAGCAACTATCGCAGTGGTGGGGACCGCAAGGATTCACGACGACTACGGAGAAGTTTGACCTGAGCCCAGGGGGGATTTGGCAATTTATCATGCATGGTCCGGACGGTGTGGATTATCCAAACACCAACATCTTTGTTGAGTTTGTGAAACCGGAGCGGATTGTTATTGAGCATGCGGTATTTCCTCATTTTGTGGCGACGGCCCGTTTGGAGGATGTGGAGGGGAAGACGAAGCTTACGTATAGCTGTGTTTTTGATGAGAGTGCCGAAGTGTTTGAGAAGGTGAAGATCTACGCCGTCCCGGGTGGGGAACAGACGATGGAACGCCTTGAGGAGCTCTTGTCCAAAAAGTAGGTCCCCATCCAACAAACCATCTGTTGTTTACTGAATCATGCTTTTTTGATACGATAAGCAAATAAAGCATGCACATTCACGCAAAAACACGGAGGAGAACGGTAATGCTTGCACAGGAGAGGCATCGATTAATACTGCTTGAATTGGAATCGAAGAGGCAAGTTACGGTTGTGGAATTAAAATCATTACTCCAAGTATCGCTGGACACGGTCCGCAGGGATCTGGAACGGCTGGAACGTGAGGACAAGCTGCAGCGTGTTCACGGTGGGGCTATTACCAAGAGTGAGGAGATTTCGACGAATCAGGCATTCTTCAAACGCAAGCTCACGCAGAACGAGAAGAAGCAGGAACTGGCGAAGTATGCTGTGGAGCTCGTGCAAGAGTATCAAGCGGTATCCCTCAATGCCGGTACGACGAATATCGAGGTTGCCAAGCACCTTGCGGCTCGCTTCGATAAGCTTACCGTGATTACGAATTCTCTGCGTATCGCCGATATTCTGACCAGTAAACCAGGCTTCACCGTCATTATTCCGGGAGGCTACCTCAATCATGAGGAATTCTCTCTGTATGGACGCTCGATTGAGGAAGAAATCATGAGCTTCAACAGTGACCTTACTTTTATCAGTATTAATGCCATATCGCTCGAGAAGGGGCTAACGGATTTCCGCCAGGGGGAAGCGGGAGTCATCAACGCGATGCTGAAGAGCGCTAAACAGAAGATCGTCGTTGCGGATTCAAGTAAATTCGAAACGGTATCGTACCTGAACATTTGCGGATTGAATCAGATCGATGCGGTTATAACGGACTCCTACATGGATGAGGAGCTGCAAGTCCTCTACGAACAACAGAATATCTCCATTATTAACGCAAGCCGAATGTAGCTTGCGTTTTTTTTATGTTTTCTGGATGTAAATAAAAGCATATAACAGTATATTATTATTAAGAATAAGTAAAATAACGCAAAAAGCATTGATCAACCACTATTTCCGTTCTATAATCGGAACTATTAAAGCCAACAAGAAAGTAGGAATCCTGATGACGCAACAAGAGCGTATTAAGGCGGTAATTTTGGATTGGGCAGGAACCGTTATTGATTACGGTTGTTTTGCACCTATGCATGCATTTATTCAAGTATTCGAGGAGGCGGGTGTACGAATCACAACTCGGGAAGCGAGAATTCCCATGGGCATGCTGAAATGGGATCACATTGAAGCGATTCTTCAGATGGAAAGAATCAAGGTTGCCTGGGCAGACAGGTATGGCAAGGAAGCGGTAAAGGAAGATGTGGATCGTCTCTATGTCCGATTCGAGACCATCCTCATGGAATCCCTTCAAACGTACACGGACCCGATCCCCGGCGCTTTGGAGACGGTGAATCAACTGCGAGAAGCAGGAATCGCAATAGGTTCTACAACCGGTTATACGTCCGGCATGATGGAGACCATTGTCCCTGAAGCTAAGCGGAAAGGCTATTCACCCGATTACTGGATTGCCTCGGATCAAGTCAAAGCGGGCCGTCCGTACCCCTACATGATATTTCAGAACTTGAACGAACTGGGTATCTTCCCGCCGAGTGCGGTCATTAAGGTGGGAGATACAGTGTCCGATGTTCTTGAAGGAAAGAATGCGGGCGTATGGACGGTGGCGGTAATTCGTGGAAGCAGCGAGCTGGGTCTAACCGAGGAGGAGGTGTATAGCCTGCCTGAGGATGAACTTGCGGTACGCCTGAATCAAGCCAGAAGAACATTCGAGGAAGCGGGAGCAGACTATGTGATTGGCTCCATCCATTTGCTTCCCTCGGTTATTGATGAGATTGAACGAACGAAACTGGAGCGTACAACTTCATGAACCAATACCATAATCCGGTAGCCATCTCCTTCGGGGCAGCCTCCGCGGCAAGTTTTGCAGAGAAGCTGCAGAAAAGTTATGCCCATGTAAGTCGTGTATTGATACTTACGCGAGGCGGTGAAGTGGAAAAGAACGGCATCTTGCAGCCCGTGCTGGACATGCTGGGTCACAAAGAAATTTTACAGCTGGAAGTTACTCTCTACAATCCCAATGTTGCCGATATCTACAACTTGAAGGGACAGGTCGCATCGTTCGACTACCAACTCATCGTGGCCATAGGCGGCGGCAGCGTAATGGATGTAGCCAAAGTTCTGTCGGCGCTGCAACGGATGAAGGTTCATTCGGTTGCTGAGGTCAGGGAGGCCATCGCAAGTGAACGATATCGGGAAGAGTATCCATATACACCGTGGATCGGTATCCCCACGACATCGGGTACGGGCTCTGAGGTCACCTGCTGGGCAACGGTGTGGGATGAGGAATGCAACAGCAAATATTCGGTCTCTGATGCAAGATTGTACGCAAGCGATGCGTTGATTCTGCCGGAACTGACCGTTACGATGCCGCTGCGATTAAGTATTGCTACAGCGCTGGATGCCATGTGCCATGCGACCGAGGCGTACTGGTCCATCCATACGAACCCGATTACCCGTGTATACGCGTTGCAAGCCATCGAGAGAATTCGGATCACGCTCCCCTTACTACTGGAGCAGCCGGATCAGCTCGCGTTACGAGAGCAATTGTCCTTAGCTAGTGTGCTGGCGGGGTTAGCTTTCAGCAATACGAGAACGACCGCTTGTCATTCCATTTCGTATCCGCTCACGATGCTGTACGGTATCGATCACGGCATTGCCGCCAGCATGACGTTGGCTTCGGTGATGAGACATAACTATGACGCGTTAATAGAACCGGACAAGCTGCTAAGCGCGTATGGCGCTGCGGATGTGGATGAGGTCGGTCTTTGGGTCAAAAGAATATATGAAACATACGGGTTACCAGGTCAGTTAGGCTCCTACGGGGTTACGGATGAAGGAATTCGCAAGGTGGTGTCGCTCTCGTACACCAAGGGAAGAATGGACAATAATCCTGTTGAAATTACAGCTGAACAGCTCGAACAAATGTTAGTTTCGTTGATGTAATGACAATAAAACTTAGGGGGCTTTTTTGAATATGAACAAAATGGTTGGACTTATCGCATTATCACTCATGGTAGTAACAGCGGGTTGCGGCAAACAAGCCAATAATACGGAGAAGGCATCCGCAGAAGTGCAGACGAAAGATACGATAACCGTGGCCTGGTACCCGAATGAATCCGGTGCGGAGATGGAAGGTGCCCGTGAAGAGATCGGGAAAGTGATTGCCGCGGCAACAGGCAAGAAAGTGGAACACAAGACAACGACGGATTACACCATCGCGATTGAAGCGATTGCGAACGGGAGCGCGGATATCGCTTACATGGGAGCGCAAGGGTATGTCGAAGCGAGAGCCAAGAATAAGGATGTGCAGCCTCTGGTTATAGCAAGCGGGGAATCAGGGACCGTTGACGATGCGGCCTATTACAGCTGGTTAAGCGTGCGCAAGGGCGAGGAAGAGAGTTACAAGAGCGGGGACGGCTATTCCATCGATTCCATTGTTGGCCAAAAGTTCTCCTTCGTCACAAATTCCTCGACGTCCGGATTTAAAGTGCCTTCAGCAGCAATCATCAAGCATTTCTCCCAGATGGACAAGTACAAGTCCCTGACAGTGGATGATCTTACGATTGGCGGCGAGGATAAATTCTTCAGCGATGTGCTGTACGGAGGTTCCCACCAAGGTTCTGCTGTCAATCTGCTAAATGATAAGGCGGATATAGCGGCATTCTGCGATACATGTGTCACGAACTATGTGGAATTAAGCGCAGGGGAAGAGAACACGGCAGGGGCGGTGTATAAGGTGAAACAGGGAGCCGCTGAACCTTTCAACACTTTGGAAGGCAAGGAGTTTACCGTTATTTCGGCTACACCGGTATTGAACCAGCCCTTCGTCATTAATGCAGGGACCGTAAATCAAGAGGATATTCAGAAGCTGAAGGATTCGTTCACATCGGATGAGGTCAAGAACAATTCGAAGATTTTCCTGGCGAAAGACTCGGAAGAGAAAGGCCTGTTCAAGCAGAAGAGCGGCAACGAACAATTCCTGACTGTGGAAGACAGTTTCTTTAATCCCATTCGGGAGCTATCGGAATAACCGGCATATGGATATCACTACAAGGGAGCAATTATGACAACGTTATTGGAATTCAGACAGGTGTCCAAGCAGTATGGCAAGGACCCAAGAGCATTAACCGATATTGAGTTTCAAGTTCATGAAGGAGAGTTTGTGTCGATTATCGGTCCCTCCGGGGCCGGTAAGTCAACACTGCTTCGTTGTATCAATCGGATGATTGATGCGAGCAGCGGCGAGATTATATTTAACGGCACGAACATCCTGAAATTCAATAAACGCGAGTTAAAGCACCTGCGAACACAGATGGGTATGGTATTCCAGCATTATAACCTGGTTGACCGGTTAACGGTGATCGATAATGTTCTGCATGGACGCCTTGGTTACAAGTCGACCCTGCAAGGGGTTCTGGGGCTGTATACGAGCGAAGAGAAGCATCAAGCCTTCGATACGTTAAAGAGACTTGGACTGGAAGATCAGGTCTTTAAGCGTTGTGATCAACTGAGCGGCGGACAGAAACAGCGGGTTGGCATTGCTCGCGCGCTTGTACAGAATCCGAGAATACTGCTGTGCGATGAACCGATTGCTTCCTTGGACCCGAACGCCTCCAGGGTTATTATGGAACATCTGCGCCATATTAGTACGACGATGGGCATTACCGTTATCGTCAACTTGCACCAGGTGGATGTGGCGTTGAAGTATTCAGACCGGATTCTCGGTGTGAATAAGGGCAGTATCGTGTATGACGGTCCGCCTCAAGGGATTCAGGATCCGGCGCAATTGTCCGCAATCTACGGGTCGGCGTGGAATCAGCTCCAGGAAGAGCTTGAGTCGAAGCGGGAGCGGGAGGTTGTTCATGTCTGATCATTATTTTGCACGTAAACGGATGAGGACGCTGTTCTATTGTCTCTTGCTGCTTGTCATGACGGCGGCTGCTATTGTCATTACAGAATTCGATGTGGTCACAGGGTTTACATCTATTCCTCAAGCGGCGATCTGGGTGTTCGACCATTTCTACCCCGATGCCAAGGCGATGAAGCGGCTCCCAGACATTATCGACAGCTTGATCGAGACTATTCTCGTATCCGTCGCAGCCACAACCGTTGCAGCTTTATTCGCCCTGATCTTCGCGATGGCTGGCTCCATTACGACAGGACGTGGCGGGATCTTCAGTGTGATCAGCCGATCCGTTGCAACCGTCTTCCGGAACATTGATGTCGCTGCGTGGTCCATGATTCTGCTGATTTCATTCGGTCAGAACGTGTTGACGGGGTACCTGGCGCTATTCTTCGGGTCCTTCGGGTTCCTCACCCGCGCGTTTATCGAGACGATCGATGAAATGAGTAACAGCTCAGTTGAAGCATTGAAATCAACGGGAGCCGGCTATCTCACCATCATGGCTCAATCGGTCATCCCATCCTGTATTCCGCAGCTCATCAGTTGGGTGCTGTTTATGATGGAAACCAATATCCGTCAAGCGACATTAATCGGTATTCTCACAGGTACGGGGATTGGATTTCTATTCAGCTTGTATTACAAAAGTCTGGATTTTCATTCTGCCTCATTGATCGTCATCGCCCTTGTCCTCACCATTGCGGTATTTGAAACGGTTTCTAACTACATCCGAAAGGTGATCATGTAATATGAAACTTCAAGATCGCGGGTTAGAAACCTTGAAGCCGCCGTATAACAAGCAAGCGATGATCATCCGGCTCACATTACTGGCTTGGGCTGGGTTAACGGTGTTGGCTTTTGCAACATTCAATTATAAGGATATTGAAGTGATTCCTGCCGTTGTGAAGACCGCGGATATCCTGAAGACGATGTTCCTCCAGCCTCGATTCAGCCACCTTACGTTCACGGACGCCTTAGGACAATTGATGATTACGGCGGGGCTTGCGTTCTTAACTACGATGCTCGGCGCTCTGTTCGCCCTGATCCTTGGGCTGTTGGCTGCGAGCAACTTGTCGAATGCCAAGGTGTCTGTCGCGGTGAAGGCGGTCGTCGCATTCATTCGGGCCGTACCTACGGTGTTGTGGGTGTTGATCTTCGCGATTGCTGCCGGGCTCGGAAGTGTAGCCGCCGTCATCGGCATGACGTTCCACTCCATCAGCTATCTCGTCAAGGCTTATTCCGAAGCCTTCGAAGAACTGGGGCAGGACGGAATTGAACCGCTGAAGGCGAGCGGAGCAAATTGGCTCCAGATTGTGTTTCAAGCGGTGCTGCCTTCATCAATTACGTATTTAATATCATGGACCTTCATGCGGTTCGAAATCAACTTCGCCGTTGCCTTAGCGATGGGCGCTGCGGCAGGGGCGGGAGGCATCGGTTACGACCTGTTCATGGCAAGCGCCTACTACTACGATGTGAGGGAGATTGGCGCCATTACGTATCTCATTTTGGCTTTTGCAATTCTGCTTGAGCTGCTGGCTGGACGAATTAAGAAGAAGATGAGAGCTCACGAGTGAGTTAGGAAGCGGGTAGTTGTTGTTCTATTTTGAAGAGGAGGGAAAGATGTTGGTTTATAAAAGGCTAAGCAGATTTACGGTATGGATGATGGTAATGGTGATGGGGATTGGAATGATGGCCACAACGTTCAGTATGGGGGCACCGGATGCGGCTGCCGAGCGTCAAAGTGTCACCTTCCAGCCTACGCGCTATGCTGTCATGAATAAGGCCATAGAGAAGATTCCAACGACAGTGGAAGCATGGGTAAAGCTCAAGCCGGCTGTAAACACACGGCAGATCATTATCGGTAACTATAAGGACGGCACTCAGAACAGCTGGTCGCTTGAACTGACCTCCGATAACCGGTTACGTTACTGGGAAGAGTATGTTGACGCCCAAGGTGTGAAGCGTAATATGCCGAATCTGTACGTCACCGGTGTGGATGTCGCCACCAACGAATGGATGCTGCTGTCGGTTGTGCGCGATGTTACGAATAAGGCCATCCTCTTCTACAAGAACGGTGTCAAGGTGTTTGAACGCACGGGATATACAACCATTGCTCCTGAACAGACGCCTTCCACGCTTCCGATGCTCGTGGGAACCGATTATCGGAAGTCCATGTGGCTGAACGGACAAATCGCCGAAATTCGTACATGGGACGATCTGCGTACGCCAGCGGAGATTGCCCAGTATGCTGCGGCGGACATTACAGGAAGTGAATCGGGGTTGTCCCATGCGTGGCGGTTATCGGATGCCGCGGGCATATACCCGACAACGACGTTCATGGACATGGCAAGAACGAATCCTGTGAACTTGACAGCGGAGGGCTTCCTTACGTATCCGTATCCGCCGTCCGGTGCGAGCTTCGCAAACAGCTCGGTGCAATATGCCGCGAAGAACAGGTTATCGTCGACGCCAAGAACGTTCGAAGCCCGCGTGAAACTACCGAAGGATCTGCAAGGGAATCGCGGCGGCGTTATTGCGGGCAACTTCATGGACATGGGTTATTACAACTATGATATGGCCTTTGTGAATTTCGAGGTAACAGCGAATGGGGAACCAAGGTTGTACTGGAAGAAGTCGGGTGTCGTTCAGGATATGGTCTTCACCGGCGTGGATCTGCGGCAAGATCGATGGATGCATGTAGCTCTCGCGTTTGATGATGCGGCCAATGAAATTCGTTGTTATCTGGACGGGGAGCTGATGTCTGTTCGGATGAATGCGGATTTTCAGCCGGAAATTCCTGCCCAAGCGTTGAAGATCGGCGGCGATTATCGTGCGAACAATACGCAATACTTCAAGGGCGGCATTGCGGATGTGCGTGTCTGGTCCACCGTCCGGAGCAAGGATGAAATTGCGGCACACCTGCAGACGGAACCTGTAAACCCGGCTGGACTCCTTGGCAGCTGGAAATTCGATGCGCCAGTGAACGGCATTTATGCGGACAAGTCGTCCCATAGCAATGACATAACTGCCTTCGCGGATTGGATTGAACCGAACATAGCCAAGGGGGATCACAGTCTGGTTTTCCTGCCGGATACCCAATTCCTTGCATCGACATATCCAAACGCGTTCTACAACCTGACGAATTGGATTAAAGCGAACAAGCAGGAATATAACATTCAGGCAGTTATGAGTCTGGGGGACATTGTAGATACACACACCAGTACAACGCAGTGGCAGGTTGCCCAGAACGCCATGAACACTCTGGACGGCGTTGTCCCCTACATGATGATGCCGGGCAATCATGATATGCGCATGTCCTTAACCAGAGAAACCATTAACTATAATAAGTATTTCCCGTATGACAAGTTTTCGCAGCTTTCCTATTTCGGCGGCGCCTATAAAATGGGATATATGGACAACGTTTACTACTACGTTACTGCAGGCTCGAAGAAGTATATGATATTCAGTATCGCGTTCGCACCGACGGCCGACATCTTGCGATGGATGAATGAGAAGATTGCCGCGAATCCGGACAAGAATGTCATTATCACTACACATTCGTACTTGTACTGGAACGGTGAGCAGTCGAATGCGAACACGCCCGCGACCTCATCCAAATATATCAGCGATGCGAAAAATGCCGATGAAATCTGGAATGACGTGGCCAGTCGTCATAAGAATGTCGTTCTTGTCGTATCCGGCCATATTGGCTACCCGGATATTGCGAAGCGAGTAGATACAGGGGTGCACGGCAACCGGGTTCATCAGATGCTGGCGGATGCCCAGGGCATGGACCTGAACGGGGGATTGGGTATGTTAATGATGTTAACCTTCCACAAGGATAGCAATAAAGTGGACGTTAACTGGTACTCCACGGAGAAGAACAAGCTGTTCCGGGAACGTAACCAATTCAGCTTGGATCTGAATGTCGTACAACCATAATATAAAGCCTGGACAAGTCGGGGAACCGACGAGTCCAGGCTTTTTTTAGAGACACTCAACCCTTTCTAGTTCAGTAACGCGCCGCCGGCCGTCAGCACCTCTTGCAGCTCTTGAATGTTCACTAGGGCAGGGTTCACGCCGTGCTTGACTGATAATCCAGCGGCTGCGCCTGCGGCCTGGCCTGTTGCCATGCAACTCGGCGTCAGACGCGTGGTGCCCAGCGCTTCATGCGAGGTTGAAATGCACCGTCCGGCAGCGAGCAAATTCTCGATATTCTGCGGCAGCAAGCAGCGGTAAGGGATATCATATGCGCCGTCCCCTTCAACCCAGGCCACTTTCACATCTTTCTCCTTCGGATCATGAACATCCATCGGATACCCGCTGCGCGCAATCACATCTTCAAATGATCGTCCTTGAACAACATCCTCCGCTTGTAACGTGTATTGCCCCTGAATTCTGCGCGTCTCCCGAATCCCGATCTGTGCGCCTACTGCGGATATCGATGATTTCTCAAAACCGGGCAGCGTCTTCATAAACGCGGCAACCTGAAGCACTTGCTTCCGTCCTTGCTCTTCCGCCTCGGTCAAATCCTCCACGTTCGTTCCGTCAAGTCCCTGAACACGCGTTGTATTCACCAGCACCTCATCCGCCTCGGGTCCGATGAAGAACAGCACTTGATCGCGGTTGATCGGGAGATCGGCTTCTTTCCAATGTTTAAAATATCCCATGACACCGGACAACGGCAGTTCCTTCAATTCGGAGAAAGGGGTTTTGTGATAAAATTCATCCGGATGATCCATCATATATTGCTTTACAGCATCCAGGTTCACGCCGCGCAAGCGGAATTTCATCGTCATCGGCTGCGTCAGCTTATCGCCTTCGCGGCCTTGCAACACCGGTGCGCCTGATAAATAAGCCAAGTCGGCGTCCCCGGTGGTATCAATGAACACTTTACCTTTCACATCGATGCGTCCGGATTTGGAGGTCAGCTGCACCGACTCAATCCGGTTGTCCGATGTCGTTACCGAATCAACAAAGCTGTGGAATAACAGCTTGACGCCTGCTTCTTTCAGCATATCGACAGCCAATACTTTGTACACTTCCGGGTGATAAGGCGTAATGGTGTTCACGAATCCGACCGTATCTCGCACATGGCCCGGGGATGCGTTCATCGCCGCAAGGCGGTCAATGATCTCTTGCGCCAGCCCTTTAATGACTTGCTTTCCGTTAACGGTATGGAACGTCATCCAAGGGTAGACGAGCGCTGCGGTCGACATGCCCCCGATGAATCCGTATTTCTCTATAAGTACGGTTCGTGCCCCGCTGCGGCCCGCGCTGATGGCGGCATTCACTCCGGCAGGACCTCCCCCGACTACAACAATATCCGCTTCAATGATGCTTGTAGATGTCATCTGATATTCTCCTTCAACTTGTGGATTTGAACTCAGTATAGTTTAAATTTAACCTTACTTTTAGTTTAACTTTAGTTTAAAATTGGATATAAATCGTTCAACGAAGGAATTGAAGAGGTATGAAAAAACGGATCACACTGCATGATTTGGCGCATGAGCTTGGATTATCCATTCAGACCGTTTCCAAAGCACTGGGCGGGAAGCCGGGCATGTCGGAGCAAACCCGCAGCGAGGTGTTTAAGCTGGCTCGGGAGCTGGGTTACTTAACCAAGGACCAGCGGCAGACGCTGCAACTGGAGCGGGTGTCTCCTTATCCGCTCATTCAGCGCCGCTTCCTGCTTGTTCAGAACAAGCAATCCCTCAACTTCAACCGACTGTTGCTGCAAGGGCTGCATGAACGTTTCATGGAATTCGGCCACACGGTGCAGCCCTTGGTTATTCCGCCGCAATTGAAAGTGTCCCAATTCGGCCGCTGGGCTGAAGAACAGGGGGTACTTCTTGCAGAAGGCTTATTCATAGCGCCCCGGATGAGCGATGATGAGATGGAGCGGCAATTGCTGAACCTGCCTCTTCCTCGAATTTTGCTCAATTTCCCGCCGCCCGAAGCGAAGGTCGACAGTGTCATCTGGGATGCCTACGAAGCAATCCATCAAGCGGTAAGAACGCTGCTCAGGCTGGGACATACTCGAATTATGTATGTCGGGGATATATATAATCAGCGTGGATTTGTCCTGCGGTGGCAAGCTTTTCATGAAGCGATGCGGGATGCCGGAATGTCTGTCCGGTCTGAAGAACACGGCATTCACCGGGATGACGATCAGGAATGGCTGTCCCGATTCGAGACGGTGTTTCGTACGTACCGTCCGACGGCTGTTGTGTGCGGGTTAGACGATGAGGCGGAATTGGTCTATCATGCACTGCTTCGCATGGGTGTATCCGTGCCACAGCAGTGTTCGTTCATGGCGTTGTTGAACGAGCAGAGGGATACCCTGCCGCTATGCTCGCGACCGCAGCTGCTGATTCGGGAGACCGGATATCGCGCCGCGGACCGTATGCTTTGGCGAATCGCGAACCCGCATCTGCCGTATGAACATGTGAGGCTCCAAGGATCTTTTATCGCGGGCAGTACAGTACAGAAGCAAGTGTAATCAGCGGTCTTGATTGAAAATGTTGACTTTTGTTAAAGATGAATACAGTGTTCTCATGTATGGTGTATAATGGTAATGCTTGTCCAAATTATGCTGTTAGAGGAGCTGTTCACATGTCAATCAGCTTGAATCCGTATCTGAACTTTGAAGGAAACACGAAAGAAGCGGTTTACTTCTATGAGAAAGCGCTGGGCGCCAAAATTGTAGTGCTTCAGACGTTCGGTGAGCAACCCGAGAACCCGGACTATCCCTTAACAGATGAGATGAAACAACTTGTAATGCACGCACACTTGAAGGTAGGAGACGGGGACCTCATGTTCTCCGATACGTTCCCGGGCATGCCCCATCAGGCGGGCGGCGACTCCGTTCAGATTGCGCTTCACCCTACGGACGAGAACAGAGCAATAGACATCTTCGCGGCACTAGGCGACGGCGGACAGGTGGTCATGCCGTTGCAGAAGACGGACTGGAGTCCGCTGTACGGCATCGTGAAGGACAAGTTCGGCATTACGTTCCAAATCAATGTGCCTGGCGAGTTGAACCAATAACATAGAGACCGGGCCATGCGGGAGGTTATGCTGCTTCGCTCGGTTTTTCTTTTGAAATGATAAGCAATTAGGATAGAGGAGTGTTTTCCTTCATGGTAAAAAGTATCAAGAGTCGTAAAGTGGATGGATTCATGAATAAGGCAAAGCAGTGGAAGGCGGAATTTGAGGAGTTAAGAGAGATTGCTCTGGCATGTGAACTGACCGAAGACATCAAATGGATGCATCCTTGTTATACGTTAGACAATAAGAACATCGTTTTGATTCATGGTTTTAAGGACTATTGCGCTCTTCTGTTTCACAAAGGTGCTCTGTTGAAGGATCCTCACGGGCTGCTGATCCAACAAACGGAGAATGTACAAGCGGCGCGCCAGCTGCGGTTCACGAATGTTCAAGAGATTATTGAGAAGGAACCGATCATAACAGCTTATATTCTTGAGGCTATTGAGATTGAAAAGTCAGGCGTGGAAGTGGAGTACAAAGAAAGCAAGGACTTCAAGATTCCTGAGGAACTTCAGACGAAATTTGAGGAGATGCCTGCGTTGAAGGAAGCTTTTGAAGCGTTGACGCCGGGGAGGCAGAGAGCTTATATCCTTAATATTTCAGATGCTAAACAATCCAAAACGCGTGCGGCGAGGGTTGAGAAATATACGCAGCAGATTCTGGACGGTAAGGGATTGAACGATTAGGTTTATGGAAATGCAAGAAGAACCGCGGACACATTACGTGTTGCGGTTCTTATCGTTAGCGGATTCGATCAATGGGCCGGCCCTGCGCGTTCACTTTGGCGCGGAAGAGCCCGCCCGCAAGCGGCTGTTCTGCTGCGCGTTCCGAATCTTCCTGGCTGATTCCCGCGGTGGTGATGAACAGTTCGTCGAATTCGGGGCTGCCGAAGATACACGAAGTGACGCGGGCAGCGGGCACATGCACGACAGCAAGACGTTCTCCGGTCTGCGGGTCCCACCGGGATACCTTCCAGCCGTCCCACTGAGCGACCCACAGCATTCCTTCCCGGTCGATGGTCATGCCGTCGGGAACGCCCTCGCCCTCCGGCAAGCGGACCACAACCCGTTCGTCGGACAGATTCCCGCTAGACGGATCGAAGCGGAAGGCGGACACGACTCGCGTCGGGGAGTCGATGAAATACATCGTTGCGCCGTCTTCCGACCAGCACAGACCGTTCGAACAGACAAGTCCGTCTCGGCGAGGCTCAATGGCGCCGTCTTCACGCAATCGGTACAACGTGCCCGTGGGCTTGGAATCCTGGAGCGGCATCGTGCCCGCCCAGAAGCGGCCTGTCGGGTCGCACTTGCCGTCATTGAACCGATGCTCGGGCTGAGGGGAATCAAGCTCCGCAATCAGTTCAAGCCGGCCGTCAGCCGGATCCATAGTAAAGAAACCTTGCCGAAGGGCGCAGACAAACGTTCCGTCCTCTCGAATCCCGAACGAACCGATGCTCTGTCCCACATCGTAATTCCTCGCAGTTCCTTCTTCAAGATGATAAGACCAGATCTCATGCCGCTTGATATCAATCCAATAGATTTGCCCGGTACGCTCGTCCCATAACGGACCTTCACCAAGCTCATTCCTACCGTTGTATAACAAATCTGCTTGATACTCCACCATCTTCTTCGCCTCCTTATTCGGGTATGTTGATTGGAAACTCTGTGTCGGTATAACCCAAAGCTTGCGAAATCTGCAATGCCGTCTTTCTTACGAGTTCTCCGATCATCGGAATCTGTTGTACGCCCAAGTCATTCCGGAGCGCGGTAATGCTGATGGCCGCCCGAAGCTGTTGCTGGGCATCGAAGATGGGCGCAGCCAGGCAGCGCACACCGAGCTCCCCTTCTTCGTCCTCAATCGCGTAGCCTTGGGAGCGGATTGTCACCAGAGCTTTCTTAAACTCGTCCGGGTTCGTAATCGTATGATCCGTTCGGCGGGGCAAGCCTTTCTCGTCAAGGATGGAATCCAGAAGCGGGAGAGGTAAATAAGCCGCCAATGCCTTGCCGACACCGGAGATATGCAGTAATTGGCGTTGACCGATGTAGGTGGAAAACTTCACAAATCCTTCATTCTCCTGTTTCTCGATGTACAACGCCTCGCCATGATCAAGGACAGCAAGGTGTACGGTATAGTGGCTGCTATCTCTAAGCTCCCGCATGAAGGGTCGAGCCAGTTCCCGTATATCCATCTTGTTCAAAATAGAGGCGCTGATCGTCAAAAACTTCGTTCCAAGCGCATACTTTCCGTCCTCTGTCTTCCGTATATAAGATTGGCTTTCCAACGTGTTCAAAATAAAGAAGGCGCTGGTCTTGGGAATCTCCAGCAATTTGCACAAATCGCTTACACCCATGGGGTCGGCTTGCTCGGCAAGCGTCTCAATAATAAGCAAAGCTTTATTAAGAGCGGGTACATTATATTTCGTTGAGGCTTTATCTGTTGAGGTTTTATCCATAGGTACTCCTTATTAATAAACAGTGTTTAGTTCATAATATCTTATTTTTCGTAGGAATAAAAGCTTGAATTCTCTGAAAATTCATTTTATAGTTAATATACAAAACGATGTTTATAATAAATGGAGGAATGAATATGACCTTGTTCCACAACGATGAACAATTATTTGAGCTTATGCAGGCACAGCTATACGCGGCGGTGATCAGTGACAGTCTGGATGATCTGGGATACCGTAATCAGGCCATGCGTGAGAACATTCGTCCGCTGGTTATCGGCAGCGAGATCCTGGTAGGCCGAGCCAAGACGATCCTTTCCGTCGATGTATATCATATTCAGGAAAATCCTTACGACATGGAGATCCAATCCATCGACAGTATCAAACCGGGTGAAATTGTGGTCGCGGCGACAAACCAATCCGTTCGCAACGGCATGTGGGGGGAGTTGCTCTCGACGGCATCCAAGATGCGTGGAGCGCGAGGCGCGATTGTAGACGGGCTCATTCGCGATACAGCCAAGATAACAGAGTTGGATTTCCCCGTATACTGTACCGGCTTTAAGCCTGTTGACTCTAAAGGCCGGGGCATAGTTATCGATTACGATTGTCCGGTAGAAGCCGGCGGCGTGCTGGTATCTCCGGGAGATATCGTATTCGCGGACCGAGACGGCATCGTCGTGATTCCGAATGCGGTGCTGGAAGAGGTAATTGAGAAAGCGTTGGCGAAAGTAAGCGGAGAGAATAACACGCGCAGAGAGTTGTTTGAAGGAAAGTTGTTGCGCGAGGTGTATGACAAGTACGGTGTTCTGTAACCTGTAGATGATGGAGGGAATTCAATGCGAGCGCTCGTATGGAAGGTAGACGGCAAGGTTCATCTGGAGCGGGATTACCCGCAGCTGAAAATTTCAACGCAAGAAATATTGGTACGCGTGCAAGCGGAAGGCGTATGCATGACGGATGTGCATATGGTTCGGGGCGCATTGGACTTTGCAAAGCCGCCTTGGGTGTTGGGGCATGAAATAGCAGGTATTGTTGACGAGATCGGATCCGAAGTAACAGGGTGGCAAGTCGGTGACCGCGTAATTGTAGATCCTGTCGTTGCCTGTGGAAGTTGTAAACACTGTTTAACCGGCAAAAAGTACTTATGTCCCAACGGCGGGGAACTGGGTACGACCCGGGGAAGCGGCGGGTACGGAGAGTTTGTCGCTGTGAAACCGGGGAATTTATATCGTCTTCCGGAGGAGCTCAGCTTCGCGGAAGGGGCCATGATGGAGCCGTTGAACTGTACGCTCGGCGCCATGGAACGTGTTCCGAACGTCGTCGGCCACGATGTTCTCGTGTTCGGACCGGGGCCAGCCGGCCTGCTGTTCGTCCAGCTGGCTAAAGCGTACGGCGCCCTGCGCGTAACGCTCGTCGGGACCAGCCGTGATCGGCTGGACCTGGGCAAGCGGCTTGGGGCCGATGAAACCGTGCTCCTGAGCGAAGGGCCGCTATCGGAGCAACTGACAGGGCTCGAGTTCGGCATCGTGATCGAAGCCTCCGGGAGCCCCGAAGCCGCGCGCGACTGCTTCCGATACGTGGAGAGCAGCGGCACGGTGGTGTTGTACGGGCTAAGCGGTTCGGGGGAACCGAACCTGCAGACCGATCAGATTGTGAGGAAGGATCTGACGGTTGTCACCTGTATTTCCGCTCCGCTCTTGTGGGAGAAGGGGATTCGGCTGGTTCTGGCCGGCAAGGTGAACGTCCGTGATCTTATTACCGATACCTATCTATTCGAGGAAGCCGAGGAGCCTGTGAATGAGATTATTGAGGGAAAGCGAGTTGTCACGAAAGCGATGATTCGATATCCAGATCAAGCATAGATCAACTGATATGGAGTATTTTGCAGAAACTAGACCATGAACCGAAATCATAATCGGAGGAACGAATGTGAAAATTACATCGATTGAATTATCCGTGCTTGAAAGTCCTTACGCTTATGGGATGGCTGATGAAGCAACAGATTCCAGAGGACCCAAATACGCATTGATCGTTAAAGTGAATACGGATGAAGGCATATCCGGTATTGCCGACTGCGACTCGCATCCCCATATTATGAAGACGTTAATTGATGCGCCTACCTACATCGCGGGTTTCTGCGAGGGATTGAAGCACGCGGTAATTGGCAAGAACCCTTGGGAATACGACAAGATCTGGAGTGATATGTACCGAGCTTCCTTCTACCACGGTCGCCGCGGCGCGGCCATTCACGCGATGAGCGCCATTGACGTCTGCTTGTGGGACATTATCGGAAAAGCAGCGAGGCAGCCTGTAAGCGTTATGTTGGGCGCCCGTAAT
The DNA here is from genome assembly GCF_001644605.1 of Paenibacillus swuensis. Lineage (NCBI taxonomy): Bacteria > Bacillati > Bacillota > Bacilli > Caryophanales > Paenibacillaceae > Paenibacillus > Paenibacillus swuensis. Next base: position 1,275,991 of record NZ_CP011388.1, on the reverse strand, counting down.
CATGAGCGGATTACGGCTTATGCCAGTACCCTGTTCCGCCCGACGCCGGAAGGCATGAAAGAAGCGGTGCGGAAATATCGCGACCTTGGTTTCAAGGCGATGAAGTTCGGGTGGGGCGTCGTGACGGAGGACCCGAGGAAAGCCGTTAAGCTCGTAGAGGCCGCCCGGGAAGAAGCCGGGCAAGAGATGGACATCATGATTGACGGCATGTGGACCTCGGATGTGAAGCTCGCAATCCAGATCGTGAAGGAGCTTGAGCGGTACAATGTCTTCTTCGTGGAAGAACCGTTGAAATCGGATAACCTGGAAGGCTATCGCAAGCTGTCGAATGCTGTAAATGCGCGAATCGCTTGCGGCGAGCAGCTCGGCGGTCTGTACGAGTACAGGCAGCTTATCACGGAAGGCGACGTGGACGTCATCCAGCCCGACATTACGAGAGCAGGCGGACTCACCGAAACACGCAAGCTTGTTACGATGGTTGAGCAAGCCGGCAAGCTGCTTATCCCGCACGCATGGACGTCGGATATCCTCACCGCCGCTTCCCTGCATCTCAATGCGTATCAGCTGAATCCGGTATTTCAGGAGTTTTGCACGAATGATACCCCTCTAAGCCGCGATCTGGTGCTGAACCCCCTGCGTCTGGAGGCGGACGGCACTCTGCAGGTTCCGGGCGGTCCGGGGCTTGGCGTTGAATTAAACGAAGAAGCTGTTCGCAAGTACACCACGGATTACGTCTTGATTACAGCATAGGAGGATGAGTCCAGATGTTCGATTGCCACACCCATATCTTCGGTCCGAACCACGTTGGCGGCAGCTTTCTGAGCGACGCCAAGCGGGCTTGGGGCGAAGGTTACGAGCTGTTACGCACACCTGAAGAGCATTGGAACGACTACAAGCATTCGGACGGTGCCATCGTTCTGGCGTTTAATTGTCCGGCGACAGGCGTCATCGTGCCGGATGCCTACGTGGCCGAGTATGTTGCCGCTCATCCCGGCAAGCTCTATGGCTTCGCAAGCGTGGATCCTCACGATCCCGAAGCCGTACGCAAGCTGGAATACAGCGTAAAGGAGCTCGGGCTCGTCGGGCTGAAGCTGGCCCCCATCTATCAGAATTTCTATCCGGAACAGTTGATGTACTGGCCGATTTACGGCAAAGCGGAGGAACTGGGAATTCCGATCCTCTGGCATCAGGGAACGTCGTTCGTCTCGCAAGGCTTCCTGGATGCGTCCCGCCCGGCTGCGCTGGACCCCATTGCCCGCGCTTTCCCAAACCTGAAGATGGTCATCGCCCACTTGGGCCATCCATGGCATGGGGAATGTGTCGCGCTGATCCGCAAGCATCCCAACGTGTACGCTGATCTGTCCGCGCTGGTCTCACGGCCGTGGCAATTCTATAACGCCATGATGAATGTGATCGAATACGGCGTTCCGCACAAGGTGCTCTTCGGTTCGGATTACCCGTTCTTCACCGCCGCGCAGACGGCGGAGTCGCTCCGCGCCATCAACGGGTTGACCGAAGGAACAGCGTTGCCGCGTATCCCGCAAGAGGCAATCGAATCCATCCTTAAACGCGATGCCAGGGAAGTTCTTGAACTGAAAGCCTGACATTACCATGTGCACCTTTATCTAAAACCATAAGAAAGAAAGCGAGGAACAGTAATGAACGTATTGGCGGTAGGAGCCCATCCGGACGATCTTGAAATTCTATGCGGCGGAACGCTTGCCAAATATGCGCTCAGGGGAGACAAGGTATTCATGGTCTCCTTCACGAATGGAAATATGGGCCATCCCGACGTCGACCCGCCGGACATGGCAGCCATTCGCAAGGATGAATTCCATGCATCCGCAGCGCTCATCGGAGCGGAAGTGATCTGGATGGATGTGGACGATGAAATGTCAGAGATTCATGTCGAAGCCCGTCTGCAGATGGTCGACGTCATGAGGTACGCGAAACCGGATGTCATCTTGACGCATGGTCCGGATGACTATCACGTGGATCATCGCAACGCAGGTCAGCTCGTCTTCGAGGCGGCACCGCTCGCATGTGTTCGCAATATTCGCCGGGAGCTGCCGGAGCTGGCTAAACAACCGCTCATCTACCACATGGACAACATCGGCGGAATCGGGTTTATCCCGCAGGAGTTCGTCGATATTACCGAGACGATCGAGCTGAAGAAGAAGATGTTCCTGTGTCATCAAAGTCAGACCGGTTGGATGCAAGAGACGTCGGGCTTCGACTTTGTCGAAGTTATTGATACCGTAGGTAAGTTTAGAGGGTACCATGCCGGTGTTCCGTATGCCGAAGGCTTCAAGCGTCTGGATGCCTGGTACAGGGGAACCACCGAGCGAATTTTGCCGTAAGTTCCAGTGAGAGAGTGAGCCTATGAGATGGATCCGCAGAAGCATTCAAGCGAAGATGTTCTTTTCCTTTTTAATCGTATTAATTGTCCCCTCCGTCATTATATCGGTGTGCGCTTACTATCAGTCCGTTCATATTTTGAAAGACAAATTAAGCCGGTCCTTTATGGACAACATCCTGTATATCAGCAGCGATCTGGAACGGAACTTCTCGCAGATGATCGAAATTTCGGAATTTATATATATCAATAAAGATATCAAAAAGGTATTAACGACTTCCTACGTGTCAGAATTGGATTTCTTTAAAGATGCGAGAATCGTAGACAGACAACTGGATGAGTTCAATTTATATTCTTCTTTCTTCTCTTACATATCTTCCATTATTCTATTCGGCGACAACGGGAAGAACTTGCTGTATGGCAAACATGTGGGGGCTCTTGATATAAGTCCAATGAGAGATGAGGCTTGGTTCAGACAGGCCGCGGCCAATGACCATGTTCAATGGTTACCCCTCAACACAGCGAAATCCTCTTACCTTGTAAATGAGGACTTTAAGACGGTAGCCTTGGCGCGTTCCATCAAAAGTGAGAATTTCAAGAAAAATATAGGTGTCGCCTATATCAGCTTTGATTACAGATTCTTCGACGAAATGTTCGAGGACCAACATGGCTCTATGGGCAACAGAGAAATTTTCATTATCGACAATCATGGGGCATTGGTCTATCATGTCGGCGGTGACGGACCATTAACGGAGACCGACCAGACCTTGCTGGCGCGCTCTGATTCGGAGCCATATACAATGCGGACTGAGGAAGGCAGAGAATATCTGGTTGCCTCCCGTGTCATTCCAAAATACGGATGGCGTGTTATGGAAACTTCCCCTGTGGACGAGCTTGTTCGGGACAGCAAGAGTATTTTCACCATTACCGGAATCGCCTTTGTCTTATCTTTCCTGTTCTCGGCTTTACTCTGGTTCTTCATCTCTTCATCCATTGTTAAACCGATTAAGAAGTTGACCCAAGTTATGAAGCAGGTGAAAGGAAATAATCTGCTGGTGAAGACTGAGATTACTACACCTGACGAAGTCGGTCTGTTAAGCGCCAATTTCAATTATATGATTGACCGAATCTATGGACTGTTTCAATCCGTGCTCCGAGAGCAGGAACAGAAGCAGAGTGCGCAGCTTGCGGCGCTTCAATCGCAGATTAATCCCCACTTTCTGTACAATACCCTCAATACTATTCGATGGATGGCCATTATCCAGAACGCGGACAATATCAAGAAGATGGTGGAAGCACTCGGGAATCTGTTCAAAAATGCGGTCTATCACCCCAACGCCCTGATCTCCGTTAAACAGGAGTTATCTAATCTGGAAGACTATTTATATATCCAGAAGATCAGATATAAAGACAAGTTTGAAGTGGTCTATGATGTGGATGCGTCCGCATTGGATTGCGCTACTATGAAGTTCATTCTGCAGCCTCTTGTGGAGAACGCCATCTTCCATGGCATTGAACCTAAAGAGGGAAGGGGAGTGCTGCGAATTGAGGTAAAGGCGCGCAAGGATCAATTGATAATGGTTGTCGAAGATGACGGGATTGGTATTCCGAAGGAAACCTTGGAATCGTTATTGTTGGTAAAAGCGCAAGAGACCCGGCGGACAAGCGGCCGCCCGAACGGTATTGGAGTCAGTAATGTCAACGAACGGTTGATTATGATGTATGGACACCTGTACGGGCTGCATGTTGTGAGTGAGCTCGGAAACGGAACCCGGGTGGAGGCCCGTTTCCCCAAGATGACGTTAGATGACGATGAACAAGGGGGCTGACCAACATGAAAGTCATGATCGTAGATGATGAAGTCCTGGCGCGCGTCGGTATAAAGTCTATAGTTCCTTGGGGGGAGCACGGTTTTCAGGTTGTAGGCGAAGCGGACAACGGACAGCATGCCCTCGCTATGATGCGGGAGCTGGATCCGGATATTGTGCTGACGGATATTCGAATGCCTGTGCTGGACGGCATTGAACTCATCCGCGCTGCCCAAGAAGCGAAGTTAAGAGCGAAGTTCGTTGTCATCAGCTCTTACGGAGATTTATCCTATGTGAAAGATGCAATGCGCCAAGGCGCCGCTGACTACCTAATCAAGCTTGAACTTCAATCCGAATCGCTAATGGAGCTGATGAACCGGCTGCGTGAACGAATTCTGGAGGAAAACGCGAACGCGGCGAGAAGTTCCGTGGCGGACAGCGTAATCCATGATAACATCGGAGCCGCCAGACAGCGTATTCTCCAGAATATCGTCAGCGGCTTGGTGTATGACCGGGAGGAAATAACGGAAGCACTTGCAAGGCTGGATATTCAATTGCCTGAAGAAGAGTTGACCTGTATGCTTTTGCATGCGGAGCATGAAGGTGTTCCTTCCTCGAATGGATCCGTACGACATCGTACCATGATGAACATTGTCGAGGAGATGCTGGAGCCGATTCCCTTCAGCTACGCTATTCCCTTACAACAAGGTGAGATTGTGATCCTGGTCGCGCGTTCAGCTGGGTCCGCTTCTGCGATGGCCGGGCGTCTGAGAGATGCGATCCGAGAATATATGAATATGGCGGTAACTATCGGTATCAGCGACTGCCATGACAGTTATGACGGCATCGGAGATGCATACCGTCAAGCCGAGGCTGCCATGAATACTAAATTCCTGCATCGCAAAGGAAGCATTATCGTATTCAAACCGCCAATGCAATCCATTGGAGACAAAGAGATGTTCACGGACTTGACGGGTGAGATTCGCAAGCTCGAGAAAGGCGTTGAACTCTATGATGCACCGAACGTGACAGCTTCATTGAATTTCATCATAGCTCAAATCAGGGATAACCCCCAGTTGAAGAAGGATGAAGCGCTAATTGTCTGTAACGCCGTGTGGTTCGCGGTGCATTCCCGCCTGAGGTCCAACTTCGAATCCAGGGAAATGTTTGATTTCAATTCTGTCTTAAGTGTTCAATCCCTCTCATTCATTGAAGAATACATCGAGTGGCTGGAACAGATGAAACTCGCGGTTGTAAGTTTAATTGCAGGTTTTGGCGAACGAAAGAGATTAATTATGCAAGCCAAACAACTGATTAATACCTCCTATCGAGAGGAGCTCTCGCTGGAAACGGTCGCGGATAAGTTAGGGATTTCCGCCAAGTATTTAAGTATTTTGTTCAAGAAAGAAACGGGAAGCAACTACGTCGATTACATAACCGACATCCGAATTAAATACGCCAAGATCTTGTTACGCGGCGGTGAGTATAGAGTGTATGAAGTTGGTCAGAGGGTGGGTTATGACAATGAGCAATATTTCAGCCGTGTGTTCAAAAAAATAACAGGACTGTCTCCTAATCAATACAGACATGGCATGAATGAACATCATCAAGGGGAATAGTGCAACTTTTAGGTAAATAAGAGAAGGTAACGCAGAGGCCCTTGGGGGTCTTTTTGTTTAAACAAGAAAGTGAAGGAATAATGGAACAAACAGCGGGAGTTAATGCATTCCGGGGGAGTGCGGGAGCTCTTTATAATAAACCTATCAAGAAGAATACAGAATGTTGGAGGGGTTTATTTGACAACACAACGGCGCGGTATGGTAACGATGCTGACGGCTTTTCTGAGTTTGACCATCATGATGGCGGGTTGCGGCAATGCGAATAATGAATCTGGCAATGCGGGGAATATGTCCAAGGCCACCAATAACACCAGTGCGGAAGATACGAACACGGCGACGAAGGAACCGGTAACGTTAAAGATCTTCAAAGACGCCAAGAACGCGCAGGATCCCAAGTTTCTGAAGATGTTGGAGGATTTCAAGACGGAAACGGGAATCACGGTAGAGCCTAACATTGTTCCGGGCGACGGAATGGATGTTTATAAGAAGATTGACGTCGCGCTGACAACCGGCGATACGACGGATATCGTTGTGCTGGACAATCCGTTGCTGGCGCAGAAGTACTCAGAGAACGGCTGGCTGTTGCCGCTGAATGACCTTATGTCGGAAGCATCGTACGATGCCGAGAAGATTTATGGTAAATATTTAACGAAGATCGAAGATAAACTTTACATGCTTCCGACAAGTGCAACCAAGTGGATGGTCGTCTATAACAAGAAGATCTTTGACGACGCGGGGGTGCCGTATCCGACAGGCGAGGCATGGACCTGGGATGAATATATCGAAACCGCCAAGAAACTGACGAATAAAGAAAAGGGAATCTATGGGTCATACATGTTGGACTACGATAATTATATGTATTTCCAGGCGACGCAGCAAGGAGACGGAGTGCGCGGTTACAAGGAAGACGGCACTTCCAATTATGATGACCCTGTATTTAAGCAATCGCTTCAATTCTTTGGAGATCTCGGCAACAAACACAAGATTCAGCCAAGTTGGCTGGAGTTCAAGACCAAGAAGTTGGCATGGGACGGCTTCATGTCCGGCAAGTATGGCATGCAGTTCATCGGTACTTGGTATATGGGACTGCTAAGCAACAAGACGAATTATCCTCGCGATTGGAAAGCCGGCATGGTTCAAGTGCCTACGATGAAAGCGGGCGAAGGTAATAACTTCGGAGTAACGGACGGCAACGGCATTAACAAAAATTCGGAGCATCCGAAGGAAGCCCTTCAATTTGTGCAATTTGCAGCGGAAAATTACTACAAGTATATGAATGTGCTTCCGGCTCGCGTAGATCTGACAAAGGATGATCTGAACTCGATGTTCCAAGGTATTTCCGAAGGCATCGGCGGCGACATTACACCGGAACAATTAAATAAGGCGTTGTTCGATAACAAGTTAAACTACGTTCAAGAAAAGATTATAGGGCCTGCGGCCGATGAGTACAGCAAAATCATTGTTCAAGAGGCGGAGTTATACCTGGTAGGCGAGAAATCGTTAGACGACACAATCGCGACCATTAAGAAACGCGCCGATCAGGCCATAACCGAAGCGGCCAACAATAATTAAGGAACCCGGGGCGGGACTATGCGATATAGTCCCGCTTGTTGTAGAAAGGAGCGGCATCATGAAAGCGGGAAAACAAATGTGGAAGCAAGAATCTCGGGTCGCGGCGGTATTTATCCTCCCATTTCTGTTCGGATTCGTTCTGTTCAGCATTGTACCGATGATCTATGCGCTAGTTATCAGCTTTATGGATTACAATGTGCTCAAACGTTTTGCCGATGTACAATTCTATGGATTTGGCAATTATGCGCATATGCTTCGGGACCCGATTGTATGGAAATCTTTTCTCAGAAGTTTTATGTATGCGCTTGTATATGTGCCCGGCATTATGGTCTCTTCCTTTATTCTCGCGTTATGGTTGAATAAATCTTTCTTTGGCCGAGGCTTCAGCCGAACGATGATTCTGGTCCCTTATGTGGCCAATGTCGTCGCGGTAGCCATTGTCTGGTCGATCTTGCTGGACCCGTTTGACGGTCCGGTGAACAAGCTGTTGACCGCGGCGGGAATCAATCCCCCAATGTGGATGGGCAGCTCGTCAACCTCGCTTTCAACGATCGGGTTGATTAATGTATGGCAGTCGCTTGCTTTCCAGACCATCGTATTTCTCGCTGCCGTGCAAGGCGTGCCTGCGGAATTGTACGAAGCAGCCGAGATGGACGGAGCGGGACGACTGCGTAAAATCTTCGACATCACCATTCCATGGGTATCGCCTACAACCTTCTTTTTGGTTATCACTAGTCTGATTAATTCATTCCAAAACTACGCATCCGTCCGCATGCTGACGGATGGGGGTCCAGGAACATCGTCCCGGGTGATCGCGCTCAACATTTATGAAGAAGCGTTCAGCTACAACCATTACAGCTACGCCGCCGCCCAGGCCATGGTGTTGTTCGGATTCATTCTCGTGTTAACCATATTATTATGGAAGGGGCAGAAGAAATGGGTTCATTACTAGTACATCGGGACTGGGGTAAAATCGCTTTCTCGATTTTCATGTTCATGCTGGGGATCGCAATGATTGTACCTTTTATCTTCATGATCTCCGCTTCTTTCAAACCTTCCGCCTATGTGTTTTCGGAGCCGCTTCAGCTAATTCCTCAACCTGTTTACTGGGGAAATTATGATCGGCTGTTTCAACATCCTTACTACTTCAAGTGGTATTGGAATTCGATTGTGACCGTTGTTATCTTGGTGGTATTCAGGTTCGTCCTTGTAACGGCGGCCGCCTACGCTTTCGCCAAGCTGAAATTTCCGGGAAGGAATGCTCTGATGCTGGTACTCGTCGCGACAATGATGATCCCTCCGGATACGACCATTGTGGCGCGTTATCTCTTATATAAATACCTGCACCTGATTGATACATCATGGGTCATTATTCTCCCGGCGGCATTCGATGTTTTCTTTATCTTCCTGTTACGCCAATTCTTCATGGCCATCCCGGATGATCTGTCCGAAGCCGCGATCATTGACGGTTGCGGTCATTATCGAATCTACACCCATATTATTCTCCCCTTGGCGAAACCGGCGTTGTTGACCATGGTATTATTCACGTACATCTGGAATTGGAATGATTTCGTCAATCCGTTCATTTTCATCAATGATATGGATAAGCAACTGGTGACGGTCGGATTGGAGTATTTCCAGCAACAGGCAGGTCAGGACTATGCAATGCAGATGGCAGGCTCTTGTTTAATCATTCTCTTGCCGGTCATTCTCTTCGCGGTGATGCAAAAATATTTTGTACAAGGAATTGCAATGACCGGGATTAAAGGATGAGGATGGAAGGGGATGGGAGGGTTGGATAAACTCAGTTTTCGGATTGGGACACGCGGACAAGGTCCGTTGCCTGTACGCAAGCATGGTGTGGGGATGGGCGGCATTCGTCGGGAGCCCGTACTGGGGGGGATTGAAGCAAGGTTTCGACAAGAAGAGCCTACGGTTATCCGGTTGTTCGTGCAGGAATACTTCCGAGTGTACCCCGATCATGTATACGACTGGCAGGCGCTGGACGACGTAATTGCTTCCATCCGCGCGGCGGGAGCCGAACCGATGCTGGCGCTTTGTATGAAGCCGCATGTTCTTTACCCGGTGGTTGATCAGCGTATTGTCCATCCGAATGATTATATGGCTTGGCAGACGCTCATTCGCAAGATGGTGCAACATTACAATCAGGAGTTGGGCTGGACGATTAGGTATTGGGAAATATTCAACGAACCGGATTTAGGTGAAGAAGGGGGCTGCCCGGGATTGTTCACACCTGAGGATTACTGCATGTATTACGCCAAGACGGTGGAAGCGATTCTGTCGGCTGATCCTACGGTCAGGGTGGGCGGCCCCGCACTGGCTTACAGTCAGGATCCCATTCTGGCGGTCTGGCTAAAATATTGTGTGGATGAGGGTGTTCGGGTGGATTTTGTATCGTGGCATTATTATACGGCCTATCCGGACGAGATGAGGCATCAGATTCGGACAGCGTTGAACGAAATCGAGAAATACCCCCAACTGCATGTGGAGACGATCGTGAACGAGTGGAACATGCGCCATTGGGGGGAGGAAGGGGAGCGGACGGAGCGGATGCTGGCGGATTATCCTACACTCCGCTGCGCGCATCTAATAGCCACTCTGCAAGTGTTTCTGGATATGGGCGTGGATCGTTCCAACTTCTATCATCTCAAGGATACCGGTTGCGATGTTTCGCAATTTTCGGGCTGGATGAGTGATAAGGGGATTGCCTTCATGGATGATCACTGGAACCGGATGTCACATAATTGGGCACTCTTCAGCGCAGCTAACGAAGCCAGGCCGCATTATTATGCTTACACCATGTTTCAAGAAATGCTAGGAGAGCAACTGCCTGTGCAGGGGGCGGGAACCGCGGAGGATACCGGCGATGTGGGGATGCTGGCGGTGGAACAGGAAGAGGCTTACGTTATCCTTGTCTGGAATTATAACTTCGACGATCCCCGTCCCCATGATGTTGAAGTTGCAATAAAGAAGGATTGGATGAAAGGCGGCCAGGTTGCCATGACACGTTTGGATGCAACTACGGTTAAGGAGGTGATAAAGAAGGATGGATGGGTTGCGCCTGATTTGCTGGCTTGCGGCATGGCGGGAGAAGATGCGATTTTTAGGCTCACGGCCGAGCCATTCGGCGTATATTCCATCCGGATCACGAGGCAACAGAAGTAAGCGAAATGAATCCAAGGAACGGAGATGAGTTCATGTTCAGTACCCGATGGATGTCCAGGTTCGTTTGTTTTATTACAGTCAGCTTATTGTTGCTTTGTGTACCTACAGCTCCGGCAGCCGCCAATCCGGATTTCGGGTGGACCACGTCGCCTGCCGCCGTCGATTATTCTTCTCAACTCGGATATGTCGACGGAAATATAGGGTATTACTGGGACGAACAGACCGGCAAGTACTGGCGTATTGAGAATAACAATAACAACAATCGCGTATTCTCGGGCACTACGCCGGAGACGATGGCCTTAACGGGCAATCAGACCTTGTCCTATAATGGATTTCCAGGCGGAGACGCACAATATTGGCTTTACCACATCTTTAGACGCGATAGTGACAATAAATTTGTGGCGATCGTTCATATTGAATATGACTACGGGGCTCATCCCGGTCACCATCATCTGGTCAAAATGGGGTTAGCCAGTACGACGGATCCGACCCTTAGAAACTGGACCTACGAGGGTGATCTATGCACAGTTGACGCCTCTTTAAGCAATGATGGTTGTATGGATGCCGGACTGATTCAGGACGGCGACTACTATTATATGTTCTATCATCAGAGCTTTGATAACTGGTCGGGCTTGTACGCGGCCCGCGCTCCGGTGAATGACTACGGTCCGGGAAAGTGGCAGAAGTGGTACAACGGAAGCTGGAGTCAGCCGGGCATCGGAGGTCTGCAGAGTCCGATTCTAGGGAATGAATCAAATACGTTATATGCCGCGCCGTCGATTTCATGGAATACGTATCTCAATAAATATATTATCATCTTCAATAATGTAAGCACTTGGGTGGCTTCAGGACATTCGGATTTAAGCGGCTGCAAGTATGATATTGCGTATACTTCGGATTTATCGACGATGAATTGGTCGGTGCCCGAGACATTCTATTCTTATGGCAGCGAGGGCTGGAGACCGTATAAAGGGCTCATGGGAATCGGAGCTGATTCTAACGGCAAGGATACTCAATGGATAACGGGGCAGACTGCTCGACTGTTCGTCGCGGGATATGGTACTTCCGTACTTGCCAAGGATGTGACGTTCAGTGATGCGCCTGTTCCTCAACCGGGAGAGCAGACCATTCTCGGTACCCAGACGCCTAACGTGTTCAGCGATGACGGGCCATATGAATTAGGTACGAAATTTCAGACGAATGTCCCGGGATTGATAACGAAGGTTCGAGTATATACGACCGCATCGGAAGGCGGTAATCACACTGTCCGAATCTGGGACGCCGATACGGGCAGCGTGGTGGCAGGCCCTTACAATTGGAACATAACCGCAGGCACAGCGGGTTGGAAATCGTTTTCGCTGCCCGAACCTGTAAGCACCACGGCATATAAGAACTATATTGTTGCCGTATCTACCAGCTCTGATGGCTGGTATGCCGCTAGAAACAACGTGTTTGTCAGTTCGGTAACGCAAGGTAATCTGATTACGAATACGGGTAGCGGGGTATTCACCGCTACGACCGGAAGTATGCCTGCACAATCCTATCTGAACAGCAATTATTACCGGGACGTCGTGTTTGTTGCCGCGGGAGAGACATTGTCCAGACCGGGCATCGGGTCCGAGTATAACCCGCTGTTCGGAGGTAAATGGGCGGGAGAATCGTTCGTTGCTTCAGGGAGTACTTTAAATCAAGTATCGTTATGGATGCAGGAAGCCAATGATGCCGATATCACGGTGCAGCTCCGGAGCGGATCCATCCAGGGGCCGGTCATTGGCACCGCCATATTAACGACGCGTTCGACAGGTAAAGTAACGGCGGATTTTAACACGCCAGTTAGTGTCACGTCGGGGTCAACGTACTACCTCAGAGCGCAGATGTCCGGCGGCACAACCGGTAGAGCACAACAGAGCGCCGCCGATTCCGCAAGCCAAGGTTATTATGAAGGCGGCACAAGCACGGCGGATTTGGCTTACGAACTGCAATTTAGCCAGTAATGATATGCGGCCAGACTTCACGTAGAAACACAATGAACAAACGGCAGCCCGATTAATGGCTGCCGTTTATTTTTCACTTCTCCCCCACCATAAACTCTACCGCCGGATAAGACACCAAATTCCGATCCCGATACATGGCGCCTATGGTTTCACGTTGTTCAGCTACGATTCCGTTATGCAGAATTACCGTTTTGAAACCGCGTTCCCTCGCTCCGTTATAAGTAAACAGCACACAATGCTCAGCCGCAAAGCCCGCCACGATTACCAATCCCACCTCATGCTTGTTCAACAACTGCTCCAGTTCGGTATTCCAAAAAGAGTTGGAAGCCTCTTTCTTAATGTTCAGATCTCCCGGTTCCACTTGAATTTCATTGATGATAGCGAGAGATTCGTCGTTCAGATCCGCGGAGCCTTCCACATCCTGTACATGAATAACAGGTTGGTTTTTCGACCGCAGAAGGCTCGCGACATGATTGATATGCACGCATGCTTTGTGAATCTGCGCCGGGTCGGCATGGTCCTGCAGAAGACCTTTTTGCATATCAATAATTAACAGTGCTAATTTCATCCTCTATCCCTCTTCCTATATCCAATATTTAACTTATATAGTAATCTATCTGTAGTGATATGAACAGTGAATTTTTGCGAGATAAGGGGTGTTTTGGATGATGAGATACATAGGCGTGTTGTTAATCATGCTGGTTTTCTCCGGTTGCTTTGGGGGCGAAAGGCAGAATCAGAAACCTGTTCCTGATCCGGATGATATTCGCACAGATTCTACAACCATTACTTTAACACCGGTTGAGTTATTTAAAGGGGAGTCCGCGAAATTTCAGCCTTTTCTGGGCGCGATGTCCGGAGCATTTAAGTTAAGTTACGAAGGCGCCAAACCAAATCTTCAACTCGACATCGATATCTGGCAAAATGGGAAGAAGCTCCGGGGTGCGGGTTCGGTGGGCGATGTATTTTTCAGCTCAAACGAGCAGGCTGTCCGGGAGGTAGAGGTCATCATTTCTATGGAGACGGTCATCGGCAAGGAAGATGAAGAGCGAATCAAGATCGGTACGTACCGCGATTCCGGGTCGGCACTCATGACCTACAGCGTTCCCCGGGATGCTAAGTTAAAGATGCGGGGTCTCATGCAGAATTATAACCCTGTCACATTCAGCGCCGATGAAACCGTGCATGTGTGGGGGGTGCAAGCGACGAGCAAAGATCATATGATCACGGGCGACTTTTCCCCGGAAGCGATGAACAGGCTGGAATGGGCTGTGATTTTTACTTTGCGGTCCAAGTAAGCATGCGTGAATCGCTTACCAAATGGATGAGGAGAATTCCATGCGCCACTTGCGCGAACAATTACAAATCATGCAGCAGCAAGGGGATTTGAAGCCGTTACCTTTGGATGCGATGACCCACTTGCTCTGAATGAATCCGCCTTGTGGATCGCACAACGTTCTGATGACGGTCAGTCGATGGAGGGAGCGATGTCCGTTCTTTCCCATTTGTTGAATGGTGTAAGAAATATACGACCACTAAATACATAAAACAAATCATTGTACTTAACTGTAGATTCTAATATAGTATAATTGGCAACAAATAGTTTAATAAATTCGGAGTATAATAACTTCATAAATAATGGAGGCTTGAGGATGATTAACAAAGTCGGTCAGGTTATGTTATATGTTAACGATCAGGAAGCTTGTATGAAATTTTGGACCGAGCAAGTAGGATTCACCTTGGTTAATGAGCATTCGATGGGCGACATGAAATGGTATGTTATTGCTCCAACGGGTGAAGCGCAAACGAGTATCGTGCTCCACAATAAGGAACTGATCAGCAAGATGCAGCCTGAGCTGAACCTGGGTACCCCTTCGTTATTGTTCTTCTCGGAGGATCTGGACAGCCTGTATCAAAATCTGGTAGAGAAAAGTATTACGGTCGGTGAGATTGTAAACATGCCTACGGGCAGAGTATTCAATTTTGCGGACAATGAAGGAAATTACTTCGCGGTTATGGAGACCAAATAAACTGCAAAACTACGGTTACAGTTGTTTAGCTTAACAATGCAGCGTCAATTCAGGAGTATGTTACTCTTCCTGGATTGACGCTGTTTTCTATTACGGAGTCTAATTAACTTTAATCAGTTCAAAATCGTCAAACACCGACCAATTACCGCCGTTCGCATCCGTCCACACCCCGATATTTACGGTTCCGTTGGTGACTGTGAAGGATGGCGTCTCGTACTTGGTCCAGCTGCTTACAGCCGAGCCTCCGATGGAGGCTGTAACCTCATTGCCGCCGTATCCGTTGGCATACAAGTGCATCGTGTTCTGTCCGCCGCCGGACCGCGCCCAGGCGGAAACCTTGTATGTTCCGTTAGGCAAATTCACTTGCTGGGAGGTGAGTTGCTTGTAAGCTCCTCCTTGGTAGTGCACCAGCTTATACGTGCCGTTATGCTGGCCTCCCGAGTCTACGTTGTGCGCCAGCGGCTGACCCGCCGGATGCCACTCGCTCCAGTTCGACAGGCTGCCTGTCTCGAAGCCCGCATTCAGAACCGGGTTGCTGAAGCTGCTGCCTGTGCCTCCTGGCCATTGAAGCGTAACGGAGCCTTTGGCCGGCAAGGTGTACTCGATCTTTTGGCCGTTCCAGCGCACCTTGAACGTATTCTGGGACCCGCTGTTGTTGACAGCCAGCAAGGCGATGGTGCCGTCCGGATTGCGGAACGCCACGTTCTCAATGCCTCCGCTGAAATTATTGGTCTGAATACGCACCGCACCCGGTTTCACGAATTTCGTCAGGTGACCAAGCGCGTAATACTCCTCATTTCGCGTATAATTTCCTGTGTTCGAATCGATGGTGACGACTCCGCGGCAGTTGGGGCATCCGCCGTTAATCGGACCGTCGTTCTGATCCAGCGCCAGATTCCAGGTTTGCGTTGTCTTTGCCCAGTTCCGGGCCGTTCCGATTATGATGTTCGTCATGAACCATTGCATATTATCGCCGAAGTTTGTCGCCCATCCTCCGCCGGAGCACTCCGTGAAGTAAATATTTTCGGTCGGGTATTTATCATGAATCGTCGATTGAGCGCTGGTGTCGCCTCCATAGCAGTGCCATGCGGTTCCGTCGATCACGTTGCGCACGTCCGCATCAGCCAACAGCTGGTCCGGGTACCAGGATTTATCCCAGTTGTGGTCGAAGCCGATGATCTTCGTATTTAACTGATTGTTGTTCAAAGCCGGCGCTAAATAGTTCTTAATAAAATTACCTTGCTCGGACGGGCCCATGCTCATCGAGGGATACCCGGTAGTGGCGTAATCCGGCTCGTTCTGAACCGTGATGGCATATACGGGAACGCCTTGCGCTTGATAGGCCTGCAGGTATTTAACGAAATAATTCGCATAGGATGTATACACCCCATTGTCCCAATATTTCAGATAGGAACCGTGCAGCTGGTCGTTCACTTTCATCCAGGCAGGAGCCGACCAGGGGCTTCCCATGACTTTAAGCGCGCTGTTCTTAGCCATGGCGCCTTTCATAGCGGCAATGACATCCGCATCTTTGGCAATGGAGAAGCGGGTCAGGTTATAATCCATTTCGCCGACCGGCGCGTCATTATATGTCCAACTGCCGTCAGGGTTAAAGTCGGAGGCCCCGATCGTGTGGCGGAGGAGACTGATGCCGATGCCGCTGGACCCAAACAAGTCGTTCATTAATGTTTCTCTCTGCGTGGCGTTCATCTTCTGTTGCACCAAATAGGCGGATGAACCGGTCATGGCAGCCCCGGCCCCGTCAAACGACTGATACGTTACACTCGGGTTCACGTCAATCGTTGTGGCATTGGAGCCGCTGTCCGCCTGAAAGTTCATGGACGGCTTGGCCGTCAGCAGATTGCTTTTATCCGCCGTTGTCAGGTAAACGCTTACACTTTCACCCGCGGCAGACGCCTTCGGCACCATCATCGGCTGCTGTAACAACCCCATGCATAAAGCCACCGCCAGACACTTGAACGCCTTCTTCCTCATTAACAATTCCTCCTTCAAAAGTGTGTTGTCTTGCACTTAGACATTAGCCCGCCGATCCGCTTCCGATCAACTGTCCATTCCTGACTTTGCTCCACTTTTTCAAACTGGCCGCCCTCTACTTTTGCGATATGCCTGCTTAAGAGCTGTTGATCATACGAAAGAAAACCCCGGCAGCCGCGCTCCGAAGAACACAGCCGCCAGGGTTGCCTTGCCTTACCAATCTTCCGTATTGCCCGGATCGTATTAATTTATTGAACACCTTTAGCGGTTAACTGTTTATCTACCTCTGTTTTTACATATTCCTTAAGCTTATCAATACCAGCCGCTTTCAGTTTCTCGCGGTACTCTTTCAGCTTCTGATCCACATCTTTAACCAAACCGAGCATCAACGGCCGTCCATATTGTTCAACCAGCTGATTTACGGCGGCTAATTCCGCGCTTACCGGTTCGAAATCCAGCGTGATGGAACTCAGCGTGTTCGGTCTGCTGATTGCCTTGAACTCTTCGTTCAGCTTGTCCAGGCCTTCCCAGCCGCCGTCCTCTTTCTTCATGTTGGGCTCAAAACGCCAGCCCCAGCTTGCAATGTCATAGCGCGGCACTTCGTTCAAATCCACACCTGGCGCAGGAACTACAATGTGCTTCTCATCCTTGCCTTTAGCCCAGTGACGTCCTTCAATACCATAAGTCATCAGGTTAAAGTATTTCGGATCATTTCTTAATTTATCCAGCACCATTAAAGCGCGCTCCGGATTTGCCGCATTTTTAGGAATAGCCATCCCGTTTGTAATCGACAAAGTGGGAACCGCATAGTTGTGGAAACGTGTGAACGGGAAGTAACCGATTTCCATGTTCAGCTTCTTAGCCTTAATTTCGTTAATGAACCCGCCGGCAGCGGATGGATTTCTCCAATAAACGGCGCCTTGGCCTGTTTTTATGAGATCGCCTGCTTCTTGCTTTGAGGAAAGCGAGTTGCTGGTCCAGTATCCTTTTTGTTGCCAGTCTTTCATTTTCTTGACCCATGCTTCGTATTCAGGTGTTTCCACATAATTGATAATGTCGCGCGGATTGTCATATGAAGTTGATGCAATAGGGCTGAACTCGTTAATGTAAGGCTGGTAATCGTGGCTGAATCGGAACAATTTAAATACGTTATCAAATGCAATCCCGTTAATCGGCGTTACATTCTTCTTCGTTTTCACCGCATCCAGATAAGCTTCAATGGAAGCCAAATCCTTGATTTCAGGCGTGCCCAGCTCTTTGCGCCAGTCTTCGCGGTAAACCCAGCCGTCCGGAGCATACTCATTGTATGTGCTTGGGATCGCAAGAATTTTGCCGTCAATGGTTACGTCAGCCCAGTTCTCTTTGGGAATTTGATTCCACGTATCCGGAGCGTATTTCGGCAACATGTCCTTCACGTCCAGGAACGCGCCCTGTTTCGCCAAGCGGTAGAAGTCGGCCCACTGCGAAGCAAACATCATATCCACTTTCTCGCCGGAAGTGAGGAGAAGGTTGTACTTCGTAGCCCAGTCGTTCCAAGTTGTAAAGTTAAGCTTAACCGTCGTGTTCAAGTCTTTCTCGAGCATCTTGTTCCATTCGGCCACGATCTGCTCCTGATCTTTATGAGCGTCCCCTACCAGGTACCAGACCAGCTCGACTTTCTCTGATGTGTCCGGTTTGCTTGGATCCTGCTGATTCGCAGTTGTCGATCCGTTTCCTGCATTCGCGTTGTTGCCTTGAGCTCCCTCATTGGATCCGCTGCATCCGGCTAGCAATGTTACCGCCAGTGTGAGCACCATGGAGAGTTTCAGCCACGTTCCCCTGTTTCTTTTCATCGTTGACTCCTCCTTTTTTCATTTAAGCGCAAAACTATGTCAGCCGGCAATAGCCGAATCTAACCAACAGTGAACATCAGCCCTTCACGGCGCCGATCGTAAGTCCTTTTACGAAATATCTCTGTACAAAAGGGTACAGCAATACGATGGGGCCCGTTGCCACAACGGCTACAGCCATCTTCAGTGTTTCTGTAGGCGGCGTCACATTAGCGGACACGTAGTTCGCTGCGTTCGTTTGAAGGACAGCCGCGCTGGCGAGAATCTTGTATAACAGAAACTGCAGCGGGTACTTCTCCGGAGAGGTGATGAAAATGTTCGCCAGAAACCAGTCATTCCAGTAGCTTAGCGCCAGGAACAGGCCGATGGTGGCGAGCCCCGGTGTGGAGAGCGGAAGAATCAGCTTCCAATAAATGTAGAACTCGCCCGCCCCGTCGATTTTGGCGGATTCCACAATGGAATCGGGAATGGATTTCATGAAATTTTTCATCAAAATAATGTTCCACGCGCTTAACAACGGCGGTAACAGCAAAGCGAGATAGCTGTCCTTTAAATGCAGTTGATTCACCATCAGGATGTACCATGGAATCAGGCCTCCGCTGAACAGTGTGGTGAAATAGATGAAGAACGAGAAGGAATTCCGATATTTGAACTCCTGTCGCGAAAGGACGAACCCGGCCATTGACGTTAGGAACAGACCCAATAGCGATCCGACCACAGTGAGCCCAACGGTGACGCCATAAGCGCGGTAAATCTGTTCGGGCGTCTGAAACACCGATTTATAGGCTTCCCAGGAAAAGTTGTCCGGTATGATCTGGAACCCTCTGCTCACAATGTCCATTTCGTCCGAAAAGGAACCGCTGACCATAAGCCAGAACGGGGTGATGCAGAACAGCGCGAGAAGCGTCAGCAGGACGTATCCTATGAGATTAAAGACGATGGTTGACGGTTCGGTTTTGAAAGTTCTCATAGCTCCTCCTTAGAACAACGCGTAGTCTTCGCGGGTTTTTTTGATAATGTAATTCACGGTTAGGATGAGCACGAAGCCGAACAGGGATTGATAAAGCCCGGCCGCCGTTCCCATACCGATATTGAAGTTGACCGCCAATGACCGGAATACGTAGGTATCGATAATATCCGTCGCTTCGAACAGCAAACCGTTGTTGCCTATAATCTGATAAAACAGATCGAATTGTCCTTTCAAAATGCCGCCAAGGCTGAACAGGATCAGCATTACAAAAGTAGGCATCAGCAGCGGTAACGTGATATGTCGGGTCTGTGTAAAAATGTTGGCGCCGTCGATCTTGGCCGCCTCGTAATACTCCTCGCTTATACTCATAATCGCGGCCAGATAGATGATCATGCCGTAGCCGATCCCCTTCCAGAGATTAAACCCGACGATGATGTATTTCCAAGGCGCCGTACTCATGTAGAAATCGTAAGCGGGCAAATGCAGCTGTGCCAGAAGCGAGTTAATCACACCGGTATCAATATTGAACAGGTTGTACACGAACGCCCCTACCAGTACCCATGAAATAAAATAAGGGAGAAAGATAAGAGACTGCGTTGTTTTCTTGAACAATTTCCCCGGAATCTGCGCCAGAAAAATCGCGCTGATCAACTGCAAGATGTTGCCCAGAATAATAAAGGCCAAATTGTATAACACCGTATTTTTCGTTAAATTCCAAAGCACGCCGGATTTATAGAGAAACTCAAAATTTTTCATCCCTACAAATTTGCTTCCGAACAAGCCCCCCTCGAAGCTGTATTGGGTGAATGCGTAATAAATGCCGACCATGGGGAAGTAACTGAAAATCAGAAAAAACACCAGGGTCGGAAGCAGCATGAAGAATAAAACTTTGTTGCGTCTAAGCTCAAATAGAAAAGTATGCATGCATGATGGCCTCCTTGGTACGTGTTTCAGACAGCGTTTCTGTTGCATTCTCAATATAAATCCGGCGGACCGCACCCACAACTTCTCATCCCCGATGTAGCTATAATAATGCGACATCCGGGGACTGCACTTTTGCGAACTCATTCACTTTTCCCGCCGTTATGCATGCAAAAAAAGGCTTTAACCCGCTCATACCGGGCTAAAGCCTTACCTTGATCCTCTACGCTTCTGACGAATCTTGTTGCTGTCTGACATGTTTGCGGTATTCCGCGGGTGTAATTCCATTGGCTTTCTTAAAGGCCTTAAAGAAATACGGCCCGTTCGCAAACCCGATCTGTTCCGCAATATCGCCAACCGAATCATCTGTGAGAAGAAGCAGCTCCCTCGCTTGGCTCATCCGTACTTCACTGATGTAACCAAGAATGGTCTTCATGGTGTGCTGCTTATAAATTCGGCCTAGATAGGTGGCGGATAACCCTAATTCTTCCGCAATTTTGTCCAAAGATAAGTCGGGATCTCTGTATCGGGAGTCGACGATCTGCGTGATGCCCTGTACCAAGTCATCATGCTTGGACTTTCGCTTCTCTTCGAGTTTCGCAGCCAGTGTATCAAACAGCTCATAGAAGCGCTTAACAATCTCTTCAAGCGTCTCTACCTGGTCGTTCACAACCGTATGAATCGGCTGCAATTCCAGTTCTTCGGATGGAAACGAGTATTGACTGATCGTGGAAATCGTATTGTTCACTGCAAGAGACAATTGGGAGAAAGCCAGCTGGAACGAGACGAAAGAATAGTCCGCGGTTTCTTCCATGATTGCCCTGAATTGCCGTTTCACTTCCTCCATGCGGCCGAGCATGAGCTCGTCGATCAGCTGTTTCTCTCTGGCTTGCGGATAGACATATTTCTTGCTCTTGTAGCTCTCCACCTTTTCGGCGTCAATGATGCATTCATGACCATAGAACAGCCTGTGATATGAAGCCGACAACACCTGGTTGTATAAAGAGTGAAGACTCTCCAGCTTCTCCGCAGGTCCGCTGCAAACGACGGAAACCGACATTTTGAGCCAATCTTTCACAGAGAACTGCAGCTTCTTTACGTCCCCCATCAGTCTTTGCGCAGCATCATCCGCATGCAGGGCGGCTCCGCCCAGTATAACGGCGATTCGGTCTTCACCTATGTCTACCGCGAAGACGTCCGTGTCACCTGACAATACTTCCTGCGCTATATTCATGATCGCAAACTTATAAAGCTTGCGGTCTTCGTTGTTATAACGTTCCGTAAAGTCATGATAATGGTCGATTTTCAGTAGCGCCATCGCCACGGGCCTGTCTGTCCGAAGAGGGATGTTATAGCGTGCAAACTGCTCCCCGCTCCGTTCCGGCAGGCATTTCTCCCAGCCAAGAAGCACATTTCTCATATATTCCTGCCGCAACATATGGAGACTGTCCCGTCGCTCCTTCTCCAGCTCGCTCAGCTGCGCTAACTTTCGATCGACTTTGTGAAACAGCCTGCGCGATAACAGATAAGAGATCAGCAACCCCAGAAGCAGGATGGAGGCGGCAATCGTGATCGTCTTCCAGCGCATGCTCTCAATCCGTTCCATCACCTCGTGATAGGGCATGATCCGGATATAGCGCCATCCCAGGCTGTCGGGCTGTGTAAACGAGATGAACGAATCTACGCCGTCCACCTTTTCCCTTACATAACCGGAAGAGGAGGGCTGCCGTATGATGGTGTTTACGAAAGGTTTGTTGGAGATGTCAGACAAAATAGGATACTTCCAGCTATTGGACATCAGGTGTCCGCTGCCGTCGATGATGAACGTATTGCTTTCTGATTGCGTCAGCATCCCGTCAATCTTCTTATGCAGTTGCGTCTCTGACACATTCACAATGACCGTATTCTGCCTGGGTTTATTCGTAAGCGTGTCGAAGAGCAGAAACGTGTACATGTCGCGCTTCTTCTCCATCGGGTTCGCTTTGTTATCGATCCGCATTTGGCGCGGAATGGGCATGAGCGGCTGGTAGCGGTCCAAGTGATGAACCATATCCACGACTTCCCTGTCCACCACTTCCTCCTCCGTGCTTTCTCCCAGCGCGGTAGACAAGTCGGAGCTGATATAGAACGTCTTCAACTTCGCGTTATATATATAGATGGAATCAATGAACGGAGAGGTCGCCCGGTAGGCATTCAACTGGCTGATGAGATTGAACAGGTCGACGGGATCGGCGGCGATATTGTTCAGAAGCCGGGTGACTTGCACATCGTTGTAAATTTGTTTGGCAAAAGAAGACGCGGTTACCGCCATGACGGAAGCATCCTGCGACGTTTGCTCCAAGTTCCGGAGCGTATGCTCATAGGTCTGTTTCGCGACGATTCCTTCAAAATTCAAATATAGAATCGTCGAAAGGATAATAATGGTGGCGACGATGGTAACGGTGAGCAGGGTAAACAGGCTGGTGTAAAATGATTTATCTTTCTTCGAGTTCCATTTCATCAAACCTGGTCATCCTTCCTTAAATACATATACCTGCTAGAAAAGATATCAGATATCCCGGGAAAAAGCATCATTACTTTTCCGATAAAGCTCACTATTAACGGACTGCTATACATTCTTGCTCGAAAAATGTCGAAATATATAGATATATATTGATATATTCCCCATCCTGCTTTTGGAGGCCAACCTATGAAAATTATTACGAAAATGATTGTTTCCATCTCCCTGCTCGCTCTTGTTCTGGTGATTTACGTCTTTGTCTCGATGAATCAGAGCAATAAAACCGAGAAACGTTATGAGAATTTAATAGCCGATGAGGAACAGGTTCGGTTTCTGGTCAAATCCATTCAATTCAGGTTAGCCGGATGGTCCAACGACGAACGGGCGTATTTATTGGTGGGAGAATCCTCCTACAAGGAAGGCATTGCCGATAAACGCGCAGACGTTGAAGGGATGTTGAAGACGTTGAACGCCATGGATTTACCCGATATGGACAAAACCGTCCTTGCCAAGATTCAGGGCAATTACAATACATTTCTCGAAGCCAGCGGAAAGGTGCTCGAGGCCTACGACAAGAAGGATGCAGCTTTGGCGCGCTCCACGCACTTTGGCGAAGAACGGTCGGCGCGCAAGGAGCTGGATCCGATCCTCTCGGATTATTTGAAGAAGAAAGAAGCAGGGTTAAGCGAGAAGAGCGCAGCGATCCAACAATCCAGTGATGTCGTTCATCTGATGATGCAGATTGTGGCCGCCGGTGTGATTAGTTTCGCCGTTCTGATTGGTTATCTGCTTTACAGAGCGATGAAACCATTACAACTTGTAGGACGGCAGTTAAGCCGAATTGCCGAAGGCGGAGCCGATCTGACTTCCGAGATCACAGTCAAGGGGAAGGATGAAGTAAGCGAGCTTGCATCCTCATTCAACCAGATGATGCGGAACTTGAGATCCATTGTGACGGATGCTCAACAAACAGCAGCGTATGTAGCGACTTCGTCCCAAGCCCTGTCCATGAACGCATCCGAAATGTCCGCCGCGACGGTGCAGATCGCCGAAGCCACGCAAGAACTGGCTTCTTCCGCGGAGACCCAACTGACCCAGATGTCGGATATTTCTTCCGCTATGGATGAAATTTCGGAATCGGTGAAATCGATTGGACATCACAGCGGGGAAGTTGCGGTTCTGTCCGATCAAACTGTCTTGACCTCCGGAACAGGCGTGGAACTATCTCGTAATGTCCTGCTTCAGATGGGACAAGTCTATACAACAGTCCAGGATACGGTTACCGCCATTCAAGGTCTCAATGAGCGATCACAGGAGATTGGCTCGATTGTGAGTGTCATCAACGAGATTGCGGGGCAGACCAATTTGTTGGCGCTGAACGCTTCGATTGAAGCTGCCCGAGCAGGCGATATGGGAAGAGGGTTTGCCGTTGTCGCCAGCGAGGTTCGCAAGCTTGCTGAAAGATCAGCCCTTTCCGCCGCCGAGATCGAGCACCTTGTGAAACAGGTGCAAGAAGAGACGGGGCAAGTGCGCGAGGGGATGGAAGCAGGCCTGCAAACCGTTGAACTCGGATTGACGCAGGTCAAGCAGGTTACTTCAGCATTCGAGGCTATTGATGAATCGCTGCAACAGATTGCGCAGCAGGTGGCTTACATCTCGAATTCCATGGAACAAACTTCGGATAGCAGCCACCGAATTGCCGGCATGACCGCTATTGGCGTTGCCGCGGCGATGAAAGGCGCGGAAATTACTCAGGAAACGGCCGCAGCCACGGAGCAGCAGTATGCCTCTATCGATGAAATTTCGAGCGCAGCGAAGAACATGACGGCGATGGCCGCCCAATTGAAGCAACTGCTTGCTGAATTTAAAGTGTAGAGCTGGAAAGACCCGACATGATCGTGTGTTGGGCTTTTTTTTGTGATAGAAAGTATATAAAATTTGGGTGATTCACTAGGGTTTACATTTCTTTAGGTGGGGTGTTCGTTTACCTATTTGAACTGGAATGCTGGGTTATCCCGAACGCTCAGTGGTGTGGTGTGATGTGGTGTAATGTGATTTGCTTTATGCTTTTATGATGTGATGTGATGTGATGATGTGATGTGATGTGATAGAAGAAAGCAATGAAGTGATAACTGGAAAATGAGAGTTAATGTGTTAATAGAAGTAAAGATGTTTAGAGAAGGAAAGATGAATTGTAAAAAATGTTTGTCCGTGAGTTAGGCAACCTGTAAATGTAAGCACATCGGTTTGCGTGAAATGAGTTGTTTATAAGTAACAGCAGGAGTATCAATGAACAGCCGAAATAATTTCGACACCGCACGGTTTGGTTTCAGTGAATAATTAATGCGATAGG
Source organism: Paenibacillus swuensis (assembly GCF_001644605.1). Taxonomy (NCBI): domain Bacteria; kingdom Bacillati; phylum Bacillota; class Bacilli; order Caryophanales; family Paenibacillaceae; genus Paenibacillus; species Paenibacillus swuensis. The sequence goes on along the minus strand of NZ_CP011388.1, from coordinate 1,250,858 downwards.
ATACTTCATCCAGATACGATTGTAAATGCTTGTCGCTTACTCCGTAATATCGCTCGTTTATTCTAACAGGAACAGAATCACAAATGATATTTAAGGTGTCGCATGCGTTATATTTTTTGGAACCGTAATGAATAAAAGGAACTCGGACAGAACTACTTACATGAGTCTCAATGAAGTTGGAATAATCCCAATAGCTAAGCTCTTTGTTCGGATGATGTTTCGGCATAAAAACATGCTTCAGCTTGACATAGGAAACCTCACCATAAAAGTTAAGAGAAGCTCCCCCAACAAATGGCTGCTCGTTCCGGATCGTCTTAAAACCTTTAATATGAAAATTGCACGGATTGTATTCAGCAGAGATGACTTCGACAAGCCCTGTGAGTAGCTGCTGCGCATCTCCTTGCTGAATGGCATGGCGAAGTTTGTGTAGGATTAACCAGGCCGTCTTATACGTGACTTGAATGATGGTTGATAGTTGCACCGCGTTAATTGAACCTGAGGGGTTAGCGATGAGAAATAAAGCTTGAAACCATTTATGAAGTAAGGTGCGGCTTCCTTGCATAATCGTCCCCACGAGAAGAGAAGCTTGATACTTGCAGTTGCGGCATTCATACAGAGGTAGCCGACGTGTAGTGATAACATAGGCATCAACGCAATCACAACGTGGACAGCGGTAACCGTTGGGCCATTTGGTTGAGATCAGGATGGGAACACATGAAGCTTCATCATGATATTTGCGCTTAAATTGATCGAAAGTTACTACATGAGTAGACACAATCCTCACCCCCCCTTACGCAATATAGGAACAAACGTTCTGTATATGTCATATAATACCAAACAAATGTTCTTATTACAAGTGATTTTTTGAAAAGAACGGAAATTATTTTCGCCTGATTCTTCGGGATAACCCAGCATCGGAGCTGAAACACATTTAGTACTTAGCAGTTGAGCAAGCAACTCATTAATGAAGAAACAGAAGTAGGTGTCCGTTTGTCGATTTCGTTGGATCCCGTTCGTAGTTTAATTAGAGACAGAACCTAAAGCGGGAACACGTCTCATACGAGTGAGGGAGGAAATCGATTATGCGCAAAGACTGCATTGCAGGATTCAAGCCGGTGGATGTGGAAACAGAGGTGGAGGCAATAGTTAGGGAGGACGAGGTTGAACCGGTTCAAAACACGGAGTCGGAGAATCTGCAGCAAGATCCAAGAATCCTAGCCTTGGAAGCGGATCTCAAAGATCATAGGGAAATGTTGAAAAAAAATTAAATTATATTTTGGGAAACTTGTCGATGTTGTCACATCCCGTTCGTCGTGGATATAGAAAGCAAAAAAACAGTAAGAAAGAAGGAATCGACATGCCGGCACACCAAATGGATAAACAAGCGAAACAAACCACGTACACCGTCATATCCAAAGACGGAACCCGCATTGCTTATGACCGGATAGGTCAAGGACCGGCCCTCATCCTGGTCGCAGGCGCATTCAGTTACCGGCTTTTCCCGGGGCTTGTCCAATTAGCGGAACAGTTGAAAGAGCAGTTTACGGTCTACACCTACGACCGCCGCGGACGCGGGGATAGCGGAGACACTCAACCTTATGCGGTCGAGCGCGAAATTGAAGATTTGGGTGCCCTCATCGAAGAAGCGGGCGGCTCGGCGAAGGTATGGGGCTTATCCTCCGGCGCGGCCCTTGCCCTGCAAGCCGCCGCGAAGGGACTCCACATCACGCAACTGGCCTTGCATGAGCCTCCGTTCGTGGTGAATCCTTCGGATCGCAAACCGCCGGACGACTTCCGGGCCCAGGTAACAGAGCTCATCGCAAACGATCGCCGGGCGGACGCCATTAAATATTTCATGACCCAGGGCATGGGAGCGCCAGCCTTCATTGTCACTATGATGCGTATGATGCCGGGCGTGTGGGCGAATCTAATGGCCGTCGCCCATACGCTGCCGTATGACGCAACCTTACTGGATGGCTTTATGGAGGGCAAAGCTTTGCCTGCGGCGTTGTGGCGAACGGTTACCATGCCCACGTTAGTCATGGAAGGCACGGAAAGCCCGGCATCCTTGCGGCATGCTGCTCAGGCGCTTGCCAACACACTCCCGAACGCGCAGTTAGTGAGTAAAAAAGGATTAGGCCACACCAAGAAGATCCATGCCAAGATGATTTCGGTTGAGCTTACCGCTTTTTTCACCACGGATAATAAGTTAACTAAATAAGGAGGAACAGACATGAGATTTATGATGATTGTGAAAGCGACAACGGATTCAGAGGCGGGCCAACCGCCAAGCCAAGAGCTGATCGACGCGATGCAAAAGTATAACGAAGAACTGGTCAAAGCCGGCGTGCTGCTCGCTGCGGACGGATTGATGCCAAGCTCCGGCGGCATCCGGATTTCCTATCCGGAACCGGGAGGCAAACCGAAGATCATGGACGGCCCCTTTACGGAGGCTAAAGAAATGATCGCGGGCTATACGTTAATTGAGGTCAAGTCCAGGGAGGAAGCCGTTGAATGGGCGATGCGTATGCCGGACCCGCACGGCTTCGGGCAAGGCGAGATTGAGCTCAGACAGGTATATGAGATGGAGGACTTGGTGGACAATCCCGAGACGTTGGCGAAAGATGCAGCCCTTCGTGAACAGTTGGAGGCGCAGAGAAAAGCGTGAGTCTGCACCAAACACATCGTACCATTGATGCCATATGGCGAATGGAATCAGCTAAACTGATCGCCGCATTAACGCGTATAGTCCGGGATGTGGGTGTAGCCGAGGATCTTGCGCAGGATGCGTTGGTGATCGCTCTGGATCGATGGCCGGAGACGGGCATCCCGGACAACCCGGCGGCATGGTTGATGACGACGGCGAAGCGGCGCGCCATCGACGGGATCCGCAGGAACAAGCTGCGTGACCAGAAATACGCGGAGATTGGGCATGGTGCGGATTTATATACCGAAGATGACATCGATTCGGCATTGGACGGGGAGATTGGCGACGATCTCCTTCGCCTGATCTTCATGACCTGCCATCCGGTGTTATCCCAGGATGCCCGCGTTGCCTTGACGTTGCGCCTCTTATGCGGGTTGACGACCGATGAAATCGCTCGTTCGTTCCTGGCGGCCGAAACGACCATTGCTCAGCGCATTGTCCGGGCGAAGAGAACGCTCAGTGCCGCAAAGGTTCCTTTTGAAGTGCCGGTGGGAAAGGAGCTGCTGCGGGATCGCTTGTCCGCTGTATTCGAGGTGATTTACCTGATGTTTAACGAAGGCTACTCGGCAACTTCCGGTGAACATTGGACCCGTCCGCTGTTGTGCCAGGAGGCGCTGCGATTGGGAAGGGTGCTGGCGGAGATCGCTCCACGGGTGCCGGAAATCCACGGGCTGGTCGCCCTCATGGAAATTCAATCTTCCCGGATGAAGACGCGTGTTAACGCTAAGGGAGAACCTGTTCTCCTCATGGATCAAAATAGGGCCAAATGGGATCAACTCCTTATCCGCCGCGGATTAAGCGCATTGGAGCGATGCCGCAAACTTGGCCAGCCGCTGGGTCCCTACGCGCTGCAAGCCTCCATCTCGGCTTGCCATGCGCAGGCGGCGAGTGTCGCGGAGACGGATTGGATCAAGATTGCGGCTCTGTATGAGGCGCTATCCACAGTGAGTCCGTCCCCGATCGTGGAGTTAAACCGGGCGGTCGCGATATCCATGGCTTTCGGACCGGCCTTCGGTCTGCAAATCATCGACGAGCTCTATGCGGTGCCCTCGTTGAAGGAATATCATTTGCTGCCGAGCGTGCGTGGTGATTTGTTGGTCAAGCTGGGGAGGTACGATGAAGCGCGCGTTGAATTTGAACGCGCCGCGGCGTTGACGCGGAATGAGCGTGAACGGGCGCTTTTATGGAACCGGGCTGCTGAGTGTGAATTTGCACAATTGAATTAAAGCTTTAAGAATATTTTGAAAAAAAATATAGATTTATATTATGCCCTCTGTCGATTTCACCAGTAGTCATTCGTCGTATTTATTAGTAGGACAAAACATAATGGAAAGGTTGTTGAGAAATATGGGAGCACAAGTAAACCCTTATCTTATGTCAGAGGATGCAAGAGCGCAAGCCAAGTTCTACATAGAATCACTCGGAGGAGAGATTCTGTCCGTCATGACACACGAACAAATGGGAGCACAACATGAGTTTAAGGACAAAGTTATGCATTTGAGCCTGGTTGTTGCCGGAGGAAATTCACTACTCATGGCTGATTCATTTGAACCGTTTACGCAAGGACGCGGCATTTCACTAAGTGTAACGTACGAAACAGATTCTGAAGCCAATGAAGCCTTCACGAAGCTGGCGGTTGGCGGCAATGTGAAATACCCTCTAGAACTGCAGCCTTGGGGAATGCTCTATGGAGAGCTTTCGGATCAATACGGCGTATCTTGGATGATCACTGCCCAGCCGAGTACAGGCAATCCCAATCAAACCAACTAACGGAGTAAAAGGAGCGTATTAAATATGAGTAACGAAGTAACCGAATTTATTGAAGCACTAAAGGAACCTTGGCAACTGGAACTGTCAACGAGTTTACGCGAGCTGGTCCACCGGGCCATACCGGATGTGCAGGAACGCATTCAGTATAAGAAGCCGCATTTTCTGAAAAATGGTAAATACGCCGCCGTCATCTCGACATCCAAGGATGCGGTCAGCTTTACCATCTTTAATGCAACCGGACTGGAGTTGCCGGAAAGCATGTTCGACGGTCCTCCGGAACGGAAGACGCTAAAGTTGCGTAAGGGGGACAGATTCGATTCCGCGCAGCTGGTTACTTGGGTCGGAGAGGCGGCCAGCGTTCTGTAGACACTTTACTTCCCGCGCGGGATGGGTTATCCTAACTTACATCATCAGATTTCAATGCAAGACACATTCCCTACGAGGTGTTTTATGAGTGTAGCAGGTTTTCAACAGGTATAACTTAAGAAATAATAATTCTAGACTATAGGCGAAGCGGATTTTATTTACGTATGCAAAAAAAGCCTATATCGTAGATTTATTTAAGTTACCCATGAAGAACCCTGCGAAATACATCATAAAACATGACTCAAACAGAGGAAGTATACCGAGGCGAAGGACCTTTGTCCACCGTCGGCGGCTGGCTTTCTCTATCTATACCGTCATGTAAATGGAGTGTAATGAGCTGCGGGTTTCCTGCAGCTTTTTTTGCGTTTATTTTGGTCATAAAAGAGGAGAATGCATAGATGAATCCAAGTACAAAGGACAAATTACAATATAACGAACTGAAGGCGCTTGTCCAAAGCTATTGCGTAAGCAGTCTGGGCAAAAGGTTGATCGATCAGCTGGAACCGAGCTCCAATCTCAAAGTGGTGAAGCAACGTCTCCATGAAACATCGGAGGCCCGCGCGATTCTGGATACCGAGGGGCATGTGCCGCTGCTGGGCATCTCGAACATCGAATCCATGATGGAGAAGCTGGACAAAGGGATGGTGCTGGATCCGTCCGAACTGATCGCCATTGCGGATTTCCTGCGGGGATGCCGTAAAGTGAAGAAGTTCATGACTGAGAAGGAATTTTACGCTCCAAAGTTGAGTGCTTATGCCTATTCTATGGCTGATTTTCCGGACATTGAAGATGCCATTCACCATGCCATTAAAGGAAATCGGGTGGATTCTGGGGCCAGCAAAGAGCTGAAGCGGATTCGCAAGCATATCGATATCACCGAGGCGAAGATTGAGGAGCAGCTGCAGAAATTTATGAAGAACAGCGCGAACAAGGAGGTTATTCAGGAGTTTTTTGTCAGCCGAAAAAATGATCGTTTCACCATCCCCATCAAAGCCGCCTATAAGCATCAAGTGGCCGGAACGATTGTCGAAATGTCTTCCAAGGGATCGACCGTGTTTATTGAGCCGCTATCCGTGGCCAAATATAATGCCGAGCTGTCCGGTCTCAAGGCGGAGGAAGGGATGGAGGAGCTTCAGATTCTGTCGGCGCTGTCGGATTTAGTCGCGAACCAGGCCCAGCCGATGACGGTTAATATTGATCTGATCAGCTTGTACGATATGATTTTTGCCAAAGGGAAGTTTAGTAAAAGCATGGACGGGATCGCGCCGAATGTGAACGACCATGGCGTAACGAAGCTGGTCCGTTGCAGACATCCGTTGCTGTCTGGAAGCGCGGTTCCGCTGGATTTTGCCATTGGGGAGAGTTATCGCAGTCTGGTCATTACCGGTCCGAACGCAGGGGGCAAGACGGTGGTGTTGAAGACGATTGGGCTAATCGCGCTCGCGGTGATGTCCGGATTCCACATCGCGGGGGATGCGTCCACCAAAGTAGCTGTGTTTGATCGTATATTCGTAGATATCGGAGATAATCAGAGTTTGGAGAATGCGCTTAGCACCTTTTCGTCCCATATGAAGAATATAGCTGAGATTATGCGCCAAGCAAATCGGAATACGTTGCTGTTGTTCGATGAAATCGGCAGCGGAACGGAACCCAATGAGGGCGCGGCGTTGGCTATCGCGATTCTGGAAGAGTTTTACCATATGGGCTGTATGACGGTTGCGACCACGCATTACGGCGAGATTAAGGAATTCTCGGAACGGCATCCGGACTTCATGAACGCGGCCATGGCCTTCGATAACGAGACGTTGGAGCCGCAATATAAGCTGTTGATCGGGCAATCGGGCGAGAGCAACGCGCTGTGGATTTCGAAGCGGATGGAGTTGAAGGAGGCGGTTTTAGAGCGGGCGAAGTTGTATATGGAGAGCAAGGATTATCGGCTGGAGCGTCTGCATGACAGCAAAGTGGTGAAGAAGCCGACAGAGGCGCTGCAGAATGAATCGGAAGCTGTGCTGGAGGAGTACGGGATGGGCGACCGGGTACGATTGTTGGAGCTGGACGAAACCGCGATTGTCTACAAGGGCCGAGACAGCTTCAACCACCTGACGGTGCTGCATGAAGGGCAGCTCGTGGAGGTGCATGCCAAGCGGATTCGCCTGGAACTGCGGGCAAGCGAGTTGTACCCGGCAGGCTATGACCTGAACACGCTGTTCACGAGCTATAAGGACCGGAAATTCCAGCACGATATGGAGCGCGGGTCGAAGAAGGCGTTGCGGCAAGTGCAGAAGGAGATGCGGAAACAACGGGACTTCTAACGAATCCTGGTAACTCTTAGCCGCGCGAAATAACTGCTTTAACAATCTAACGAACCGTAAATACGCTTAGCCGGCATATGGTCCTGATTTATAGGTCTTTGCGTCGCCTAAGCGTCAGCCGGGTTCGTTAGAATTCCATATGAGCTCATTTATAGCTCTAAGCGCTCGCAGGATTCGTTAAAAATTCTCGAACAACGAAGTCTTCTTTTGCCTAATCAATAAAATAGGGTAGCCTTCGCTCAATCTTGCGTCCACATCAGCGCTTGATCTGTACATATAGTAATGGGTCCAGCAAAACGTATACCACCTTCTTCTTTACGGATCAGGTGTAGGGTATGCCCTTCCAGGGAAGCCGCCAATTTCGGGCCGGTCCATGATTCTGGCAAACCTAGCTTCGTTAATGTAAGACTTCCTGCGGCTACCTTTAACGCACCCGAGGATTCCGATAGCTCGAACGTTCCCCATGCGCCGTCGACCGACCAGAATGTCCGAAATCCTTCTGAGGGTTGAATGACCGGACGGAAGCCGATTTCGCCTTTTGTCATATCGAATGAAAATCCGCTATAGGCAAGCAATAAAGCATAACTGGCCATCGCGCGGGCATAGTTGCTGCCGCACTCCATCTCGTTCCATGGATTACGCTTCTCCCCGTCATAGCGCTCGCGAACGGCACGAACGATCCGGAGGCCTTCCTCCAGCATCCCTTCCTGAATCATATGGCTGGCCGCCTGATATTCAAATCCCGTCATTGTCTCCGAAGCATACGTCAGCGGAACAGCGGGACGAACGCTGCCCTCCGGCCATGAGCAGATAACCAGACCGCCTTCATCGTTAAGCGAGAACAATCGCCAGGCATTCGCTTCCTCGCGCATATTCGCTTTAAAATTATGGAGATAGAGCTGTTTCAGCGCGCTTCTCGTCTGGTCCCGGTCAAAGATTTCGCCTAATCCGCAGAGATTCGCATGCCATTGGGCGACGACTTGATCGATGCCGCAGCCTTCACCGATTTGATATTTGATTTCACCGACTTCTTCATTCCAGTAGGCGGCCGTCGCGTCCTCTCCAAATAACGAATCGCCTTTGTCATAACGTTCCAACCAACGGCGATCGTTTAAATTTATTTTTTGCCCGTAGTAGCGGCCGTTGAACAGATGTTGATCCGTCCAGGTTTTTCCTCTCCGAAACAGTTCGCCGTAATCGGCCGCTTTGGCCGCATCGTTAAGGTGGGAAGCCATCGCCGAGGCGGCTTTCAAAGCGGCTAAGTAGAATCCGTTCAGCCAGGCGTTGGGACCAAAGAGCTCCATATCCAGTGTATGATGCTGGCGCCCGTCAATGACGCCGTCTCGGTCCGCATCCCAAAGATCCGGATTGTCCGGGCTCCAGGCAAATTCCAAAGAACTGCTGATCGCAGCCCAGTTACTGCGCAACCAATCGTCGTTACCAGAGATTTTCCAATCGCGGTAAGCCTTGATGATGCCTCCCATTTGCCCGTCCACGCAAGCCCGGAATGGCTCTGAATCCCGACCGGGAGGGAGCATGAGCCTGAATGCCATGCCTCCGTCGGCTCTGCGATTATAGCGGAAATCCAGATCGCGCATGGAACGCTCGAGGGAAGGAAACAAGAAGGGCAAGGCATATGCATAATTCCAGACATGCGTACAGGAACCTTCGCAGGAGCCGACGTCCTCTATGCACCCTTCGAAAGCGTAGAAAGACCCATCCGTTAGACGCAGGCAAGTTGCCGAATTTAACACGGATAGATTTGCGGACACCGCCTCAATAACTTCCTCCGGTAAAGTGGAGTTGAACAGCGCATCACGAAACAGCTCCGTATCCCCGAGCAACCGGTCCCAATGCGTGAAGGTGTAAATCGCTACGGCCGCCGAATCCGCGTATTGCGTGGCGTAATAGTTTCTCCAAACGGTTCGCTCTCCCGGTTCAGGATTCCAAGAGTTGTATACGTTAGGGAAATGCCATGCCAGTACGAAACGAATTCGTCCTTTACCGCCTGGAGGGATCGTTATATGGGCAGCCAGAGTGCCGTTGTCCTTGTGCCTGGAGTGGGGAGGCAGCTCGGAATCATAATGCCGGTTTGTGAGCGGACCGGCTTTCGCGAAATCCCGCCAGTACATCTCCAGGTTGTCACACCAACCGCCTCGATACCAGAACTCATGGTAGCTCACAGTACTAGCGTCAGTAGCTATGGTTAAATCCCCGAATAAAGGGTCGGAGCTTTCGTAAGACGCGGTACCGAATTTGAGGAGATGCACGGAACGATCTTTGGAATACCGATTTACAACGCGCTCGCCAGCCTTCGGATTGGACGCTGTTAAGGCTGCCGTGTACGTGATTTCATAATTGAGCGGGTTGTGAAATTCAACCTCGAACATAGCGCAGGGCAAGCTGGAATCCTTGTCGTTTAGCGGAATAAAAGGATTCAAAGCTTTCAGATGAACCGTGCCGGGAAAATGTTCATCTGTAAACGCCATGCTTGCCAGCGGGAATTCGCCCTGGAAGGAGTGTGTGCGGAAATGAGGCATTCCCGCCATCGTATTATTCTCCGGACCGTAACCGTATCCGCTATGCAGAGGCCCTCCCCGCACCGGCTGCCCCATATACGGTGAAGGAAAATCCCCGTTGAGCACGCGAGCGTCTAGCAACTGTCCTGCCGCTTCCGCCTTGACGGCGAAATGGCTATAACCATTGAAGCTCCGCTTGTTGGGCGAATTGAATATTTCCCAATCCATCAGTCGACCATTGCCGGCAAAGCCTATGCTTCCGGTTCCGATGCCGCCCAGAGGGAATGAAATTTCCCTTGTTTGGCTCCCAGTATAAACGTTTCCCATAACACAAATCCTCTTTTCACCTTTATTCTATAAAACTTCCACTATGAACCAGAACGATATACTTCACATTTCATATAGTAATAGTAGATTAGTTAGGAGGTATTTATACATGGGGATTATACTAGACACTCAGATTTCACAAAATGCGAGTTATGCGAGTTCCATTTCTATTCCGGCGAGCACAACACCTGCATTATTCGGAACTTTGGGTCTGGATATGACATTGTCAGGCGCTAATCCGCGGGTGGAGCTCACCGCTACCGTCACATTAAGCGCAGTGGTAGCTGTTCTGGTGCCGGTTACGATTACAATATTCAGAAATGTGGATGAAGATGCGATTTTAATCTATTCCGCAACCCAGACGATTCCTGTCGGAACCCTATTGCTTACAACAAGTGTAATGACTGCGGTTGCAGCGGACGTTCCTCCAGCTCCGGGATTCTTTATCTATCAGGCATTTGTAAGCATTCCCGGAGGTCTTGCGGTCATTCCTACTCGGGTAGGTCCGGAAAGCTTCGTGGGTGTAGCTTCATCGGATTAGTTAGTTTACACTAAAGATCTATGGAACCACAAATACGACCCCGATCACGGGGTCGTCTTCTTCTTGAATATTTTAATCCGAAATATTACCCGCCATCTTCAACCGCTTCGCAATCGCCTTAAAGTCTTCCGCTGAGATGCCCGGCGCGAATTCTTCTTCGACAGGGGGCGCTTCCGGAATCGGAAAGCCTTTAGGCGCGCCTTGGATTACTTCCAGCTCAAGACCGTCTTCCGGGTGAGTACCCTTCCAGATTTGATCGATCGCGCTGAAATCCTTCTGGCTCCAAGTATAGAGCTTCGTATGTACGCCCTTATCCTCGTACTTGCGGGATTCGTTAAATTGCTTGTTGCTCAGGTTAGGAATCGGCACAAGCTTCGTCACATTGACGCCTGTGGCAATTTCCAGCGCCTTCGCATAGGCCACAACGTGAACGCCGCCGCGTACCAGCAGGAAGCCGACAACCTCACGAGCGGCAGGATGATCCGTCATCTCGTATACTTTCATCTTGTGGGTACGGGCACCGCACTCCAGGAAGAAGTTATGAAGCAAGTCTTCCACAAGGTTGCCGCTGTTAAATACATTGGCCCCTGTCCAAGGATTGCCCATGGAATCGAACGGCATGGCGCCTTGCGCTCCGGCCAGATAATGATAGGACAGACGCGCATCCTTAACCGTCTCCAACGGAGTCTTGTCCGGTTCTTTATATTCAGATGAACCTCTCAAACACTTGTTGATGGCATGCGACACGAGTTCCACATGACCCAGCTCTTCCGCCGTGATGCTCATCACCAGGTCGTAGAAAGGTTTCAGTTTCTCTTTGGAACGGAAATTAAAAGATTGATAGAGGTAATTGTTTAACGTTGACATTTCCCCGAATTTCCCGCCCAGCAGTTCTTGTACCGCCGCAGCGCCATTCGGATCCGGTTTGTTGACTTCCGGAATTTCGATCATAATCTCATCCATACGTGTAAACATGAATCGTCCAACCTCCTCGGGTTTTCACTTCCTCTCTATTTAACCCTAAAACTAGCAATTTTAAACAAAAATTTGGAATCCCATATACACGGCGACGGCCCAGATGACAAAATAAATCCAAACCCCAATATCACTCCGTGCAATATAATTTCCAGCACAACAGCGCCGCCTTTCCAAACCGGATCCCTCTATTATAATGGGACGGCCTAACGATCTGGCAAGAGAAAGCCCCATAGTAACACTTCATATTGTGAAGTGTTACTATGGGGCTCCATTTCGTTAAAACCAGGCATTTATATTTCCTTCCTAATTCGAAGTGTATTTGCAGGTTGTTCTTCGGTTAACGGGTTAGAGTCGTTCCGTTGCGTGTTGGTTCTTTCGAATATCGGACAGCTACAAGTATGGCCAGCAACAGGAATATCAAAGGCACCATGGCTAATCCCAAGCCTTGACCGGCGCTCAGAATGGAGAATACCGCTCCCGCCATGATGATTGCCACAACAATTGCGGAGTAGACCGCGATGCGGGGCTTCCAGTATCCGATGATGAGTCCGATGCCCGCCAGCACTTCCACAGCGCCCACAAGGTACATCATCGTGAGTCCGTAATTGTAGTCTTCGGTGAACGACTTGACCTGCATGGCGTCACCGGCCAATTTGAGGAATCCGGACATGATGAAGGCCAATGCGATTAATCCTTGAACAATACGTGTTACCCATTTCATAAACAGGACACCTCTGCTTTCTTTAATAGTTACTAATGATTAGAAGGTTACTTTATGTAACCAATATAAACCATTGTCACAGTATCGTCAAGTAACTTTATTACTTTTAATAAGTATATGGTACAACAACATGTTACAATAGAGTATATGTTTTATTTTGAGGTGATGAACGATGGAATTCATGCCCCGATGTCCGCAATTTGAGAAGGGTGTTGAACTGCTGAGCAAGCGATGGAGCGCCTTAATTATACACCAGCTGTTACAGGGACCTCAGCGGTTTATAAATATTGATCAAGCGTTGCCTAACCTGAGCCACAAGGTCTTGTCGGAGCGATTAAGGGAACTGGAGCACGAAGGGCTGGTACGCAGAGATGTATACCCGGAAAGTCCGGTTCGTATTGAATACTCTCTGACGGATAAAGGCATTGCCATGACTCCGGTTCTGGAGGAGCTGTTCAAGTGGTCTGTCCATTGGCTCCCGGAATCGGATGGAGATTGTCCGGAACATCATACTAAACATGAAGAAGATCACGGCGACTGTCCTCAATGACAGCAGGTGATCTTTTTTTTTGTCATCGAAAACAGGATAATTTTTCTAAATCATTCCATACTAAGCACATCTGAACTGAGATAGGGATGAGAGCGATGAATAAACAAGCGTATGACACGGGCTATACGTCTGATCCCCAGCTGGTTCATCTTCTTCATAATAATCTGCACAGTGAGCTTGAAACCAATATTACAAATATCAACCGATTCTTCGAACATTGCTCAGATCTGCAGACTTATCGATTTAAAACCGGTCATGATGATCATGTCGTAATCATGTATTTTGACGGCTTGGCGGACAAAGAACTGATGGATACGCAACTGATCCGTCCACTTAAGGGAATCCATACCCCGGCACATCACTTGGAAGCACTCGAGGAACTTACGTCAGCCCCGTATATCAGAACCAGCACCTACATCCAAACCATAGATGCTCTAACTTCAGGGAAACCGGTCATGTTCATGGACAACTTGAGCGAAGGCCGGGCCTTCCAGCTTGTTCAGTTCGAGAAAAGAGCCATAGAAGAGCCTCAAGCAGAGTCCGTCGTGAGGGGACCGAGGGAAGGGTTTACGGAAGTGTTAAGCGTGAATCTTTCGCTGCTGCGCAGAAGACTTCGTACGCCCGCACTGAAAATCGTCTCTGTAGATGTAGGCGTGTATTCTAAGGTCACTGTGACTATCGCCTACATAGAAGGAATTGTGAAGCCGGGTATCGTTGAGTTGATCCAGAAACGGCTGCAAAGCGAGGTCCTCGACGGTGTAGTGGAAAGCGGCATGATTGAGGAGCTGATCGAAGACACCAACTATTCCCCATTCCCTCAATTGCAGACAACGGAGCGTCCGGATGTTGCCGTCGCGTCAATGCTGGAAGGCAGGGTTGTGGTCTTGACAGAAAATACACCGATTGCGCTCATTGCTCCTACGACTATGGTTTCTCTGATGCAATCGCCTGAGGACTACTACCAGCGCTTCATGACAGGCACCTTTATTCGCTGGTTGCGTTACCTGTTTTTCTTTATCGCATTGCTGGCACCTTCTTCCTATGTGGCGATTCTTACCTTTCATCAAGAAATGCTACCGACCACGTTGTTGCTAAGGATTGCTCAGTCCCGCGAGGAAATCCCGTTCCCTGCCTTACTTGAAGCGCTGATTATGGAGGTTACCTTCGAAGCCTTAAGAGAAGCGGGAATCCGTCTGCCCAAGCAGGTTGGCTCCGCCGTAAGCATCGTCGGAGCGCTTGTTATCGGACAAGCCGCCATCCAGGCAGGTTTGGTTTCCGCCCCTATGGTCATGGTCGTGGCGATTACGGGGATCTCTTCATTTATGCTTCCCCAATATTCGGCAAGCTTCGCTCTGCGAATATTGCGTTTCCCCATCATGATTCTGTCCGGGATGTTTGGACTGTTCGGCATGATGTTGTGTTTGCTAGCGATCATAACCCATCTGTGCGGATTGCAATCATTCGGTGTGCCGTATATGGCGCCGCTCGGACCGCTTAGACTCCAGGAATTAAAGGATGTCCTCATTCGTGCTCCCTTCAACAAGATGAAGAAGAGACCGTCATACTACAGTAACTCCAACCGAAAGCGAAGATCGAACTGATATATATACTTTCAAAAGGAAGGAAGGATTTCGATGTCGCGTATGTATATCTCCCGTGTCCTCCCTTTTCTTTTGTTTAGTATACTTCTTAGCGGCTGTTGGGACAGGAGGGAAGTTAATGACATGGCGTTGATTATTGCCGCGGGCATTGACGTCAAAGAAGGGGATCAAGTTGAACTCACCGTGCAAGTGTTCATCCCGAACCCAACAGCCGGAGAAGGCGGAGGCGGGGGTGAAGGGAGGATCCACTCCATTTCGCGCGTAGGGGAGAATGTGTCTGCGGCGCTGACATCTTTGCAGAGGGAATTGCCCAGATCCTTCTTCTGGGGACATGCGAAAGCTTACATCGTAGGAGAAGAGGCTTCCAGGAGAGGGATGAATCATATTATGGACTTTCTGTTTCGGGACATTGATCCCAGAGAGCAGTCCAACTTGTTTGTCTGCAGGGGGAAAGCTAAAGATTTGTTGTTATCCCTGACCGACCCCAACTCCTATGAAACCATGATTAAGTTGTCTCAGAAGAAACCGCTCCAATACTCGACCGTCTTTAAAGTCGAAGAGAAGATATCGGGGGAATCGAATTCCTTTCTGTTGCCTATAGCCGGAACAACCGCCTCCAGCGTTTCAGGACAAGAGTTTAATATTATTATGGTAAGAGGTTGCGCGGTCATAAAAAATCGAAAGCTATTAGGTTTTTTGGAAAAAAAGGATTGGGAAAGCTTGGAATGGTTTGAGAATCGTAAATTCGAGCGAAATATGACTGTCCTGTATGAAGATGAAAAGGGCCAGACTAGTTTAAAGTTAACAAGGAGTTACCTGCATTATTTTCCCCGAATTCATAAAGGAGTATGGAGCATGCACCTTCGGATTAAAGTCAATGCGGATATCGCGGAAAGCTCCAATTCGTTAGATTTCATGAGCACTAAGGACAATCTGAAGAAAGCGGAACCTTGGTTTAATAAGAAGATACAACAAGAAGTAACACAAATCATTCGCGAGGGTCAAAAGAAATACAGCGCGGACATCTTCGGATTCGCCCGGGAATTTCATAAAGCCTATCCCGAACAATGGAAGAAAGAGAAAAGGAATTGGGAGCGGATCTTCTCGGACATGCCTGTAACGGTGGAAATCGACACTGTAATTCATACACCGGGGATCTCAAATATAAACCAACTTACAGACAAGATCGAACAGGAAAGAGAGTGACGTAAACGTAATGTCTATAAGCTGCAGACAATTGTTCTGGATGATCACAAGCATGCAAGTGGTCATGGCGATTCTGCTTACATCATCGGCCACCGTCCGGATTTCCGGACAGGACGCTTGGATATCGGCAATGATTACCGTTCTGCTAGGGATAGTGACCGTATTTATTAATGTCAAATTAAGTTTGATGTATCCGGAGAAAACCTTTATCGATTTTGTAAGAATAATGCTTGGCCCATGGCTCGGCGGAGGTATGGTATTGTTGTATCTGCTCTATTGGTTCGTAGTCTACGTTGCAATTCTGCGTCAATTTACCACGTTCATGATTGGTACGATTTTGCCTGAGACGCCGGTTTCTATCATTATTATGCTGATGGCATCCGTGGTGCTGTATTCTACTTTGTCCGGGTTAAGTGTAATCGGCCGTATGAGTGAATTTCTGGGACCCGTTATTATAGCGGGGATTTTCTTGCCGATCTTGTTATCCTTTAATAATTTAAATGCCGAGAGGCTGCTGCCTGTTCTAAAGGATCATAACGGGTTTACCCTTTTACAAGGTTCATTGATGGGCGCTCCTTTCCTGGGAGACTGTTTCTTGGTCATTATGTTAATTTCATTCGTGAGCAAACGAGAATTCGTGATGAAGCACGGGATCGGAGGGGTTCTGTTAGCCGGTGCGGGATTTGTGGTCTCGATTGTTGCGACACTCATGGTTTTTGGTCCGAATGTAACCCAAAGCTTCCCTTACCCTTTATTAATGCTGGTTCGTTCCATATCAGTGGCGGGGATTATCGAAAGTTTGGACGCGATCGTCGTGGCCATCTGGATTATGAGTATCTTCCTGAAGCTATCCATCTATTTGTTCGCCGTTAGTTACGGTACAGCTCAGTGGACGGGAACCGGGAAGTGGAGAACATATGCAGTCGTGTTCACTATACTCGGGTTGCCGCTGGCCCTCTTACCGCGCAATTACATCGAAGTATCCGTGTTTTTCCCCATTAAAGTGGCTGTGCCTTATATTTTTCCGATTATTATGGTCGGGATCCCGTTGTTACTTTGGATTACGGCTTTGGTTCAGAGGAATATCCGCGTACAAGGATAATGGAGAAAGGAGTTCACCAACACATGGAAACCAAATGTAAATGTATCGTATTCCAAATAGCTCTCGCATTCGTGCTCACTTCATGCGGACAGCAGCAAGCGGAACCTGTTCCCCAACCGCCGTCAACTTCTCCGGCTTCGCCAATTCCGCAGAAGCCCCCGACGCCCCAAGCGCCCGAAGATCCACAAACGCCGCAAGCTCCTTCGGTTCCGGAGGTGAAGGATCCTGTTCAGGAGCAACTCGCGGGGATGACCACGGAGCAAAAACTCGGACAGATGGTGCTTGTCGGTTTGAAGGGAGCAACAGCTCAATCGGATGCAGAAGAGATGATGAACAAGTATCATGTGGGCGGATTTATTTTGTACAAGGACAATATCAACAATGCCAAGCAGACATTGGGTTTACTGAATCAGCTCAAGCAGATGAACCGCAATCATGGGGTGCCATTATGGCTCAGCCTGGATCAGGAGGGCGGTTTGGTAAGCCGCATGCCGCGCGAATTCACAGAAACGCCCGCCGCCGCGGATATCAGCCGATACGATGACCCGAACTATACGTATGCGATCCATCAAGCCATCGGTGAAGAAGTAGCTTCGCTTGGCTTCAATATGGACTTCGCGCCGGTGCTCGACATTAACAGTAACCCTGACAATCCGGTCATTGGCCAGCGCTCCTTCGGTACGACTGTAGAGAAAGTGATCCGTCACGGGAGCCAGGCGATGAAAGGCATCAGCTCTAAAGGCGTGGTGCCCGTCATCAAACATTTCCCCGGGCATGGAGATACGTCGGTGGATTCTCATCTTGAACTGCCTGTCGTGAACAAGAGTCTTGAGGAGCTTGAGGCGTTTGAGATCCGGCCTTTCGCGGATGCGATTCAACATCAGGCCGATGTTGTGATGGTGGCACATTTACTGCTGCCTAAGGTGGATTCCAAGGCTCCTGCATCCCTGTCAAAGAAGATGATTACGGGGCTATTAAGGGAGAAGCTTAAGTTTAAGGGCGTCGTCATCACGGACGATATGACCATGGGCGGGATCGTCAAGCATCATGAGATCGGCAAGGCAGCTCTGCAATCCGTGCAGGCAGGGAGCGATATCGTGTTAATCGGTCATGACTATACAATGCAGAAACGGGTGCTTGAGGCGTTGAAGCAGGGGATGCAATCCGGTGTGCTCACGGAACGGATGGTGGACGAGCGGGTGTACCGTATTTTGAAATTAAAACATAAATATGGCTTGGCTGATCAGAAGACGGAACCTGTGAATGTCAGCGAAATCAATCGCAAAATCTCGAAGGTATTAGATTTGCATCCATAATATTAGGTTGAAATGGCTTCACCTGAGATATAGGTGAGGTCATTTTTTGTCTAAATATAAGAACTATTGTAATAATATAGTAGATTTAACTAGTTCTAGATTCTAATCTTCTAAAATATGTTAATATATTGTACAGGCATTTTAGTTAAAGCTGGGGATAAAGTATTGATATGGGAGAAGGAGAGATGTCCGTCAATGATTCTTCGTAAAAAGGTAAGCGCGTTGCTGGTCACGATTATGTTTATGACACTGTTGGTTAACGTTACGGGGTTACTAGGGCAGTCGGGCGCGCAAGCGGCTGAAGTCGGTAGCCAGAAGTTCCTGAGCAAGGATTCCACGAATTATGACGCGGCGACGCAGACGATTTCTTGGGCGATCAAGTATAACTACAATCAGAAGGATGTTCCTGCTGCGGATGCCATTTTGACAGATTTATTTCCAGATACGCAGCAGCTAGTTCCAAATTCTCTTCAAGTGTACCCGATTACGTTTAATTCAGGCGGATTTGAAGTGAAAGGTACAGTACTGGCTTCATCCGAGTACACCGTGACTCCCACAACAGCAGCAGGTCAGACTGGTTTTCATGTGCAATTCCATCAGGATGTTACATCAGCTTTCAAAATAGAGTATAAAACAGCCGCCGTTCAACGCGTGACCGGCACGACGATGGTGATCAACTCGGTGTATTCCAACACGTATAAGGATGTGTCTGGACGCGAGATCGACCAGGTGATTATCAGCAAACGGGCTGGCGCTGTAGATGCCGCGGCTCAAACCGTGGTCTGGACCGTCAAGCTGAACGGGGACAGCAAGATCATGTCCAACGTCTACCTGCAGGATACGTTTACGCAGGGCGGACTTCAGTTCGTGCCGGGATCGCTGACGGTCACTGCAGATGGAGGCGCGCCGGCAGCGTATAATCTGGTACTGCGCGAATCCGTTACACCTGCGGCAACCGACGGTTTCGACCTTACTCTGCAGTCTCCGATTTCGGGCCCGCATACCGTCAGTTACGCGACCTATTTCGATGAAGACTGGTTAAGCGGGCCTGTAGTTCCAGGCAACGTCGAATATGTGAATCAAGCCCGTGTAGACTGGGATGAGAATGGGTCCGCCCCGCTTACAGTCACAGCTGCATTTGATCCGTCAGGGGCGAATGGGAAGCTTACCATCCAGAAAGTCGATGAAGCCGACCCTTCGTTGTTGCTCAGCGGAGCGAGTTTCGAGCTTTACCGCGTATCTGACGCGGAACGGACTCTGGTGAATACACTGACCACGGATTCGGTCGGGAAGGCTGTATTTAAGAAGCTGATTACCGGCGCCTATGTACTCATTGAGAAAACAGCGCCGGCCGGCTACAAGTTAGATCCGACGGAGCATCTCTTTACTATTGATGTATCCGCTACGACATGTTATTGCAAAACGATAACAAATGCTAAATTGCCGCCGACGGATCCACCGCCGACAGATCCACCGCCGACAGATCCACCGCCGACGAATCCGCCGCCAACAGATCCACCGCCGACGAATCCGCCGCCAACAGATCCACCACCGACGAATCCGCCGCCAACGGATCCGCCGACGACAAACCCACCGCCGACGAATCCGCCAACGGATCCGCCAACGACGGTGCCACCAACTACGATACCACCGACGACGGTACCGCCGATCGAATTAACGCCGGTACCGGATGTGACGCCAACCGGAAACATAGAGGTACCTACGGAACCGGTCCGTGTTGATCCTCCGGAGGATGTAGACATCATTGAAACAGATGTAGACGTTCCTTTGGGAACGGCCGTTCCCGATGAAACGATTGCACCGATGCTTCCTAAGACCGGCGAAGCCAGTCCATGGAAGACGCAAGCTCTCGGTGTAGCCGTGATCCTGTTGGGCTTCGCAGTACTTAGACGGAAAGTTCTCGTCAAGCGCTAAAGAACATGACCATTGGAAGCGAGACCTTACGAGGCTCGCTTCCATTTTGTATGAAGGGAGTTAATTATGTTGAGACAGAAATTACTTGCGGCATTCATCATTCTGACGGGATTTATGATCTTGCTCTATCCCGCTGTTAAAGACCGGTACGAGACGTATCAACAGAATCGGATCTTGGAACAATGGCAACAGAACATGCAACAGATCGCTCTGGAGACGACGGTAGAAGATATTGTGGAGCAGGCCGATCTTCCACCGGACGACAGTGATTCTGCCGCAACGAAGCCAATGACAGCGCAGCCTGCCCCGTCACAGAAAAAACCGCCCGCGGCTGAAGTAAAGTTAAAGAACGTCGAGGGCGTCTTGATCATCAACAAAATTGATCTGAACTTGCCAATCCTGACCAACGCTACGAAACAAAACTTGTCACGGTCAGTCGCCAGCATTGCCAACACCGGTAAAGCCGGCCAAATCGGCAATTACGCCATTGCAGGTCATCGTAACCGTACATACGGAAAGAATTTTAACCGGTTAGGCGAGATGAAGATCGGTGATGTAGTTGAAGTCGACACGGGAAAAGAGAAATTTCGATATAAACTGACAAGCAAGGAGATTGTGCTTCCCGAAGAGGTTGGGGTGCTGAAAGGAAAGGAGAATTTACGCGAAATTACGCTGGTTACGTGCCATCCTATGAAAAATCCGACCCATAGACTCATTCTGAAAGGACAAATAATTCCAAATCATAGGTCGTAAGTCTATATACAAGCTGTCGATCCTATAGTACATTTAGATTAATAAATAAGGTGCTTTCACCGATAAAGGCAAATTTAGCGAAAGCTAAAGACGCAAAACTAAAGGGTCTTCCTTAGTAGAATTCTACTAAAAAGACAGCCAGTTACCGAAGGGGGAGTTTTTTTGTGTCTAAATGGGTATGGAGATCGATGTTTGTTATAGTTTTGGGTCTTTTGGCTCCCTTCGGTTCCGTGGCGGCCGCGTCGTCCATGACACTATTCGACAGCGAAGCTTTGACTAAAGGTGTGTTAAGGGTAAACTATGAACAATCTCCGGATCGGGAAACGATCATCCGTGTTACGAAGGGGAAAGTCAGCTACGACTACAGAATGAGCCCGGGAGCCCAATATCCGCTGCAGTTAGGGGACGGGGTATATAAGGTGCTGATCGCGCAATCGGTAAGCGATACTAAATATAAAGTTATTACCCAAGAAGAGCTCACACTGAAGCAGGGGGTCGGTAACGACGTATTCCTGCAATCCATCTCCTTGATCAACTGGTCGAATAGCACGTCAGCTGTGATTAAAGCACGTGAATTGACCTTACGCGCCGAAACCGATCAAGCTAAACTAAAAGCCATATACACATATATCACCAAAAATATAAAGTATGACACACTTGAAGCGAAAACCGTTTCCTCGAAATACACGCCGGAGGTAGATGAGATTTATAAATCCTCCAAGGGGATCTGCTACGATTTCGCGACCTTGTTCGCGGCTATGGCCCGAAGCGCGGGGCTTCCCACCAAGGTCGTGAAAGGGTACCATGCCGATGCCCCTGCCACGTACCATGCTTGGAACGAAGTATATATTGATAACAAGTGGCAGACGGTGGACACCACTTACGATGCGGCCTATGTACAACACGGCAAGACACCAACGCTGTTCAAGGCGGCTTCCCAATATAAGACGGTTAAATTTTATTAAAGCGGACGCCATGTGTAGGACCATCCTGTTGTTGTTAGCTGCGACGACAACGGATGGTCTTTTTTTTACCCATATGGCAAAGGATTACGTAAAATTCATAGTGGAGACCATCCAATTTCTGTGAGATACTAAATCCAGGGAACTATGTAAACGCTTTAATGGAGGTAATCACATGCGTATGCTGCAGGCCTATAAGTCCAAGAAGTATCTTCTGCGAATGCTGTTGTCTCTGACGCTGCTGATGTTCGCGGTGCTGCTCACCTCTTCTCTGGCACAACAATACAATGCCGAGCGAAGCGCCATCACCATGCAGCAGGAAGCCAACCGGAAGGTCATGACTCAAGTCAACAATAACATTTCCTATATGAAAGAAATCATTAGTAACTTCGCGGTCAACCTCTATGCCGAGAAACGAATTGTAGCCTTGATGACGATGCGGCAGCCTGACCCCATGACCGTCATCCAAGCGGTAAATGATCTCCATCAGAGCTACACCCTCTCCTCCTTTCTTCACTCCATTATGGTGTACAACGGTTACGCGAACGAGACCTACGCGGTCGGCGACCTTGGACTGTCCAAGCCGGATCATGCGATGTCCGAAGAGCTTGTTCGCTTGCTGAAGCGGAAGGAAAAGCTGCCGAGAATGGAGCTGCTTCCTATGAATTTCAGCGGTAGGGAACGTTCCGTGGACTTCTTCTCGCTCGTCATATACGAAACCTACTATCCTGACAATGCCACCCGCGAGAGCGCGCTGGTCCTCAATATCAAGCCCGAGTGGCTGATTGAGAATATGCGGTCGATCAACGATTTTGCCCATCCCGAAAGGTCAGGTATTTTTATCGTCGATGAAGCAGGCAACGTTATCTTATCCGGCCAGGGAGATCATCTGCTCTCCAATCTGGATGCATTGAAGCAGGTGCTGCATAAGCGCAATTCGATAGTTCCCGAGCAATTCGGTTATTTCACCAACCCCTTGGGCGGCGAAGACGATTTCCTCATCACGTTCATGAACACCGAGGTGTCCTCTTGGAAAGTGGTCACGGTTCAACCCTATGAAGATGTGCTGGGACCGATTCAACAGATGAAAACGACCTCACACTTGTTAAGCGCGGCCTTTCTCCTGTTATCGGTGATCGTCTCCATTCTCATGGCGCATAAGCTCTATAAACCCATCGAGAGGATGATTGCGCAGATGGGGATCGACCCCGCCGAGGAGCGGGAAGAGAGAGCGGGCAGCCGGGATGAGCTGTCGCATGCGGCCAACAGGTACAGCCAGATGGTTCAGAAGCTGTATCACGTATCGAATGAACAAGATAAGCAGAAGACGATTGTGAAGAATTATCATCTTCGTACCCTGATCGCCAGCAGTCCGGCCTTCACCCCGGGGCAATTCGCCGAAAGTATCGCGCATAACCAGTTGAATATAGAACCAAAGGGACCTTACCGGCTCGTTATTATGAAGATCGACGGCTATCACAGCTTTATGCGGAATGTGAGTTATAATCAGCGGTTGCTGTACTATTTTGCCATTAACAATATTGCCGAAGATATGATGCGAACGAGTCCGTTCCGGTGCGAAATCGCGGATATGCGCAGTGATCATGTGGTCATGCTGATAAGCGGGGAAAGCCTGAACGGGCAAGAGACCGCGCCGCTGATCCCTGTTCTCCAACGTATTCAAGAGGTGATTAACGGATACTACAAGCTGTCTTTGTCCATGACGGTTAGCGATCTGATCGGGGAGTACGAGGACATTTCGGAGGGGTACGGCCGGGCAATCCAATATTCAATGTACAAAATGCTGTTCGGCAGCAACGCCATTCTCACACCGGAGCGGGTCAGATCCAACATGGAGCAGTACGAATACACCTTCCCCGAGGATCTGGAGAAGAAGATGATTGAGAGTATCCGGACCAACGATCTGAACGGGATGCTGGAGGCGATACATCACATTCTGGAGCAATTGTCGCGCTACCATTACGATCATATCATTCATGGCATGCTGCACGTGGTGGATATTCTGAAAGGGACCGTCCGGGATCTGAACAAAAACAGGGTGGTGTCGCTGTATGTCGACCTGAGCTCATTAAGCCGGCAGGTGCTCGAGAAGGAAACGATGGAAGAGATCAGAGAATTGTTAGGGCAAGCCTGTACCGAGATTCATGACAAACTGCTTGAGTCGGACCATGAGAAGAACTCGGCGCTTACCGATGCGATCAAGGAAATCATGGAGGTTAATTATAAGGACCGCAATTTAAGTCTTCAGGGCATTGCATCAATTCTGCATATGACGCCGGCTTATGTGGGCTTAAAATTCAAGCAGAGCGAATTGATGTCGGTGGGCGAATATCTCAATGAAGTGCGTCTGAGGCATGCGCAGAAGTATCTGGAAACCAAGAGCTTCAGCATTAAAGAAATTATGGAGCTGGTGGGATTTTTTAACGAAAGCACATTTTTTAAACTGTTCAAAAAGAAGTTCGGTGTCACGCCGCGGGAATACAGACTTAAGAAAAGTCTGGAGTAGGCGGAGGGGGCAACGAACAAGAAGAAAGGCTTCGCCGCGTGACTCGGCGAAGCCTTCTTCTGTGTTATGCGTGACTATTTAACACCTTTCTCTTTCAGGAACGCTTCCCATTGCGCGGTGGCTTCTTTATCGATTTTGTCCTGTCCGGATGCTTTGAGTTTATCAATAAATTTAGGCAATAAATCCTTCGGATCTACGGCGCCGGTTTCCAAAGCGAGCTGGAACTCCTCTTTGGTCGCCTGAACGTTGGCAATCTCGGACTTGATGCTTTCTTGATTCACAGAGAATCCGTAAGACTCTGCCACAAGCGCGCTGTCATTCAATTGGACTGTCCGTTCCCACACGTCCTGGGATTGGCCCGGTTTCAGGAACGCGTTGAACTGGTTGCCGAATACCCAATCCACATTGGGAGCGTAGCCCGAATCTTTAATCGGCTCCATATACAGATCGTCTTTCTTCGTGTAATGCTTGCCTTCAATTCCGTTGCAGATCAGGTTGTAGAGATACTTATCCGTATTGAGAAGGTTAATTAACATGAGCGTGCGCTCCGGGTTCTTGGAAGTTTTACTGATGACATGCATCGCACTGGAGATACCTGTGAAATAACTGTCTGAAATCGGTACGTACACGACTTCGTTGCCGCCGTTCACGTTCTTCTCATCAACTTCCCCGCCCGGTTTGGATGTGAACTCAATGCCGACGGCTACGTTGCCTTTCGCTTTCAGGTCATTGATGTTCTTCAGTACCGGCGCGTCCTTGTTAATGTAACCGGCTTTGTACCAAGCGTGCATCGTGTCATAGTATTCCTTCTTATCTTCGATCATCTGGATTTCCGTGAGATTCTTGAAGGTCGCATCGTCCTTCTGATAAGTAACGGCCAGGCCGTCCGCGCCGACACGATTTCTGTCAACATAAATGCCCCATGAGTTCTGAGCCATGCCGAAAGGAATAACGCCTTTCTCGTTGTCCTTCAACTGCTTAAGGAAAGGTTCCAGATCCTTATACGATTGAATGGTGGAAACATCCAGCTTATATTTATCAATGTACTGCTTCTGAATGATCAAGCTCTTCGTCTTGGCGGCCACCTGGTAGATCGGGAACCCGTACACTTTGCCGTCCACGGCTTTCATATCCGGCCAGAATTTATCCGGAATGTTCTTGCGCGCTTCCGGCGCATACTGGTTAATCATGTCATCCGTCAGCTCCAGGAAGGCCCCTTTGTCGACGTTGCCCTGATAAGGAAGCAGCCAGTACCGGGAAGACCAGGCGAGATCGAATGCTTCGCCGGCGGCCATCATCGCGTTTAGCTTCGTATCGTATTCATCAAATGAGAGCGGTTTCAAATCAACGGTGGCATTGATCTTTTCTTTGAGATACTTATTGATCTCATCCTGCACCGTCTTCTGATCGGCTCCTGCCGGATTGCTTGGATAATAGAACGTAAGCTTCGCTTCAGGAAGCTCAGGCGTTCCGGTCGGTTCTTCCTCTTTAACCGGTTCATTTGTTGTCGTACTTTTCGTATTCTCCCCGGTTTGGGCTCCGTTCGTGTTCTTGTTGTTGCCTGCGTTGTTGGAGCAAGCGGCGATCAGGGCCAGGCATAGAAGGAAAACACACAGTTTCATTACATTTGTTTGTCTCATTTTCATAGAACAACCCTCCGTTATCGTATTCCATACATGTATTCGCTTGCAAAAAAAGGCCCCACCTCCTCCATAAAGTGAACTTGCCGATCTAACATCACTTTAGCCTTTCAATGAACCCACCGTAATCCCTTTGACAAAATACTTTTGAAAAAAAGGAAATATAACCAGCATAGGTCCGCCGGCCAGAATGGCCATCGCCATCCGTACCGAGAGGGTTGGGAAATTGGCGTATTGCATGCGGCTCGCCGCCTCCGCCATCGGTGAGTTCGCGAGAAATTCAATCTGGGAGAGAATGCGTACAAGCAATAGCTGCAGAGGAACATATTTATCGTTATCGACGAACAGCAGCGCGTAAAACCACTCGTTCCAGTAGCCGAAGGAGATGAAGAGCCCAAGCGTTGCGAGCGCGGGTGTCGACAGCGGCATAATGATGCGGAAGAAAATTCGGAATTCGCCGGAGCCGTCCACTTTCGCGGATTCTATAATCTCTTTCGAGATTTTGTCCAGGAAGCCCTTCATGATCAGAATATTAAACGGGCTGAGAACGGTCGGAATGATGAGCGCGGCAAGGGTGTTCTTCAGGTGCAGGTACTGGGTCATCAGAATATAGAACGGAATCATGCCCCCGTTAAACAGGATGGTGAAGAAGATATAGAACGTAATGGGCCGGTTGTAGCGGAAGTCGCTGCGGGAAATCGGATAAGCGGTCATGGCGGTAAGGAGCAGGGAGATCAGGGTACCCACAACGGTTATCAAAATAGTAACACCATAGCCTCTCAGCAAACTTTCCGGTTTGCTCAATACAATCTGGTAAGCCTCCAGGCTGAATTCGCTGGGAATGAACTGGTAGCCGTTCTGAACAAGGCTGTTCTCGGACGTAACGGATACGATAATCAGAAGGATAAACGGCAGCGCTATGAACAGGCAGGCTACGGTGAAGAAGCCGTTGATCAACAAGCCGGCAAGCCTGTTAGAGCGGGTATTCGACATGCGAAGCATCTCCTTTGTTTAGAATAAGGCGTTGTCTTTATCTATTCTTCGCACGATATAGTTGGCCGAAACCACGGTAATCAAGCCCAGCACGGACTGAAGGAAGCCGACCGCCGCTCCGGAATTAATATCGCCCATCTTCGTTAAAGCGCGGTAGATGTACGTATCGATAATATCCGTAGTCCCGTAGTTCATACCCACATTATTCGGAACAAAATAGTGGAGGCCGAAATCACCGCGGAAGATGTTGCCGAGTCCAAGAATAAACAAAATAATGACCAGCGGCTTGAGCAGCGGGAGTGTGATCCGGAGCATCATCTGAATCCGGGTGGCGCCGTCGAGCTTGGCGGCCTCGTAATAATCGCTGTTAATGCCTGTGATGCCGGCATAATAGACAAGAGTCGAGAACCCTACGCCTTTCCACACGGAGACCAGCGGCAGGATGAACAGCCACGGTCCGGTTTCGAAATACCAATTGCGGGGTTCCATTCCAAACGTGTGCAGTAAGCTGTTGAGAAACCCGTTCTCATGGTCCAGGAAGGAGTTCGCGATATAACCGACCAGCACGAATGAGATAAAGAAGGGCAAGAACATTGTCGTCTGATAGAGCTTAACCATCCTTCCGCTCAGCTCGTTCAATAATAAGGCGAACAACAGGGCAACCGCCGTTCCGAGAATGATGTAAACGAAGTTGTAAGCCAGGGTATTGCGGATGACCCGAACGGCATCCTGCGACTTGAACAGAAACTCGAAATTGCTGAACCCCACCCACTTGCTTCCGAAGATGCCTTGATCATACCTATAGAACTTAAAGGCGAGGATCAGCCCGACCATCGGAATGTAGGCGATCACGAATTTGAATAGGATGCCGGGCAGCGCCAGCAGTAACAACTCCCGGTTCTTTCGAAGATGTCTTAATTCTTTACCGAACCAGGAGGCGGGCCTGGGGGCGGGTTTGTGCGCCCTTTCCAGTCCGTCTCCGATCTTCCGCGATAACGCGGGGTCTGATTTACTCATGCAATCTCCTCCGTCTCTTGCCTTGCTTGCTGCTCATAAAATCATCTTGGCATATCCTTTCTCCGGTGCAAACAGCAGGAATCATGGATTACTGTCTACGGCGTTGTGAATTATGCGGTTTCATGTTTTGACATCAAATGACCTGGACTGGGGCGCTTATATTGGGAGTCAGCACAGTAAATCGCTTAATCCACAGTAGCAACATGACTTAGTTTTATATCGAATAGTAGCGCTGTCCCCTTTCCTGAGACACGATGGGAATATAAGCTTAAAGGGGGTTTGATTTGAATGACTGAATCGATGGATAAGAAAATTTATGTAAGCGTTGAAGAGGGCGACGATGCCGGGACGGGAAGCCGGCTGCATCCTTTCCGTACGATTCAGGCGGCACAGGAAGCGGTGCGGGGATACATTCGCAGCGGGCACACCGGCCAGATTACCGTCTGCTTGCGCGGCGGAACTTACGAGCTTACGGAACCGTTGCGGTTCGGACGGGAGGACACCGGCGGGGGAGCATGCCGGGTTGAGTATAGGAATGAGGCCGGCGAAGCGCCGGTATTACTTGGAGGTAAGGTGCTGACGGAATGGGAGCTATGGCAGGATGGCATCTGGCGTACGCCGGTGCCTTCTTCCGCGCGAATTCAGACGCTGTACGCCAACGGGGAGCGGATTACGAAAGCCAGGCTGCCGGCGGTCGGATACTATACCACGAGTGCCTCCCCGGGCAGGGAGCGCGAAGGCATAGCTTATCGGGAAGGGGATCTGCCGACACCCGTTGATTCTTCCGGTCTTCAGGTGTTTGTATGGCCGGGGGAGGGGGAATGGAACTGGTTTTCTGAAACCATCCCCGTACGAAGC
Source organism: Paenibacillus swuensis (assembly GCF_001644605.1). Lineage (NCBI taxonomy): Bacteria > Bacillati > Bacillota > Bacilli > Caryophanales > Paenibacillaceae > Paenibacillus > Paenibacillus swuensis. Next base: position 1,222,157 of record NZ_CP011388.1, on the reverse strand, counting down.
ATAGATTACACCGCTCGCTTCCTTGAACTCGCACGGCCCGCCACTTGGGGCATCGGGGAGGGATCGAGATATTACCTGCAAGGCTCTCTGGACTTTCTGCGTGAACCCGGCCAATTCCATTTCAGTGAAGCGGAAAGCATGGTATATTACCGGCCTGAACGCGGTTCACCGAATGAGCAGACCGTGGTTGCGCCCCTGCTGACACGTCTGGTTGAAATCCAGGGGGAGGATGAGAATCGACTCGTATCGGGGCTATCCTTCCGCGGGCTGACCCTGGCTTGCACCGATTTCATTGCGGATCACCGGATGATGCGGAGTGAGCCTGGGATGGATAATGCCGAGCCAGAGGAGAATCGTAACGGATTAATCTACATCCGCAACGCGGCTTCGGTCGAAATCGACTCCTGCATCATTCGCGCATCCGGATCCTGCGGCATCTTTCTCGATCGATGCGCGGAACGAATCACGATTACCCGAAACTATATCGGGCATGTCGGGCACACGGCGGTGTACGCATCGGGATTCGCGCCGGGCGAAGGGGACTTCGCGGGAGCCGAGACGCCGTATGTCAACAAAGGTCATAGCATCGCCCATAACGTGATAGAACACGGAGGCGAGCTTGTCGGTCACGGCAGCGGGATCGTGCTCTATCAGTGCGGGGAGTGCGACATCGCCCATAACCGCATCGCGCATATGCCCCGTTACGGCATTTCACTGAAGGGCCTGAGGTACAGGATGATGCCAACATCGCTCTGGGGCGAAGGGGTCACATGGGAGAATCACTGGGATTTCCTGTTCACGCGAAACAACCATGTGCGCTGTAACGACATCTCGGATGTGATGACGGACAGCCAAGACGGGGGCATGATTGAATCCTGGGGAATCGGCCTCGGCAACCGGATCACAGGCAACCGTCTGCACCATAGCGGAATTCACTTCTCGTTCGGCTTCGGCATTTACCTGGACGATGCCTCGGATGATGTGGAAGTGAGCGGCAATGTGCTGGACCATCTGTACAGCACGAATACCGGCAAGCTTTGGATGACTATTTTCTCCAAGGGAATCGGAAACCGCATCGTGAATAATCTCATGGTGGACAATCCGGATGCCGTGTGTGCCATAGGATCTCAAGAGATGGCGGGGGAGGATACCCGGGATATCGTCGTAGAGAAGAACATCGTGTCCGACTCCGGTCATCTGTACTGCTTCGTGAACTGGAGCGCATACCGGTTCTTGCTGGCGGATCGCAACGTATTCTGGCGCAACGGAGAGCCCTGCCGGATTGCCGGCGAGTTGCCGGCGGAACCGGCGGGCATCAACCCGGTCTGGGGCAACGAATACACCTGGCAAGCGTGGCGCGAGCTTCTCGGGGGGAAATATGATGCCCGATCTTTGCTTGGTGCGCCGGGCTTTGTGAATTCCCAAGACGGCGATTACCGCCTGGAGGCTTCTTCCCCCGCCTACAAGCTGGGCTGGGAAGATATTGATTTTACCTTATTCGGACCTCAGATTCCCATTGAATCTTCTGTATAATGCAGCGGACCGTAGCTGACTTTTGTCGGGTACGGTCCGTTTTTTGTTGCAGAATTGTACTCGGCATAATCCAGTTGGTCGCCCATCTGACATTTTTTGCGCGCTATGAAATTTTATCGAAAAGTATAGCGCGTGATGGTAACAGTTTTCGTTGAGGTGCCCCCCAATTACGCTAGATTCGGTTGCCGTCAAAGTAATCTCAGCTATAAAGTAACCATTTACTCTCGTGTGTTGCGGAGACTGCACACGAAGGAAATTGGTTACCTAATTGTGCTCCACCAGCCTTCTGTGCCGGATACCATAGCGGGATAGGGTATGTGTCAGTTCGTTAGCGGGCTTGACCTTTCACTTTGCACAATTGAATTGAAATGTATCATTTATCGTTGTTTTGTCAGATAGCAGTCCATTAAGAAATCGCTTACAATCAATAAAAACGATCCCGTAAGCAAAGGAGAAGGCTATGGCACAACTATCGACAGTGAAGAAAACGCCGCCTAAAGTTATACGCCAGAGTGTGGTCCTGCGCTTTATGAAACAGTTGGACCTGCAACTCATGGTGCTGCCCGCCATGCTGCTTATCCTGGTCTTCAGTTATATTCCCATGTACGGGGTACTGATGGCATTTCAGGATTACAGCATCTTTAAAGGCTTCCTGAACAGCCCGTGGGTGGGATTTAAACACTTCGAGATGTTTTTTCAATCCCCGGAGTTTAGTGAAGTGATGCGTAATACGATTGTGATCTCCCTGCTGAAATTCGGAATAGGATTTCCGGCGCCGATCCTGCTTGCCTTGATGCTGAATGAAGTCAGGAATATGGCATTCAAGCGGGTAGTCCAAACCGTCAGTTATCTTCCCCACTTTCTGTCTTGGGTCATTGTTGCCGGATTCGTCATGTCCTTGCTGTCCACGGATAACGGCAGTGTCAATATGGCGTTCCAGAAGCTGAATCTTATCGAAGAACCTATTAACTTTCTGTCCCTGCCGGAGTATTTCTGGACCATTATCGTGACCACAGGGGTTTGGAAAGAAATCGGTTTCGGATCGATTGTGTATTTGGCAGCGATTGCAGGCATCGATCCTCATCTGTATGAAGCGGCTCAGATGGACGGAGCCAGTCGGTTTAAGCAAATGTTCCTGATTACACTGCCCTCGATCATGCCTGTCGTTATAATCTTCATGATTTTGGCCATAGGTAATCTGTTGAACGCAGGTTTTGACGATATTCTCCTGTTGGGCGTTAACCCGGTATTAAGAGATGTATCGGACGTAATTGACACCTATGTCTACCGGGTAGGGATCAAGAACAGCCGCTATTCTTACGCTACAGCCGTGGGGTTATTCAAAGCAGTCATCAGCGTGGGGCTTCTCACCATGGCCAATTACATCGCGCGCAGATCCGGTAACAGCTTATGGTAGAATTCACAATACCTTTCGGGGAGGCGGCCTGCCTATGATTCGTCTGACTAATGGAGACCGCATCATGACCGTTACAATCTATTTCATGCTTGCGCTCCTAACCTTCACGACCTTTTATCCGTTCTGGAACGCGCTCGTCATCTCGCTTAATGAAGGCGTGGACACCGCGAAAGGCGGAATTACATTTTGGCCCAGAGCGTTTACCTTGGAGAACTACAGCGTGGTATTGAATGACGCCAGGTTGCTGAACGGATTCCTGATTTCCGTCATCCGGACGGTTGTCGGCACATTGACGTCGATTCTGTTTACCGCGGTGTTCGCTTACGGGTTATCGAAGAGAGAATTGATGGGCCGTAAATTTTATATGGTCGTATGCATCATTACCATGTACTTTAGCGGCGGATTAATTCCCACGTTCCTGCTGATGCGTGAGTTAAACCTGATGAACTCGTTCTGGGTATTCATCATTCCGTCGTTAATATCGGTGTGGAATATGATTATCTTTCGAACGTTCTTTCAAGGGCTGCCCGCGGGGCTTGAGGAATCGGCAAAGATCGACGGCTGCGGTCACTGGGGCACACTGTTCCGGATCGTCATTCCGTTATCCGGACCTGTCATCGCGACACTTGCCTTGTTCACCGCGGTCTATCACTGGAACGATTGGTTTCTGCCCAGCATCTATATTTCCAATGAGAAGCTGCTCCCGATTCAGACGATGCTCAATCAGATTCTCAATTCGAATATTATGTCAGAGCAAGTGTCACAGATGGATTCGGCCGCGCAGGGTCGCATGTCCCAGATGAGATCCGTCACCACGAAGTCGTTGTCCATGGCGACTATGATTGTGGCGACCGTGCCGATTATCGCGGTCTATCCATTTTTGCAGAAGTATTTTGTAAAGGGAGTATTGGTGGGTTCCCTGAAAGAATAGTTGCCGGATTCGGTTTTAAGCGTAAGCTTGAACATAAATGATCACGAATCGAAAGGGGTAATCAGAGACATGACGTTCCGAAAATCAATGTTAACGGCAATGGTATCTGTAGTCACGGCGGTTACGTTCCTGGCAGGCTGCACCGGAGGCGACAATGCGGAAACGCCGGCCAACGCCGGCAACAGCAATCAAGGAGGCAATGAGCCTAAAGCCGCTTCCGTGTATGAGTTAGGCAAAGAGACGCTGGAATTCAGCTTCTATGGTCATTACGATTGGTACACGATGCCGCCATGGGGCGATGACGCTTCATCGAAGTGGATCAAAGATAACAAGAAAGTAAACGTTACGGCGATCCATTCCGGCGGCGCCGCTGCCCAGAAGCTGAATACGATGATCGCCACGAACGAATTGCCGGATACGATCTGGCTGGACCGCGGATCCGATATGGAGAAGCTCCGTCAAGCCGGCATGTTGGTGCCCCTGGATGAATATTTGGACAAATACCCTAATCTGAAGAAGTGGATGGGCGAAGCCGCTATCAATATGTTGCGTTCCGAGGACGGCAAGCTCTATCAGATTCCGAATTGGTACACGAGCCAGCCTAACGGAAATGCCGGTTATGCGGTGAATAAGAAAATATACGAAGAACTAGGTTCCCCGAAGCTGGAAACGACGGACGATCTCTACAACTATCTGAAATTGGTCAAAAGCAAGTACCCGGACGTAACCCCATACGAGCCGCACTTGGCTAAAGACGGCCAAGGGCTGGATGTGTTATATTCCGCTTTCCGTGAGAATGACAAGAAGTTTCCGGGGATTCGGGCGGTGCCGGATGGCGATAAATTGTCGTCCATCTTTACAGATCCGGTCTTCCGTGAATCGATGCAATATACGGCGAAATTATTCCGTGAGAAGCTCATTACGCAGGATGCGATGACCCAAACGCTCGACCAGGTGAAAGAGAAAGTAATGACAGGACGCGTAGCGGTTTATGGCGCTGCAAGCCCCATAGACATCGCAATGCAGGCGCATACGGAGCTGTCGGCTAAAGATCCGAAGGCCGGTTATATGATGATTTGGCCGATCCATAAGGAAGGCTTGGATAAGAACAAGATCTTCCCGGGTACGTACACGCAATTGGGCTGGAATGTGATGACCATAACCCAAGCCGCCAAGAATCCTGAAGCCATCTTCGCGTTCATGGATTGGTTCAGCGGTCCGGAAGGCCAGAGCGTCAACATGTGGGGACCTCCGGGATTGTATTGGGACGGAGTGGAAGCGGACGGTTACACGCCTAAATTCACGGATAAATATGTGAGCGAAGCCTCGGAGCTCGCCAAGCTGCAATCGACCACAGTCAACTGGAACTGGCTGGGCAATACCGTCTTCGTTGACAAGACGAAAGCGAAATTCGAGAGCACACTCCCGCCGGAGAAACAGAATTGGGCTACCCGATGGCAGAATGAGATTACGTGGAAAACGCAATCCGACGGAACCGAATTTATTAACCTGGATCCGATGCCTGAGAGTGAAGAGGGGATTATCCGTCAACGTATAGAAGATATATATCTTGAGACAAGAGCCAAAGTGCTGTTTGCGAAGACGGATGAAGAAGTCATTTCCCTTCTCGACAAAGCGGAGAAAGACGCGCAAACCGCGGGGTACGAGAAGCTGCTCGCATTCAAGACACAGAAGTGGCAGGATAACGTGAAGAAACTCGCAGGCAATTCCTAAACTGACATTTCCCTTACTGTCCTTCGGGCGTATACTTTATGTATACCCCTGAAGGATATTTTGGCATAAAGAGGAGTGGATTCCATGTACAAAGTGTTGCTTGCGGACGATGAAATGCTCGATTTAGAAGGTATGAAAGCCTTCGTTCCCTGGAAAGAGCTCGGGATGGAAGTCGTCGGCGGGGTAACCAACGGATTTGCCGCTTGCAAAGTGCTGGAGACGGAGAAGATCGACATTCTGGTCACAGACGTCCGGATGCCCAACATGACCGGATTGGAGCTCGCCGGCAAAGCTTTGGAACGGTGGAAGGATATTAAGATTATATTCGTGAGCGGCTATCAGGATTTTCATTATGCCAAACAAGCCTTGTCCCTGAACGCTTCCGGGTACGTCCTGAAGCCGATGGATGATCAGGAGTTGATCGATTCCCTGGCTAAAGTGCGGAATGCGCTCGATGAGGAAAGGAAACGTGAAGCGGCGTTTGGGCAGATAATGCCCTTGGCAAGAAACGAAGCGATGCTGCGCATCCCGGAAGGCGATATCCGACAATCCTATGGCGATTCTGAGTTGCTGCCTGCCGGAAAGCATACGAAGAATTGGAAGCTCATTCATAATATCGTGGATGATTTACGCGAGAGGCTGCAAGACAATGTTACGTTGCGGGACGTTGCCAAGGAATATTCATTCTCCCCCAACTATCTGGGTCAGCTCTTCAAAGTGGAAACCGGGAAACATTTTAGCGAATATTTAATTGCATTGCGGTTGGAAAAGGCCTGTGAATTGCTTATAGATACGAATCTCAAAATATATGAGGTGGCCGATCGGGTCGGGTACCGCTATCTCCCTTATTTCAGCAGGCAGTTTAAGGAAGCTTATGGTATGACACCTCTGGAATACCGGAGGCAATAAAATCATGAGGAGAGCGGGCGCACGCAACTATCTACCCTTCAGCTACAGACTTATGCTTTCCTACAGCGTGTTTATTATCGTACTTATTTTGCTTGGGGGATACGCGTTGAACGCGGTTTTCGTCGGTTCCATTCAAGATCGGACACGTGAAATCAATACCGGCACGATTCAACAAATGAGAGACAATATTACGTATAAAGTCGATGACCTCGTCCGAATATCCAACATGATTTATCTCGACGACACGTTGTCCAAGCACCTGCGCCATTATGAGGAGGGTTGGGCCAGCTATGAAGTGACAACGAAATATTTGCTGCCTAAGCTGAACACGACGATCGAAGCGGCTAATGACAGTATCTGGTTGTCCGTTTACCTGCATAATGCCGCGCTCCCGGAAATTTATCTGGACCACAATCATACCGATCCGTTAAGGGCTGGCCGATCTGTCTTTGATCTGTACAACATCAGGCGCATTCAGGATAAGAGCTGGTACAAGCGATTTCCAAAGGAAAAGTACGGCGAGACCATGGAATGGAAGCAGATCGAAGATGATGCGAGGTACGGAAGAATCTCGCTGTTAAGGAGGATCGTAGACACGAATTCGCCTATACGTCTGGAGGAGCGCGGTTTTATCCGGATCAGCACAAGTCTGACGACATTACTGGAAAGTGTGGATTATGACAAGATCGGGGAAGGTACGGCGCTCTTTATAACCGATGCCAAAGGGACCATCATGTCGTCCTCGGGGCAAACGAAATGGCTGGCGGGGGATAGGCTGCCTGGAGGGACGGAGGATGTGCTGGAAATACGAGAGGAAATTCCAAGGCTAGATTGGTACCTCGTGGCATGGGTCCCGAAAAATCTGACCGAGCGCGCCACCGACAAAGTCCGATTCTGGACCTTTGCCGTCTGTTTCGCCTCCATTCTGCTGTTTTCGTTCGCAGGGTACCTCGTTTCGCGTTTATTTGCCAAGAAGGTGAATAAAATTGTGACGGTGCTGGACCTTTTTCAGCAGGGGGATTTTCAGAAACGGATACATTTCAAAGGGCGGGACGAGTTCACCGAAATCTCCGAATCCTTAAACGAGATGGGGCAAAATATCGGGGATCTCATCCGTGAAGTCTATATTACGAAGATTCAGAAGAAGGAAGCGGAATTGGAATCCCTTCAAGCCCAGATTAACCCTCATTTCCTGTATAACACCTTGTCGTCGATCAGCCGATTGGCACAATTCGGTCAACTGGATAAGCAGCAACAGATGGTGCTTGACCTGGCCAAATTCTACCGGTTATCGCTGAACGAAGGCCGCACCGTGATTCCCATCCGCAGCGAGCTGGAGCAGGTGGAGGCTTACATCAACATTCAACGAACCAAATATGGCGACAGCGTGGCCGTCCGTTATGACATCGAACCGGAGCTGGATCAATATAATACGATTAAACTCATTCTTCAGCCTTTTGTCGAAAATGTGTTTGAACATGCCCGGTTTGAAGACCGTGTCCATATTCGGATCGTGGGGGAGCTTGCGGGGGCGGATGTGGTGTTCAAAATCATTGATGACGGCATCGGCATACATCCGAGTGTCGTCCGGCGGATTTTGCATCCTATAGAAAGTGTAGATGTCGGTTATGGCATTCGCAATGTGCATCAACGCATCCGGCTTCATTATGGGGAGGACTACGGGGTGGCGATTTATAGCCGGCCGGGAATCGGGACAACGGTCAGGATTCAGTTTCCGCGGAGTTCGGGGAATAAGGAATAAGTACATTTTTCCAGGAGGGGTGCCTCGTGAATCTTATAACCGTCATTGGGGGACAGGCGTATCGATTCCACAGTGTTAAAGAGGTGCTTGCGAAAGCGAATGAAGCCCGTTCCGGCGACAGGTTAGCGGGAATCGCCGCGGCGGACGAGCGGGAGCGGGTAGCGGCCAAGTATGTGTTGGCGGAGTTGAATCTATCTGTTCTTCGGAACGAGCCCGTGCTGGATCCGGACCAGGATGAAGTGTCCCGTGTCATTGAGGCAAGTGTGGATGAAGAGGTTTATCGTGAGTTGAGCGGGTGGTCTGTTGCTGAGTTGAGGGAGTCCTTGTTAAGTTCTGCAACGTCCGGAAGTGACATGCTGCGCTTATCCCGGGGTCTCACCAGTGAGATGATCGCGGCTGTGACCAAGCTCATGTCCAATCTGGATCTGATTCAAGCGGCTGCGAAAATCGAGGTTATCACCCGCTGCAACACGGAAATCGGGCGCAAGGGGACGCTGGCTTCCCGGGCGCAGCCCAATCACCCGGCCGATTCCCCCGAAGGAATGAAGGCTTCCCTGTATGAGGCGCTAAGCTACGGCATCGGGGACGCCGTCATCGGCATTAATCCGGTGATGGACACAGCGGAGAATACGGAAATTCTGTTGCGCGCGGCGAAAGATGTGATGAATAACATGCAGGTGCCGACCCAGAATTGCGTGCTGTCTCATGTGACGACACAGATGCAAGCGATTCGCTCCGGCGCTCCCGCCGATATGTTGTTCCAGAGCATTGCGGGCACGGAAGCCGGGAATCGGGCGTTCGGCATCAGCGAAGCGTTGCTGGATGAGGCGGATGCCTTGATCCGGGCTAGCGGCACGGCGTCAGGACCGAACCGGTGGTATTTCGAAACAGGGCAAGGCTCAGAGCTCTCTTCCGATGCTCATCACGGGATTGATCAGGTGACGCTGGAGTCGCGGTGCTATGGTTTTATTCTCAAATATAAACCATTTCTGGTCAATACGGTGGTCGGCTTTATCGGCCCGGAATACCTGTATGACGGGAAGCAAATTACAAGAGCAGGCTTGGAAGATCACTTTATGGGCAAAATGCACGGCTTACCCATGGGCGTGGATATCTGCTACACGAACCATATGAGAGCAGACCAGAATGATATGGATAACATGGGTGTGCTGTTAGCCGCCGCGGGTGTAAACTTCGTGATTGGTGTGCCGATGGCTGATGATTGCATGCTGAACTATCAGTCACTTAGCTATCACGATATTGCCACGCTGCGGGAGCTGCTGCGGCTTGGCCCTGCCGCGGAGTTTGCGGCTTGGTTGGAGTCCCGCGGGCTGATGAGCGGCGGACGGCTGACTTCGCTGGCGGGGAATCCCGCTTTGTGGACCGGGGGAGGGAGCAAGCTTGGACGAACTAGCTGATCTGCAACGTTCCACACCGGCGCGGATCGGTGTGGGTCGCGCGGGTACGCGGCCGCTGACGCACACGATGTTGAAGATGAGGCTGGACCATGCGGCCGCCATCGATTCGGTTTACGGCAGGGTCTCGGCGGAGACCCTGGCGGGGGTGGGATTGTTCACTGTGCGCACGCAGTCCGGGGACAAGGAGCTTTATTTGAAGCGGCCGGAACTTGGCCGGCTTCTGCACCCCGACGACACGGCTCGCTTAGTCTCCTCCTGCGTCGCAGGAGCGCAAGTGCAGATTGTCGTGTCGGACGGACTTAGCGCGGAGAGCGTGGAAGCGAACGTTCCGGTGCTGCTCCCGGCATTGACGGAGGCCTTGCATCGCCGTCAGCTGCTGACGGGAACGACCTTCTATGTCGAGGGAGGCAGGGTCGGATTGATGAATGCGATCGGGGATTTGCTGCAGCCGGAAGTAATTGTGTTACTGATCGGAGAGCGCCCGGGCTTGGTGACGGCGGAATCGCTAAGTGCTTATGTGGGCTACCTGCCACGTTCGGGTAGAACGGATGCCGACCGCAAGGTCATCTCCAACATCCACCGCGGCGGAACGCCGCCACAGGATGCGGGCGAGGTCATCGCTGGCATGGTGGAGCGAATGATTGTGCAGAAGACCAGCGGCATGAATCTGGTGTAGGTTTGAGTCGAACACCATTGGCGCGATTGCGCTCACTAGCGGTCAAGGCATGACCCGCAGTCTGCCAGAGAGGGCTTGCATACGGTCCTCGCGATAGTCCGTCGGTGTGCGGCCGACCAGGCTTCGGAATACCTTGCCGAAGTAACTGGTGTTATCAAATCCCGTCTGTACAGCAATTTCAGCGATTGAAATGTCTGTGCTACTGAGCAGATAAGCCGCCTGTTCAATCCGCTTATTGCGCAGGTACTGCATGGGAGTCAGCCCAGTCAGCTTGCGAAAAGCCTTGCAGAAGTAATGCTTGGACAAACCGGCTTCAGCAGCAAGTTCCTCCAGACTGAGCGGCTCGCCATATTGTTGATCTATCCGCGCAGCGACCCGTATATAAGGCTCAGGCCAATGGGGCAACCGTTCGTCCCCCGAAGCCCAGCGCGTGAAACACAGCATCCATTCATACGCTTGCAAGGCGATTTCATATTTGTCCTTCTTCTTGTTTAACTCCAGACATAGCTGCTTCAGCTTGCGAATGGGCTCAGACTCGGCTTGAATAGGAAAGACATGACCAGTCAGCGCAAGCAGATGCTCATAATAGGGCTGAGATTGTTCATATTCTATTCGAATCCACAGGAAGGACCAAGGCTCGCCCGTCCGCTTATCGTAGCGGTAGGAATGATTGCCGGGCACATGCACAAGAAAGGCCTGGTTCTGACGTACAGGAAGCGTCTGATTGTCCAGCGTGAAGCTTCCTTCCCCCGCTAGTGTGTACTGAAAGATAAACCCGCCTCCCTCGCGGGAATTCCCATCCCAACGATAGTTCTCGTCTTCAACCGTCTGGCTCCCCAGACTATGAATCTGGCATAGATAAGCGGGAGTAGGATTAGGGTAAAGCAGCTGATGTGCATTCATTCGGAGCACAATATTTTACCTCCTTAGCGCGATATTATCAGATTGTATATGGTCTCACTAGCCATTACAGTTATATCTAGCAACAATATTATAGCATGGGAGATGTGTCCGATGATGAAACTGGAAGACTGCTATTGGGAATGGGACGGAAGTTTACTTACGGTAGGCAATTCTCTAGTGGAACGAATATGGCGGCTTGAAGGCGGTCATTGGTATACCCAGTCCATAACCAACAAGAACGATGGGAATGAATGGGTGGATGGAGAGCTCCTAGTAACCAGCATCTCGGATGCCTATGCTTCTGACGGTTCTGTCCATGTGCAAGGCGACACTTGGGACGACATGGGTATAGGCGAACGTCAGCTTACGGTTACGGTATCTTTTTTCAGTGGAGAGAAGGCTTGGCAGTTGCTCGTGCGCATTGCGCCTACTACCCCTATAATCCGGCAAGAGCTCCGCATGCGCAGACAGAAGGGTGGTACTCGTGCGCAGTCTGAAGGGTTAGACCGTCAGACGAACAATTCCGAGACCCGAGGAGTTATGCTGGATACTAACAACACGGAGAGGCATGCCTTGCCTGCGCATTATGTGGACTATATTTCATTAAAGGATATTCATACGGCTTGGCATTGCATAGCGATAACCGACCGGACAGATACGAATAATAATCTCGTTAGCGAACAACGAGGGCTAATATATCCGAACGATCGGCGCAAGCTGCGAGGCAATCTGTTGTATCTCAGGAGCAGCTTAAGGAATTCCGGCTTGCTCATCATCAAGGAGAGCCCTCCCTCTGAAGCCCAGCTGGGCAGCCCCGGAGCGGACTTTGAATGGCGGGGTAGAGAACTGTTCGTGGCTGGGTCAGGGCTTAGTGAAGCGGAATATGCGAACCTGACAATGGAGAATGATGGTGATGATCAGTATATCTCCTGCTATTCGACCGCCTTGGCAGTCTATGATGGTTCGGAGCTTGGAGGGCTGCAGGTCACAGGTGATTATCACCTGCTCCGCCGAAGCTTTATCCCCCACCGGGACTGCTTCATTATGAGCAATACCTGGGGAGACCGAAACAGAGACAGCGCGGTGAACGAGCTGTTCATCCTGCAGGAGTTGGAAATTGCAGCAAGTCTTGGTATCACGCATTTGCAGATTGATGACGGCTGGCAACAAGGGACAACCATGAATTCCGTGAACCCTGGCGGACGATGGGGAAGCTATTACAATTCAGAGGATGAGGAGGACTTCTGGTCGGTTCACCAAGAGCGGTTTCCACGGGGTCTTGACCCTGTCGCAGCGAAGGCCCGCGAGCTTGGAATACGGTTGGGCTTATGGTTTTCCCCGGATGCGGGGGATGACTATCGCCTTTGGGAAACGGATGCGGAGACGTTGATCTCGCTTTATCGAGATTACGGCATTGAACACTTCAAGCTGGATGGCATACAACTGAGGTCGAAGACGGGCGAGAGGAATCTGCTCAGCATGATGCAGACCGTGCTGACGGCTACGAGCGGGAATGTGTATTTTAACCAGGATACGACGAATGAGGTGAGACTTGGCTACTTCGGTCAGACTCAGTACGGCGGACTGTTCCTAGAGAATCGCTATACCGACTGGGGAGTGTACTATCCTCACTTCACCTTGCGCAACTTGTGGATGCTGGCGAGGTATGTCCCTGCACAGCTGTTTCAGATGGAGTTTCTTAATGTAGATCGCAATAAGGAAGTGTACGGGGACGATTCGCTTGCCCCGGCAAGTTGCGGGATCCTCTACTCCTTCGCAGTGACGATGTTCGCTAATCCTCTGGCATGGATGGAATTGAGAGGACTTGGCAGCGGGAGCCGACAGCTGTTGGAACAGGCAATCAACTCCTATCGGTTGCATCAGGAGAGAATCCATTCGGGAAGAATTATGCCCATCGGTGAAGAGCCAAGCGGAACGGGTTGGACAGGATTCCAGTCTGTGCTGAATGACCAGGAGGGGTATCTGCTCCTCTTCAGGGAGCGTACGGATAAGGCTGCTGCACAGATGCAACTTTGGGATCTGCCAGGGGGCCGCATACGTCTTAAGCTCCAATGTTTGTTGAAGCAGGAGGGGCCGACAGGGCAGTTGGAGGCGGGTCGCGATGCTAAATTTGAGGATTTAATTGCCGAAGAAGGAAGGGGAACCTTCCAGTTGACGGAGCCAATCTCCTTCGCCCTCTATCGATATTCAATTTCACCAGGTAGCGTAACGGGTTAAGTCAGACAGCTACTCTGCTGCTCTCGGTCCTAAGCAATGGGTCGTGCTGGGAAATTTCCGGCAGGGGGACTTTCAAGAACGCATTCCAAGGAAGAATGCGGAGCTTGAAGGGGAGTTCAAACTCCTCCTCAGCCCCTGTATGCCGGATATCCCGTTGACTCAGCCGTTGACTCAGCCGTTGCCATTGCCGTTGCTATGACCCCCTGATCCAAGCAACATAGGCGCGATATCGCTACAAATGCTCGATTACGGAGCGGAGATTACAGCATAGGTGCGAAATCGCTACTAATGGAACAGATTGAGGCTGCAAACCTAGCACCCAGCCGCAATAGGCGCGATATCGCTACAAATGCATGTCGGCGGAGGGTCATTCCCCACATTAGATGCGGTAACGCTACTACTGGAGCTGGCTGACTCCACTCCAAAAAACAACACCACCCGCGAATTCCTCTCGGGTGGTGTTGTTGATCAAGCGTTGTGCTCCAAATATTCGGCCAAGCGGTTCAATGTCTGCTTGCCGCCTTCAATGGCGCCAAATTGTTCCACGACCATCTTCCGTTGCTCAGCGGTGTTAAACAACGTCCGTAACGTAAGGTTGGTTTGACCATCCACTTCGGCAAAAGTGACCGTGACGTGGAACTGGTGCGGATCGTTCTCTGCGCCGGTGCCGTGCTTGTAAACGAGTCGATTCGGACTCGCAATCTCGACATATTCGATTAAATTGTCATAATCCACGCCATCGGGACCATGCATCACATAGCGCCAACTGCCGCCGGTTCTTACATCCCTATGGTGCGTAGTGGTGGTAAAGCCTGTCGGACCCCACCATTTGCCTATATTCTCAGGATCTGTCCAAGCTTTAAACACGAGCTCACGAGGCGCTTGGAACCTACGCATAATGACAACTTCCCTAGGCATCTCTTGCAAAAGCTGGTCCAAGTTACTCCACGCTTGCGTCGTCCCTTGAATCATACCCATACCTACTGTTGTTTGGAACTCGGCATCGGTTTCAAATGACACCCGGTTGATGAGCTTTGTCTGGCCGTCCATTTCCGTGAATGTTGCGGTTACGAGCATTGTCGGCATCCCCGCAACGGTGTTTCCTTCTTTATCCACGAACGTGTTTGTGTACTCCAGACATTCCAGCGGCTTAACCTCCTGATAAACGGCCTCAACGTAGTGATCATCTTCGGGGGTTCCGTTCACCGGACGCATGGAGTAACGCCATATACCTTGAGCAGCAAGATCAATAGTGCATAACGGAATGAAATAGCCCGGCGGCGCCCACCAGCGCGCCAGATGTTCCGGTTCCGTGAAGGCCTTAAACACCAGCTCGAGCGGGGCGTTAAACAGGCGTTCCATGACGAATGCCTTGTCTTCCATGACAGCATGACTCTCATTAGCAAATTCAGTGGTCAAAATAAATCCTCCTCTTCATAAATAAATTAATCGGCAGAGATCCTCCTCTCCTGTCAGGATGCGGAGTTACCGCATGGTATTGCGGCAAAGTTAATCTTGGGTGTCGGGCTTCGAATCTTTCTCTTGCAGTTCCCGCAGGTAGTCGTCCAGGCGGTCGAACCTCTCTTCCCAAGTCCGGCGAAAGGCATCCAGCCATGTATCCAGCTCTTGAAAAGGCTGGGGCCGAAGCTTGTAGATCCGCCGATTGGCTACGGGGTGAACTTCAACGAGCCCGGCCTCCATGAGCACCTTCAGATGCTTGGAAGCTTGCGGCTGGCGAAGGTTGAGCCGTTCGGCAATTTCCCCGACGGACAGAGGTTCGTCGCGCAAGAGTTCGACGATCTGCAAGCGGTTGGGTTCAGCTAAAGCGGTGAGTGTCGTATTCATAGACTAAATATACCTCATATTGAATATTCTTGTCAAGGAATATAGTGTGAATGTTATTTCATACATTGATAAACAAAGACGGCCCCTCATTCAACAGGCCGTCTTTGTGTTGCTTCCGCCAAACGCCGCAACCGATAGCTGTTCATAGCCGTCTCGCCGAGCTCTTCAAGGATGTTGTAATTCGCCCAAGCGCCTGCGACGGCGCCGATGCCGGGGATCATTTGTAACATTTTGCGGAAATCGATGGCGTCCCGGTACTCTTTCTGGAATGTTTCCCAATCCATGTTCTTGTGATAGTTTACATCGGAAGACCATTGCTGCTTCTCGGTCTCCCAGTTGCGAATCCGCTGGAACATACGCTGACGCTCTGTGGGGCCGGAGTAGGCCAGCTGGAACACGGATAAGATGAAGATGCGCTCGGAGAACGGCGTTGTGCTGTATCCGTAAATGTGGGAGAGCTCGAACAGAAATTTCATCTTGATGGCGATCAGAGCCGGGAAGTCCACGACGTTCATGAGAATCCCGCCGGCCCCTGTACCTGCGCCTTCGGCGGCGGCAATTTTGCGATAAAGGGAAATGGCATCCTTCGCTTGCCGGTCGGCTTCCTCCAATGTTGTAAAGGTCACTTTACGCTTGGGCGTGTATTCCGCGCCGAACAGGGTGGTCTTCACAATGGTTCGCACAGCGGCGGTTATGGCATCATGCGCTTTCTGCGGAATCAGGCTGTTGACTTTCATACCGAGCTTCTTCGACGCTTGCTCCAACATGCCCGGCTGCTTGAATAGTTTTTTGGCCCAAAGAGAAACTTCTTCACGTACTTGATCCTCGTATAGCATGGGATTCCCCCTTTACATCATAGTATTACTCAGACCTACGTATTTCAGGCATGTTTGGTTGCGCGGGGAAGGAGGTTTATACTAAGTGCAGGCTATGCAGCCGGCTTAACGGAATACGATTCTAGGAGGAATGTTCATGGAACTCAAAGGAAAAGTCGCCATTATCACGGGTGCAGGCAAAGGCATCGGTAAAGCTTCCGCTATAGCGTTAGCCAAGGAAGGCGTACATCTGGGATTGCTGGCAAGAAGCCAATCTGACCTGGAAAGCCTCGCTGAAGCTTTGAAAGCCGAGTATCAGGTTCAAGTTCACTATGAAACCGCGGATGTATCGGTTCGCGCAGAGGTGGACAACGCCGTAGCCGCGTTAAGGGATCGGCTGGGCGGATTGGATATTCTTATCAACAATGCGGGGATGGCCCAATTCGGTAAGGTGATGGATATGGAGCCGGAGCAATGGGAACAGATTATTCAGACGAATTTGTTGGGAACTTACTATATGACACGCGCGGTATTGCCGACGATGCTGGAACAGGAAAGCGGGAGCATTATTAACATCGCTTCAACGGCCGGAGAACGGGGAGCGGCTACCACTTCGGCTTACAGTGCTTCCAAGTTTGCCGTGATGGGCTTTACGGAATCGCTCATGCAGGAGGTTCGCAAATCCAACATCCGCGTGACCGCGCTCACGCCGAGTACGGTGAATACGGAGCTCGCGGTGAATGCCGGCTTGAAGATCGGCGACGAGGACCGGATGATGCAGCCGGAAGATGTGGCAGAGCTTATCCTGGTTACGTTGAAGCTGCCGCAGCGGGTGTTTCTGAAATCGGCCGGCATCTGGACGACGAACCCTCAATAAACCCTTGATATACCGGGGAAAAGTGATCCGTTATTGCATAATACCCCAATCACAATAAACGCAGTCACTCATCCTAAGAAAATCTAGATCAAGATGATTTTATATTTGTTGGAAAACTCTAAAGAACCCCAGTAACGCTATTGGCGGTAAATAGACCACCTTATAGATTCTAAGGAATCCCAGCAACGCTAAAGTGTTTAAAGTGATGATGGGAAGGGTGTATTTTGCGAATTAGCGTGTCTGAGGTTCGTTAGCGTGGAAAAGTGAGCGAAATGTGCGTAATAAGAACACTGGAGTTCGTTAGAAATAAAAAGTAGCTGTAGCGAAGCACGGACATCCGAGCACCATGGAACGAATATCCTAACACTACAAAACTCTAAAGAACCCCAGTAACGCTATTGGCGGTAAATGACCACCTTCTAGATTCTAAGGAACTCCAGCAACGCTAAAGTGTTTAAAGTGATGATGGGAAGGGTGTATTTTGCGAAATAGCGTGTCTGTGGTTCGTTAGCGTGGAAAAGTGAGCGAAATGTGCGTAATAAGAACACTGGAGTTCGTTGGACAATTTAAAGTAGCTGTAGCGAAGCACGGACATCCGAGCACCATGGAACGAATATCCTAACACTACAAAACTCTAAGGAACCCCAGCAACGCTATTGGCGGTAAATGATCGCCTTCTAGATTCTAAACATTCCTGTATGAGCTAAGAAATGAGCTTGGACAAAAAACAGGAGCGCCTTGTATGATGGGGGTGTACGGGGTCATAGCCCTTAAGAAAACCCATCAGGAGGCGCTCCATAATGAATTTTACTAAAAAAGATCAAACAAATCAACGGATTGAACGAATCACCATGAAACATGCTGTCGTTGGAATCGACATTGCTAAAGATGCACACGCTGCTCAAATTACGGACTACCGCGGTCGGGCACTTACCCCTCGTCATCTTGCTTTTACCAATACCCAGGAGGGGTATGAGAGATTGCTTCGGTGGGTCAAGGATGTCCAGGCCAAGAAAGGGCTCTCCTATGTTGTTGTCGGGTTGGAACCTACAGGACATTACTGGTTTAATCTCGCCCATTGGCTTCGTGAGCAAGGTGTGAAAGTCGTTCTGGTCAATCCTGTAACGACTCATCGCAACAAGGAAAACCGCGACAACAGCCCTTCCAAGAACGACCCTAAAGACGCATTGGTCATCGCCGATGTGGTCAGCAGAGGATACTATACGGAGTACAACCCGCAAGCTGACACGTTTGAACAAATGAAGGCTATGGTAAGTCAGCGAGAGTTCTGGGTAAAGCAATCCGTCACTTACAAAAATCGCATCACGCGTTGGATCGACCTGTACTTCCCGGAGTTCAGTCAAGTGTTTCCCGACTGGACTCGCCTCCGTTCACTGGCCACGCTCCGTATTTATCCCTTGCCTTCTGACCTGGTAAACATTTCGGCGGATCAGATATTAGATACATGGCGCGAGCAAGGAATGAAGCGAGTCGGAGGTGTAAGTGGCGTAGCCAAGGCGACAGAACTCCTGTCCGTTGCTCAGAGAAGTATTGGTAAAGCGAATGTCCCTGAAGAAGCTCGCCTAGAAATAAAATGCTTGTTGAAAGCGTATGATGAAGCTGTAGCCGCGCTTGATGCCATAGAACTCCACATGGAGACGTTGCTAGAGTCTCTGCCCCTTACGGAACAGCTCCAGAGCATTCACGGGCTTGGTTCCATGACCATTGCAACAATAATAGGCTGCGCGGGCGATCTTCGCCTTTATGCTCATGGACAGCAACTCCTGCGGCGAGCCGGTCTTAATTTAGCGGAGTCAACATCCGGCAGGCATAAGGGTCAAATTAAACTTTCCAAACGCGGAGACGCAACCTTAAGAAAACATTTCTTTTTAGCAGTGCTATGCCTGATCCGACAGCACCCGGACTTTAAAAGGTTTCATGAACACAATGTTAAAGTCAAAGGGATGAAGAAAATGGTGTCGGTGTTTAAACTCATTGGCAAGCTTGCCCGTATGATCGTGGGCATGATTCAGCGCGGTGAGTCGTACCGTTCGGATTTACATTTCCAAGCAGTAGCCTAATTCACGAACACGCAACACTATGAATATTGACTCATTCGCAGGATCTTACAATGCATAGAGAACCAAGTGTGGGATTCGTAAGGGCTTTGACCCATCTTCTAAACGCGACTGGTCTCCACGCCTTGGACAGGCATAACGAAGGAATGTAAGGGCAGTGACCCGTTGAGACATGGGAGGGTAAGCCTCCAAGGGACAAGTGGAGTGTGCACTATATGGAAACACTATTCGTGACTTCTATTCCTGCATGCCCAAGTTCATGTTTCGAGGCTGATCGCCCCATATTCCTACAATGTTGGTTTGTTCAAAGCGATGATATCCTGCGAATGAGTGAGGATTTATGAGAAAACCCCTTAAATACGAGGGAAGAACCCCAGTAACGCTAAAGTGTTTAAAGTGATGATGGGAAGGGAGTATTTTGCGAAATAGCGTGTCTGTGGTTCGTTAGCGTGGAAAAGTGAGTGAAATGCGCGTAATAAGAACACTGAAGTTCGTTAGAAATAAAAAGTAGCTGTAGCGAAGCACGGGCATCTTATATCAAGCAATTGAACAGCAAATGGCCCCGCTCTGAAACTCTGAGCGGGGCCATTATTATTACGCCTAGTGGCGGGCGTTGATGGTTACGTTCATGCGATCGTTGTTGCGCGGGTTACTGTAGATGTAAGTGTCCTGATTCAACGAACCGGCCTGGCGGAATATATCGTAAATGCGATCCCGATGCTCGTCGAAGGCTTCAATAATGACAATAAGCTTCTCATCTTGCAGATACGTATTGTAAAGCTCCGCGTCTTTTTCCGGAATACCCAGACCGATCAGGGTGCCTACGAGTCCGCCCGTACCCGCGCCGACGGCGATCCCTGCCAAGGTGGTTGCGATTGGACCTGCCGCCAGGATCGGGCCGATTCCGGGAATGATCAACACGCCAAGCCCGACCAACAACCCCGTGATGCCCCCGATAATACTGCCCGTGGATACACCCGCGGCCACGCCTTCCGGCGCTTTGGATCCTTCTTCGTCCTTAACATTGGCATGACGTCCGACGACGGAAATTTCATCTGCCTTGTAGCCTAATCCTCTTAGCTTCTCAATCGCGCTTACCGTCTCCTGCTCTGTTGAAAATACACCGATTACGTGGTTTCTCATTTCAATCATCTCCTTAAAGGTTTTCGTTGCTTGCTAGTTAATAACCACGTGAAACCGTCTCTAAGCCTGTCCTTTTATGAGGACAAACTGTTTATTTTCAAGGGTTTGTCCGGTCTCATTCATAATTCTGATGATCATCCGAAATTTTGAGGATTTACCGGGCAGGCTAGGCAAGTGTATAGTACCCCCAAGAAATATTAAGCGCTTACAAGGAAAAGGGAGGGCCGATGTTCTTACGGAGTGGATGAGGTAAAGCATTCTAGTTATGGATGATGAGAGGAGATTGTAATGACATTGTATACGCGAAAAATTGAGGCCAAAGTGAAGATGTTAACGGCACTGATGGTGTCAACAATTATGGTTGGTGTTGTGCCCTTGAATGGTTTGGTGTTGGCAACTGGATCCGAAAGTGTCCCATCAGCGTTAACCTCAACAACGGACGCAACTGCGACCGCGACCGCAATTACGGAGGAGACCTGGGACAGCCTGCGCGGGAAATGGAAGGAAATGCTGACAGGGGGAGAAGCTTATGACCCTGCGCATCCCGATATTGCGGAGCGGATTCGCTCCATCACCGAGTTAGCCCAGTCATTCCGAAGCTCGATGGCCCAAGGCGATGCCCGAACGGTGTTATGGTCCGATATACCGGGGACTTCCAACTCGGATCACATTACAACGAACTACAGCCGCCTGCGCTCCATGGCTTTGGCCTATGCCACCAAGGGGTCTGCTTTGTACGAGGATCCAACTACAAAAAGTGAAATTCTGGCCGCTCTGGAATGGCTCTATAAGCATCGGTATAACGAGAACAGCACGAAATTCGGCAACTGGTATCCGTGGGATATCGGTATCCCCGTAGCGTTAAACGACATCTTGGTTCTGATGTACGATGAACTGGATGAAGCCAGCATTCATAAGTATTTGGCACCGATTGACAAGTTTACGCCTACCGCGGACGGCACCTCATTGGAATACTGGGGTGCTAATAAAACATGGAGATGCACAGCTATCGCGTTAAGAGGCATCTTGGGCAAGAACGAGGCCAAGGTGGCACAAGCCAGGGACCAGATCAGTCCCGTATTCGATTATGTCACGCACCTTGACGGTTTCTACGAAGACGGTTCATTCATCCAGCATGAGAAATATGCCTACACAGGCGGATACGGTGTAAGTCTTCTTCGGGACGTCGGTAACTTCGTCTATCTGTTAAGTGATTCCCCATGGCAAGTTACCGATCCGAAAGCCGCTAATATGTTTCGGTGGGTTCACGATTCCTTCATGCCTCTGATGTACAAGGGAGCGATGATGGATATGGTGCGGGGCAGGGAGATCTCGCGTGACTACAATCAAGACCATGAGTCGGGTCACAGCGTCATTCGCGCGGTGCTTCGTTTGTCGCAGATTGCTCCGCAGGACGAGGCGGCGGCGTTCCGGTCCATGGCGAAGTATTGGATCGAACAGGACACGTATAAGAAATTCAATTCCAGTTCCTCCGTGGAGATGATTGTACTGGCGGATCGAATTCTGAAGGACAGCGCAATCTTACCCATGAAAGAACCCGTAGGAACGAAGGTGTTCTCCGCTATGGACAGAGTTACGCATTACCGTCCTGGGTATGCGCTCGGCATCAGTATGTTCTCCAACCGGATCGGTACGCATGAAACCATAAACATTGAGAATTTGAAAGGTTGGTATACGGCTCACGGCATGAGCTACTTGTATAATAACGATTTGTCTCAGTTCAGCGACGGGTTCTGGCCTACAGTTAATCCTTACAGACTTCCGGGAACGACGGTGGATACCGTGAAGCGAGCCGATGCGCTTGGGAACGGATTCTTGAGTCCGAAATCTCATGTGGGCGGCGTCCAGATTAACAAGGAATACAGTGCCGTGGCTATGGACTTACAGGACTTCGGCAATCTGTTAAGTGACCGAATTTACAGTCTTGGCGAGAACACCGGGGAAGTAACGGCCGAATTCGATGTAACCCCGCTTTTCGACAGGAATGATCCCCAGAACAACGCCATTGTCGGTTATGTGGATTCCTCGAACCCGGTAGCGGAACTGGCCAAGTCTAATATGCTGATTCGGATGTCACAGCAAGGGACGTTCGATGTAAGAAACGGCGCGAACTACGAAGCAACGGTTAAAATTCCTTACGAGAAAGGAAAGACGTATCACGTTCGGATGGTATCCAACACGCAAACACAGAAGTATGACGTATGGATCACCGATGAATCGGGCGCGGAGACGAAGATTACGAACAATTACAGCTATAGAACCGGGGCGTCTGAGATTAATGATATTGGCAAAATGTTCGTGTGGCGAAGCAATATACAGAAAGTGGACATCAAGTTGGAAAACCATTATGTAAATGGTGTTGCAACGAGCCTCACTCCTGTAATGGAACCTGTGATGACCGCCAAGAAAGCCTGGTTTCTCCTGGATAACGAGATTGTCGCTTTGGGAGCGGGTATATCCGCACCGGAAGGACGAACGGTGGAAACGATTGTGGAGAACCGCAAGCTGAATACAGCAGGAGACAATGTGCTTACAGTTGACGGGGTGCGGAAGGAAAGCGGACTTGGCGCTAAAGAAGAGCTGAACAATGTGAAGTGGGCGCATCTGCAAGGGAGTGTTCCGGGGGCCGATATCGGATATTATTTCCCACAGGCAGCAACCCTTCATACGCTTAGAGAATCAAGAACAGGCAGTTGGAGCGATATTGACGGACGTATTTTGGGAAGAACACCGTTTACCCGCAACTATATGACGCTGTGGTTTAATCACGGGGTACAGCCGGAGCAAGCCGCCTACGCTTATGTCCTGCTCCCGAACATGACATCCGAGCAAGTGAAAGCGTACAGCGCCAAGCCTGAAATTACCGTGCTGGAGAACTCCTCCGAGCTTCAGGCTGTGAAAGACACCAAGCAAGGCTTGCTTGGTGTCCATTTCTGGAAAGAAGGAAGCCGCGCAGTCGAAGGAGTCAAGAGTCTGACCCCTTCCTCTGTCATGCTGAAGGAAACCGGCAAGGAAACGGAGATTGCCCTGTCGGATCCTACACAGAAGCAAGAACAACTGGTTATCGAATACACGACGAAGAACGCGAAGCTGATTGAAGCCGGAGCGGGTGTGCAGGTAAAGGTGATGAAGGACTCCGTACAGATCACCGTCGATGTGAAGAATGCGCAAGGCAAGAGCTTCACAGTCAAGTTGAAAACTCATAAATAGGAAGGCAGTGGTGGTGTGATTCATACGGTCAAAAGAACGTTGTTGGGAATCATGATAGTTTCTATGGTTAACGTATTCAACCCGTCCCTACCCGCAGTAAAGGTTTCTGCTGCGGGCACGGGCGAAACGGCTGCGGCTTCGGCCGAACTTCCGGTCTCCCGCATTCCGGTTCCGGAAAGTTTGTTAAGCACGTTAAAGACAGGACATCCGAGAATTCTTGCGAGTGCCGAGGACTTCGCCGCCGTAAAAACGAAGATCGCAACGGACTCGCTATCGGCTCAATGGTACAGCAACTTGAAGGGGAAAGGCGAAGAGATTCTGACCCAGGCGCCATCCAAGTATGAGCTGCCGGACGGCGTGCGGCTGCTGGAAGTCAGCCGCAAAGTGTTGAGCCGGATCTACACGCTCGGGATGCTGCATCAATTGGACGGCGATCCCAAGTACGCCGCCAGAGCTTGGGCGGAGCTAAACGCCGCCGCGGGCTTTAAAGACTGGAATCCGGCGCATTACCTGGATACGGCGGAGATGACGCATGCTTTTGCCATCGGATATGATTGGTTCTATAGCGCTTGGTCTCCCGAACAGAAGGCCGTAATCTCGGGCGCCATTGTTCAGAAAGGCCTCAATACGGCGCTGCCTACGTACAAAGGGGAAAAGATCGGCCCCGCGAATCAATGGTTCTGGCTGAACACCACCAATAACTGGAGTCTGGTCGTGAACGGGGGCATTTCCCTCGGGGCGCTTGCGGTTGCTGATGAACAACCCGAGCTTGCCGAGGAGATTCTAAAGTATGCTTTTGACAACATTCAGAACGGAATGCAGGGATATCGAACCGACGGTTCCTACGCGGAAGGTGTAACCTACTGGAGCTACGCGACAAGGTATGCCGTCTCCTATATGGCCGGCTTACAAAACGCTCTGGGCTCGGATTACGGGATTTCGGAGCTGAACGGGTTTCCGATTACGGGAGCTTTTCCTGTCTATCTGTCGGGACCGCGCTACAGCTTTAATTACGGCGATGCGGATTCTGCCAAATCCAAAGGGTCTCATCTGTTTTATTTGGCAAAACGATTTAATAATCCGCTGTATTCTTCCTACATGAAGGGGATGGCATCAGGCGATGCGCTGGACTTGCTCTGGTACGAACCCGGCATGGAGGAGGGCGCCTCTGCCGCTCCGTTGGATCAGAAGTTTGGCGTCAACCAAGATGTAACGTTTCGCAGCGCATGGAATGACTCCAACGCTCTGTTCGTAGGGTTTAAGGGCGGGGATAACCAGGCGGGACATAACGATCTGGATCTGGGCACGTTCATCATCGATGCAATGGGTGAGCGATGGGCGGAAGAATTCGGCGTCGAGGATTACAATGTGCCGGGCTACTGGAATGCGGGGGCGCTCGGTGAGCGTTGGAATTATTACCGGAAGCGCGCTGAAGGCCAGAATACGATCGTCATGAACCCGTCCAAGCTGCCGGACCAGGACCCGTTGGCCAAGGCGCCGCTGACCCGGTTTGAAGCTAATGCCCAGGACGCCTTTGCTGTGGCGGATTTAACGGCGGCTTACGGGCCGCATGTGACGAAGGCTGCGCGGGGTGTAAGGTTTATGGATCAGCGGAGAGGTTTGCTGGTCCAGGATGAGATTGAGCCGAAGCAGCCTTCGGATATCTGGTGGTTTATGCATACCAAGGCGGAGATCAAAATTGCGGCAGACGGTAAATCGGCCATGCTGCAGATGGGGCGTAAACGGATGCATGCGCAGATTCTTTCGCCCGACCCCGCACAGTTTCTCGTAATGGATTCGAAACCGCTGTGGTCTTCCCCGGCACCGGCGAAACAGATCGTGAACAGCGGTGTTCAGAAGCTGGCCATTCGACTGAAGGAAGCCGGAAACAGCCGGATTTCGGTGTTATTCACTCCGCTTACGGAGAGCGAAGCTGTGCCTGTAAAGTTCGCTCCTTTGCAGCCTGTGGCGGAGTGGAAGCTCGCGAAAGGTCCTTTTCAAACGCTGAAGGGAATCGATGTGAACGGTGTGCCGTTAACGGGATTTGATCCCCACAAATACACGTACTATGTTCCTTCTGATGAGCTCCCGGGTGTGCCTGTCGTGAAAGGGTACGGAAGGAATAACTCAAGAACCGATACGACCCAAGCCATAGGTGTTGCAGGGACGGCGGTCATCAAGACTACCTACCTGGACAACTTGAAACAGAGTACGACGTACAAAATTCATTTTGTAAGCGGGAAACCGCTTCCCCGTGAACCGGACGGGCTTCCGGTATCCTCGGTAACCGCCAGCAGTCATGACGGCAATATACCGCAGAATACGGTGGATAACAGTTTGGCTACCAGGTGGTCCGCCGAGGGGGAACAGTGGATTCAGTATGATTTAGGACAGGAGATGCCGGTCGCCGGCGCGTCTGTCGCTTGGTATAACGGGAATGCGCGAAGCTCCAAATTCGATTTACAGGTATCCTCGGACGGCTCCGTCTGGCGAAATGTATATGCAGGGCAAAGCAGCGGGGTTACGGCGAACCCGGAATTGTACAATTTACAGGATACAACGGCAAGGTATGTGAAGCTGCTGGGTCACGGCAACACCGTAAACCGGTTTAACAGTATATCGGAAGTGGATCTTTTTGAAACGGATGAAAAGGCCAGGCAGTTTGTGGATTCCATGGTACAACTGGAACGTATTTCGGTAACTTCCGGAACATACAACAGTGTGGCTGTGGGTCGCAGTGTCCAGCTGTCAGTGTACGGACATCTGAATAACGGAAAGACGTTCCCGATTCCGGCGGATGAGGTGAAGTTCATCTCAAGCAATGACTCGGTGCTGCGGGTGGATGCGGACGGGAAGCTGACAGGCCTAAGTGAAGGCGCGGGCGCGGTAGATGCGATTTACGTGAAGGATCGTTTCTTAAGATATGCCCGTAAAGAAATTCAGGTTGTGCTGCAGGGTGTATCCAACATCACCGCTCAAGCGGATACCTTCGTCCATGACGGAACGCCTGCGAAAAACAACGGAACCGCGGCTACTTTGGTGGTTAAGGATTCCAATATGAATTTTGAACGGGAAGCCTATATGAAATTCGATCTGCAGTCGCTGGCCGGGGAGGTGGAGTCAGCCGTTCTGCACCTGTATACTAACGTTAATGATAACGGAGGCACGGAAGTGGAAACGGCCGTATTCGGTCTGAGCGATGACGCCTGGAAAGAGAACGAGCTAACGTGGAACAACAGACCGGCACGCGGGGAGCAGCTGGGTACGTTCCATTCGGATCATGTTGGCGGATGGCGGACGGTGGACCTGACAAGCTACGTCCGCGATCAGGCCGCGGGTGATCGGACGGTATCGCTGAACATTGCTCAAGTGCTGGCCAACCAAGGATTATCGCTGAATATCAAAAGCAGGGAGGACGCGCTTTATAAGCCCTATCTGCGGGTTAAGATGAGGTAAGTTGAGATCAAATAAGATCAATAAGATCAAATAAAGTAAGAACTAGAAAAGCCTTCTCCTAATGGAGTTGGCTTTTTTTGATTAGCGTTATAGTCACATTAGCCGAGGTTGGAATCGTTAACGGGAATGCTGGCTTGATAGGGAGTAATCTTGTATAGGGGAATTCTAACGAACCTAGTGGGCGCTTAGCACTAAAAATGAGCACATGTAGAAATCTAACGAACTCAGCCGACGCTTAGGTTATACATACCCCGTAAAATCAATACCATATGATATCTAAGCGCTTCTGGAGTTCGTTAATTTTGTGAAATGGATAATTAGTGCGGCTAAGAGTTTCCAGGGTTCGTTAGAGTGGCATATGTCGGGAAGAAGTTCGTCAGGTTGGAAACCGTGCAATAGAAATGACTTAAAAATAGCATAGTTTAGCGAGAACAGCTACCTGTGGGAACCATTGGTAACAAGCAGTATCAGCAATGTTACATGAGGCACGGGTGGTCGGTGCTGATCGTCATCGGTGGAGATCCATATGCTATAATGCAAGGATACAACATGAAGGAGCGGCACACAGACAGTGAAAACTTATCTACAGCAGTTAATGGGCGGATTGTCTCCGGGCGTCCGCATCTTTGTCATGACGGAGTGTTTGTTCGGAGTGGGTATCGGGTTGTTCTCGCTGGTGTTGAATCTGCATTTGCTGGATCTGGGCTACGACGAGGGCTTCATCGGCCGTCTCACATCCATCGGATCGCTTGCGATGGGACTATTAAGCTTGCCGGCGGGGCTGGCGGTTCGGGTTGTCGGCCGCAAGGGAATGCTGGCATCCGGGATGCTGTGCGTGGCGCTGGGGATGGCCGGTTTCGGCGCGGTGACGGCGCCTTGGGCAATGTATGTGTCCCAGTTGCTGTGGTCCGTCGGAATGACGGCCATCGTCGTATCGGAAATACAACTGGTGTTCCAGTATTGCCGCGACAAGCAAGAGGAACGCCGCGCCTATGCGGTGCTCTTCGCGGCGTTCACGCTATTCACGGGCGCCGGCACATTGCTGGGCGGCTTGCTGCCGCGTTGGCTGCAAGGCGGCGTGACGCCATATGAGCCGGTGTTCTATGCGGCCGCGGGTTCGCTCGCCTTGGGCGGCGTCCTTAGGGCGCTGCTGCTGCCAAGCGTAACGAGCGCAAGCGAACGTGAGCAAACCGCAGCGGCAGCGGTAAGTCCTGAGCAAGCTGCGGCGGAAGGAGCAGCTGTGCATGCAGCGGCAGCGCTTGAGCAGGCCAAGTCCGGGGCAGCAGCTGAGCGCAGGCAAGCGAAGTCGGGGGCGGGATCGAGAATCTCCATGTTAGCTTCGTTGTCGGCAATGATCTTTCTGTCAGGATTGGCGCTTGGATTCTTGAACAATTATTTAAATATCATTCTTAAATACCGTTTAGATTGGCCGGACAGCAGCATCTCCATCGTATTGTCCATCGCCGGCGTATTCCTGTTCGCCGGCTCGCTCCTGGCGCCGATGTTATTGGAGCGGGTAGGCACGCATCAGGCATTCGGCCTGCTGTTCATCGGTAACGCGGCCGTCGTGTTGCTGCTCGCATGGGCGCTGCCGCCGATGCTGTTCACGGTGCTGCTCCTGCTGCGAGGCGGGTTGTTCATTATGTGGAACAACCAGTTGGACAGCGAGCTCATGTCCGCGGTTCCGGAGGAGGACCGCAATCTTTATGCGGGCCTGCGCACCATCGCGCGCAGCGGGGGTACCGCCATAGCGGCTTACGCCGCGGGATGGATCCTGGCGGGCTCCAATTACACCCTGCCGTTCGTTTGGTCGGGTGTGACCATTCTAATCGGCTTCGTATTCTACATGGTGCGGATCCGCCCGATTCTGGACAAGCCGAAGTCCGCCGCGGAGACCTGAACGGGTTGAATATGGAGGCATGCAACAAAAAACCTCTTGCCATAAATGCTCATGTTGAGCACGGGGGCAAGAGGTTTTGTTTTAGGAGCGTCCCCCATCATTTGAAGCATTGGGTTCGCCCGATGGAGAATCAACGGCAGGAGCGGGTTCATCCTTTTGCGTGTAATTCTCCAGCATATACAGCTCTCGATACATCTGCAGCAGCTCGGTCTCCCGATCATGAATGAGGTGATGCAGCTCTTCAATCCGCACCACCACATCCGAGACATCTTCCAGCTCGGATTCAATGTAGCAGCCGAACGTCTCCTTGGCCCACCTTTCAGCCGACATACGGCCGTTCTTGCGATATAAATTAATGAACGAATCAAAAATCGCGTTAATAATTTGCCTGCGCTCATAGCTAAGGACGCCTAATCCGTTCTTCGCGTGAGCCACGGCGAGCATCAGCTGAAAGTCGTTCAGCTTCCCGCGGGCATTCTCAATGCGCTCCATCTCCCCGATTAAATCCGGATATACCGATTGGAAGAGCTCGGATTCCGTAACCATTTCCTCTAAGGTAACTAAAGGCCTATTTTGCAACAATTCGTCACATCCTTACTATGGAAAACTTCACTATGTTAAAGACTTCGTATGAGATCTCAGTTTCAGTCCCTTAGTATATGGTAAATAGTGGTATTTACATTGTTGTAAAGCGTGTTTCAGTCCAATTTAGCATCAGGATGACATTTTCTTACGAGAGGAGTATCCTTAAATTAGGAGATTTCGCGCAAAGGGGGACGGCAGATGCATTTTCTGAAGAAATACATACCGAAGTATTGGAAGAATTTCACCGTGGCGGTGTTGTTCCTGACGGCAGAGTCGTTGTGCGAGCTGGCTTTACCGACATTGATGGCGCTCATTATCGACGTGGGGGTGGCGAACCGGGATCTGAGTTATGTGCTGCGGATGGGTGGTTTTATGCTGTTAATTACCGCAGTCGGGGCCATAGCCGCTTCGGTCCGGAATATTCTCGCGAGCCGTGTGTCCCAAGCCTTCGGAACGGAGCTGCGCTCGGATTTATTTGCCCGGATCGGGCAAATGTCGTTCACAAGCCTGGACCGGTTTGAGCGGGCTTCCCTGATTACCCGAATGACCAATGATGTGACCCAGGTCCAGAATTTCATCAACGGGTTGATGCGTGTGTTCGTGAAAGCGCCCCTGATCTGTATCGGAAGTATTATTCTTGCGGCGCGGCTGGACCCGGGTTTGGCCCGCATTCTGTATATCATTGTGCCTGTCGTGGCCTTATTTCTCGCGCTGAATATGAAGATCGGGTTCACCCGGTTTACGCTGGTCCAAAAGGCGCTCGACCGCATGAACAGCGTCATGCGTGAGTATTTATCCGGTGTCCGCGTCGTAAAAGCGTTTAACCGGTTTGATTATGAGCAAGAGAAGTTCAACAACGCGAATCTGGAGTACCAAGCCGGCTCTATACATGCGATGCGGGCGACATCGGTGTTTAATCCCGCAAGCGCGTTGACCGTAAACTTAGGGATTATTGCCGTGTTATGGCTTGGCGGGCTCGGTGTCCAAGCGGGAGATCAACAGGTTGGGGTCGTGATGGCGTTCATCAATTATACGACCCAGATTTTGTTCACCTTGATGCTCATATCCATGGTGGTTAACTTGTTTATCCGTGCCCGTGCTTCCGCCGTCAGAATTAGCGAGGTATTTGCTCAAGCGGACCCGATGGAAAGTAGCGAACCGGAACGAGAATTGAAGCGAGAACCAGAGCAAGTTTCAGAACAAGGGAAAGCCGGATCGCTTGAGGCTGGTTACGAGAGGGGAAGAATCGACTTCGAGGAGGTCAGCTTCTCTTATCCAGGGGCTTCAGGAGAGCCTGTACTGCGCCAAATCAGCTTTACCTGCTTGCCGGGGCAGACGGTGGGCATGATCGGTTCCACGGGTTCAGGCAAAAGCACGCTGGTCTCGCTAATCCCCCGGTTCTACGACGTAACCTCGGGTAGGGTTAAGATTGGCGGCGTGGATGTGAATGCGCAGGATCCGCAAGCGTTGAGGGAGCGGATCGCGATCGTCCCGCAGAAGACGATGCTGTTCACAGGGACGTTCATGGAGAATATCCGCTGGGGCAATGAAAAGGCGGATGAGGCAGAGGCGGCGCACTATGCCAGGATGGCGGAAGCGGACGGCTTTATTACGTCCTTTCCTGAAGGTTATGACACGGTGGTCGGGCAACGCGGAGTCAATCTATCGGGAGGCCAGAAGCAGCGGGTGTCCATTGCCCGCGCGCTCATCCGGAAACCCGATATCTTGATCCTGGATGACTGTACCAGCGCGGTGGATGTGGCGACAGAGGGGCGGATCAAGACGGCATTGAAGGCGTATGCGGGCGGGGTGACCTGCTTGCTCATCGCGCAGCGCATCTCATCGGTGGCGGATGCCGATCACATTATTGTGATGGACGAAGGCGCCATTGCCGGTCAGGGCACCCATGAACATTTGCTGCGCACCTGCCGTGTGTATCAGGAGATTTACCGATCTCAGCTGGGGAAGGAGGCGTGAGCCCGTATGTCTGACTTGAAACGCAATACTGGGGGAACCGGGGATGCCGGATCTTCGCGGGAAGTCCCTGTGCTGAACAGTCCCCGCGGCGGCGCCTGGGCCCGCGGTTCAGGGCCAGGTGCTAAGCCGAAGCATTTCACGGGTACGATTCGGCGGTTTATGAACTTTGTGGGAAACGAACGCAAGGGACTCCTTCTGATTTTCCTGTTCCTGCTTACGAGTTCCCTACTGACGTTGGCGGGCCCGTATTTGATCGGCGAGGCCGTAAACGCCATGACCGCGGACAACGGGAAGGTCAATCTCCGGCTGCTGGAGATGATTATACTTGTGTTGGCCGCGGCTTATCTGGCCGATGCGGTGCTGAACTTGCTGCAGAGCTGGCTTATGGCCGGGGTATCGCAGCGCATCATCGGCAGCTTGCGCCGCACGCTGTTCGGCAAGCTGCAGAAGCTGCCGCTGGGTTTTTTTGACGGGAGGCGCCATGGGGAACTGATGAGTCGTCTGTCCAATGACATCGATAACGTAAGTCAATCGCTCTCGCTGGCCACCGTACAACTTATGGCCGGTGTTATCTCCATCACAGGCTCGCTCATAATGATGTTGGTGTTAAGTCCGCTGCTGACGTTAGCTACGTTAATTACCGTTCCGTTGGTGTATGTGCTGGCCCGCTCCATTACACGAAAGACACGTGTGTTATTCAAGGAGCAACAGGCGCAGTTGGGGAAACTAAACGGCCACATTGAGGAGACAATCACCGGCATGGAAGTCGTGAAAGCGTTCAACCGGGAACGGAAGTCGATGGAGGAATTTAACGCCGTTAACGATCGGATGCAAGAAGTGGGTTTGAAGGCGCAAATCTATTCCGGCTTTCTCATGCCGCTCTTAGGCGTCATCAATAATATCGGGTTTGCGGCCGTGGCTATCGCAGGCGGGATTCTCGCGGTACAGGGAAACATTACGGTAGGTGTAATCGCCAGTTTTCTCAGTTACTCAAGGCAATTCGTCCGGCCGTTGAATGAACTCGCGAACATGTACAACGTTCTGCAATCCGGGGTGGCCGGCGCGGAACGGGTTTTTGAAATTCTGGATGAGCCGGAGGAGTCGGCGGATACGCCGGGCGCAACGCCAGTCTCCAACCCTCGCGGCCGGGTGACATTCGAGAACGTCAGCTTCAGCTACCGATCCGATGTGCCCATTCTGCAAGGAGTGAGCTTCGATGCGCCGGCTGGAAGCTCAACCGCGCTTATCGGCCCAACCGGGTCGGGGAAGACGACTATAGTCAACCTGATCACTCGTTTCTACGACGTGACCGAAGGACGCATCCTGCTGGACGGCAGAGACATCCGCGAGTATACGCGGGAGAGCTTAAGACGATGCTTTGGCATCGTGCTGCAGGACACCTACTTATTCTCCGGGACGATCCGGGAGAATATCTTGTACGGCAACCCGGATGCCTCAGAGACGTCGATGCGGGAAGCCAGCACCCTGGCTAATGCGGATCGTTTCATCCGGCGGCTCCCTCAGGGGTACGACACGATGCTGTCCGAGAACGGCGGCAATCTGAGTCAGGGGCAACGGCAGCTGTTGGCCATCGCGCGCGTGATCCTGGCGGAGCCGGCGATCCTCATCCTGGATGAAGCCACAAGCTCCATTGATACCCGTACAGAACTCCACATCCAGGAGGCTCTGCTTCGGGTGATGGAAGGAAGAACTTCCTTCATCATCGCCCACCGCTTGAATACGATTCGCGATGCAGATACGATTATGTATATTGACCGGGGCCGCATTGTGGAGCAGGGGAGTCATGAGGATTTATTGCAAAAGCGGGGAGCATACGCCGAATTGTTATAGCATATTAAAGAATTTTCTTAAGATAAAATTTGGTTTCGCCTTCAACAGGGCAATTTTTGATCTCACCAAAAATAGCATATCCCTGTTTCTGGTAGAAGTGAGGAGCTTGCCAGCTCATCGTAGTTAATTCGCTAACCTTACAGCCGGCAAGACGAGCTCGAGCTTCGATTTCTTTCAGCAGGGCGGCTCCTAGTCCATTTCCTCTATAATTAAGATCGACGGCGAGCAGGTGGACATTAAGGATGTTCCAGACCATGTCCCCCGTGACTCCGCCTATATAAATATCGTCTTCATAAGCGGCCAGCGAGATGGTCTCACGTACATAAGGCGGGATATTCGGATCGCTGGACTTGCTGTGTTTTTCCAGTAAATTTGAAATTTGCTGTTGATTATCCTCATAAGTTAATTCAATAATTTTCATATCATCACTCCTTCTGCATATAGAATAGCATAAAGAAGCCATGCGATGATTTCGCATGGCCTCTTCAAGTTCTTACTTGTCCCCGTATAACTTTACATAGCTTGCATATTTCTCTTCAAGCATTTTAGTTAAGTTCGGATCCTTTTCCATCGTTGCGACAAATTTATCCCAATTCTCAAGGGATTCTTTGCCGACAATGACCTTCATCTTCATATCATGAATCTTTTTGCCAATTTCCGGACCATACTTCACTTCCGTCTCCGATTCAACGCCGTTCGTGTTCAGGTAAGTGCCGACTGAGAGTCTTTCCTCAACGACTTTTACGTCACGCGCGTAGTATTCTTTCGGGTAACCTGGTTTCGGTGTCAGACGGGAATAAGGATTTACAAGCGTCCAGATATTCTTATAAGAGCTGCCGCCGATTTTCTTGAACTCATCGGTAATTTCCTTCTGACCTTCCGCATTTTCCTTATAGTGGGATGGGTCGAAGCCGAAGTTAGCCAGATCCATACCTTCCTGGGAAGCGCCGTAATCGAAGAATGCCAGAATGTCTTTCAGTTTCTCTTCCGATACCTTCTTGGAAATCATATAGTTTCCGAAGTGTCCGCCTTCTTTAGGATAGTATTTGTTTCCTGTAGCCGGTGAAACCAATGTCGGAACATGAACAATTTCCGCTTTAGGCGCGTTAGGCTGGACCGCCGTCAACCAATCTCCAATAACGTTAGCATCCATGGCGGTAGGGATCATACCAACTTTCCCCTGCTTGGCGTAATCTAGCACTTGGGAGTTCTTAATGACCGCGAAATCCGGCGCAAGAACACCTTCTTTGTAAGCTTTATTCAACCATACAAGTGCTTCTCTTGTGGAAGGAAGCAGGTCTCTGTAAAGCATCTTGCCGTCTTTAGGATAGTAAATGCCGTTATAACCCGCGAATACATCTTCAACAAAAACCAGTTTATCTACCCAAGATTCCGTTACACTACCGATAAATCCGTACGTATCTTTCTTTCCGTTTCCATCCGGATCCTGTTCTGTAAATGCTTTCAACACGGTGTATAATTCGTCCATGGTTTGCGGCACTTGCAGTCCGACTTTATCCAACCAATCCTTCCGGAGGGCAGGGAAACCCTGACCGCCAACAAGAGGACGCGGACGCGGAAGGCCGTACACCTTACCGTTTACTTTCGTGTTATCAATACTTTCTTTCGGATAAGTCTTTAGAAGGTTAGGATAGTCTTTCAGATAAGGAGTCAAATCCCAGAAAGCGCCTTGCTTGATCGCGCTAAGCACAACGGAATCATAAATCCAGGTCGTCAGCATAACATCCGGGATGTCGCCGGAAGCTAACGTCACCTTGATCTTATCGCCATAGTTGTTAGCAGGGACGAAGGTTACGTCCATCTTGGTGTTCGTGCGTTTCTCCATTTCCAGTTCAACCGGATTGTCATTCTGCGGCAGCTCGGATTCATAGGTTATGCTCATCATGCTGAATTCCGTAGGCTCTTTTACTTTTGGTTCATTTTTGTTCCCGGCATTGGCTGCACCCGTCTCTGGGTCGTTTGCGGCATTCCCGCACCCGGATAATACGGCGGATAAAGCCATGAAAGCGGTTAAAGCAAGCAATACAGATTTTCTGTTCTTCATGATACTGCCTCCCTTTTCTAAGTACATTCTATAACATGTGATCATCCCTTGACAGAGCCCAACATGACACCTTTGGCAAAATGCTTCTGCAGGAACGGGTACACCAACAAAATGGGTACGGTGGCGACAACAATCGCGGCCATCTTAATGATTTCAGGCGTAACCTGCTGTTCGGATGCCATCTGAGAGGCTACTCCGGCATCGGCTATACCCGTAGACGATTCTACCAGCATGGCTTGCAGAAGAACTTGCAGTGGCCATTTGGTGCTGTCCGTAATGTACATAACCGCCTGGAAGAAGGTGTTCCAATACCCGACGGCAAAGAACAGACCGAAAGCTGCGAGCGCGGGAAGAGACAGCGGTAAGATGATCTGAAAGAAGATGCGGATATCATTCGCTCCGTCGATGAAGGCGGATTCTTCAAGGCTTTCCGGAATACCGTCAAAGAACGTTTTGAGCAATATGGCATTCCAGGCACTTAGAAGTCCGGGCAGGATGATGGACCAAGTGCTATTCATAAGCCCCATTTCTTTAATCAATAAATAGTGGGGGATGATCCCGGGATTAAACAGAAGCGTAATGACCAGGGCGATCATAAAGAACTTACGGCCATATAGGCGTTTTCGGGAAACCATATAACCAAAGGCCGCGGAAACAATCAGACTCAAGGCGGTACCCACAACGGCAAGATAAGCGCTCACACCCAGAGAATTCGTAAAGGTTTTTGTTGAGAAAATATATCTGTAGGCGTCCAGGGTGAAGTTCTTCGGATATAGGGTCAAGCTGTTTGATATAAACGATTTGGAATCCGTAAAGGAGACGACGATGATATAGTAGAACGGGAACAGAGAAACCAGCCCGATCAGAAGGAGTAATCCCAGATTCGTATAGTTAAATAGTTTCTCGCTGAATGACTCTTTCATTGATTAACCTCCTTGTTGGTTCAAAAGAACCCTTCATTCCCAAACTTCTTGGCCAGATAATTGGAACCCATGACCAAGATTAAGCCGACTACGGATTTAAATAATCCTACGGCCGTGCTATAACTGAATTCAGACTGCTGGATACCCACGCGGTATACATAAGTATCGAACACTTCGGATACGCTGGAAACTAGGCTGTTCTGCATCAGGAACACTTGCTCGAAACCGACATCCATCATATTCCCCATGCGGAGAATCAATAAGATGACAACGACATTGCGTATGGCCGGCAGCGTAATGTGCCAAATTTGACGTAATCGGCTTGCGCCGTCCATCCGGGCGGCTTCATATTGCTGCGGATCGACACCGGCAATGGCTGCCAGGAAAATAATCGTGCCCCATCCGGCTTCCTTCCAGATGCTCTGCCCTGTGAGGAATGCCCAGAAGTAACCGGGAGTCGTCAGCCATTCTACACGGCTGAGTCCCCATTGCTCAAGAACTTTATTCACTAACCCTTCCCCGGTAGCAAACATCGTAAAGGTCAGTCCCGCGATGATAACCCAGGATAGGAAGTGAGGCAGATAGACAATCGATTGAACGACACGTTTAAATACTTGTTGCCGCACTTCATTCATCATTAACGCTAGAATAATAGGAACCGGGAAGAACAGGAATAATCCCATCAGGTTAATGGCCAATGTGTTTCTGAACAATACCGCGAAATCGGGATTCGCGAATAAACGTTGGAAATGCTCCATGCCGACCCATTCACTGGCTCCGAAACCAAGGAAAGGTGAATAATTCTGAAAGGCGATAATGACGCCCCACATCGGTACATATTTGAACAATATCAGACAGATCAAGCCGGGCAATCCGAGCAAGTACAGATATCGGTCTCTCTTGATGGAGGCCCATACGCTTCTCCGTCTGGATTTTAATGGTTTGTACGGGGTGTTGCCGATTCCAGCTCTTTCTTCCATAACACTCATGCGCATCTCCCTCTTGTGTTCAAATTCAGCCAGCGTAAACCTTTGTGGCTTTAATTTACAGGGGTGCGGCTTTTTCCGCAATAAGAGTGTTTTGACCCGTGAAACTGCGGATTCCAGCTGGGTTATAGTCTGTTTATACCTGGTAAGCAAAAAGAATCTTAATGAGGAAATGCCGATGAAGGGGTAAAGTTTATTGTAGGAAAGCATAGACTTCGCTATATTAAAGGTTAGCAATATTAACTAGATGATCAGGCTGGGGAGATGATTCACATGTTAAGCGACACCAAGTTTGGAGGAGTCATCTTTCGATCCTCATTTTTCAGAAAAAGCTTAATTATGGTTCTGTTGATTACCTGCCTGCCCACGGTGATGATCGGACTAAGTTTGCATTTCATCGGTGTCCCGCGCATCGAGCAAGAACTAAATCGTACGCATCAGCAACAGCTGGCGCGGAGCACTTCCCAGATGGATGAGCAGTTGATGCAGCTGGAAGTCAGCATGTCTCAATGGGCATTCAATCCGGTATTGGGCAAATCGCTTGCGGATGTTGATTTAGGGGAAGAGTTTACTTTAACGCGGAATTTATATAAAACGCTTTCTATTATGAAAGAAACGAATCCTCTGATTCAGGAGGTTACTTTATATCTGAACAAAACCGGATTGCTGGTGTCGGATATCAACGGATATGAAACCGTTACCGATTCCGGCGGCCAAGCCTTGATGGAGAAGCTGATGGAAGGTGAAAGGGATTTGTATTGGTCGAAGGATCTGGTGGACTCTCCATACTTCGGAGGTCCCGCGCCTTTAAATAACAACAAATTTAAATATGCGTTAGTTCATCGTCTGAGCGATACTAACAATGAACGTTTCGGGGCTTTAATTGTACAGATCAACACCGGCAAATTGAAATCCCAACTCCAAACGTTGGGAACATCGGGCATTCCCTTGCTCATGGACAGCAATGGGGACTGGCTGATCATGAATGCCCTGGAGCCGGGCGGAGCCCATCAGATTGAGCGTAATCTCCGGGATGAGGTGAAAGCCCACGTTCTGCGGGGGGATAGCAAGCCGTTCATCTATACGGGCAAGGAGAAGCGTTATTCCGTGTCGTACCGGACCTTCACCCGCAGCGGAACCGAGTGGATCTTCGCCTCGGCAACCGATGTCTCCAAGATTTCCGAGCCAGTCCTTATGATGTCGAGGTTAATCATTCTGGTCAGTATCGTGGGTGTGGTAGCCTCTTTTGTGTTATCCTGGGTGACTTCCCACCGAATTTATCGCCCGGTAGCTCAGCTCTTTCGCACCGTATCCTCCGGTAAAACGGAAGACGATGACGAAGGAACGCATCGGGATGAATTGGAGTTTATTGAGAAACGTTGGCAGAGTCTGTCCAGCATGAGCCGCTCATTGGAAGCGAAAATTGACGAACAGCTTCCGAGCTTAAGAGAAAGCTTCATGCTGCAGTTAATTCAAGGCCATCTGTATTATCTAAAGGAAAACGAATTGAAGGAACGCATGGCTTACTACGGCTGGGAAACATCCGGTTACCGGTTTGTAGTGATTGTAGCGCAGCTGTCTGGTCTAAAGAATGATGCGGGAAAATTTAAAGAAGATGAGCAGCTGCTGGCCAGCTTCGCGGCGGCGAATATAGCCGAAGAAATGGCCGCGAACCGGCTGCAGCAAGTTCATGTCATCAACTTTCAGAACATGTCCCTTGGCATGATCGCGGGCATTCCTTCCGAACGGACGGCTCTCGCCAAGACGGAGCTGGTTTCGTTGTCTCAGGAATTGGCCGATACGTTGTCCATTATGCTCAAGCTGCAGGTCACCGTGTGTATCGGTCAACTCAGCGAGCATCTGGAGGACATGCCGATTCAACTGGAAGAAGCGTACCAAACGTTAAAGTATCGTAATTTCACGGGGTCGAACCAGATTATCGAGATGGACGAACTGACGGTACATGGCGATTACCGTTTCCAGTATCCTTTTGAAGCGGAGAAAGACTTGTTGCATGCAATTCGGTTGGGGCAAGAGGAAGAATCATTGGAGAAACTGGAAGTGTTCATAAAGGAGTTCGAGCACCGGCTGGAGATCGAGTTTTACGTTCATCAGGCGATGGCGCAGCTTCTGGGGAATATTCATCAGACGCTTCTCCAGGCGGGATTCCATGTGTATGCAATTTATAAAGGGGAAAATCTGTACGACCAGTTATCGCAATTGAGACAGACCAGTGAGATTCTGCAGTGGTTCAAAAAGAAAATCGTAATTCCGTATATCCACGAAATTAACTCGTCCTATAATACGCAGCTTAAGCAGGCTGTAAAGAAGGTCATAGATTTAATCAATGAAAATTATATGAAGGATATGTCCTTCGAAGAGTATGCGGATTTAGCGGGAGCGG